>NZ_JVDT01000120.1 GCF_001076885.1 Bacillus sp. 522_BSPC
GTAGCTTTATTTAAGAGCTAAATTAGAGATTGTTCGTCTTTAAAAGTTAGTTATTTAGTTTTGTCCCAGCCCCTTTTGGTGTTTTTTGGATGAAAGAAACGTGGATACATAGGCGTTTTTTCTCTCATATTAATAAATAATATAGTAGGAAAAATGCAAATAGCACAACTTAGTCGATTCTAGCATATTATTCCAATTAGTTATTAATAGAATAATCTCCTGTTTTCTATTACAATAGAAAAAGAATATTCAAGGAAAGTGTGATTATACGGTGGGAAAAAAGAAAAAGAAAAAAACGATACCTGTACGTCTTAATATTATTTTCTTTTTAGTGTTTTTATTATTCTCCGCCTTAATTCTGCGACTAGGTTTTGTGCAGATTGTTTACGGAGAGGATTATAAAAGAGAGCTAGAGAAAACAGAAGATGTTACAGTAAATACCTCTGTGCCCCGTGGGAAAATGTATGATACTACTGGAAAAGTAATTGTGGATAATGTTGCACAAAAAGCGATTACATATACGAATTCAGGTGCAAAGCAAGAAAAGATGCTCGAAACAGCTGAGTTGCTTTCCCAGTATATTATTAAAGATACAAAAAAGGTAACAGAACGTGAAAAAAAGGATTACTGGATCATAAAAAATGAAGAGAAGGCAAGTAAGAAGGTGTCTGATACAGAAAAAAAAGCTTTAGCAGAGAAGTATCCAGATCAAGACGAATATAATACAGAAGTATATCAATTGCAGCTGGATCGAATTACGGAGGAGGATTTAAAAACACTTTCTAATCATGATTTAGAGGTTTTAGCAATCTATCGCGAATTTATTAGTGGCTACAAACTAACACCGCAAATGGTGAAAAATAAAGACGTCAGTGACAAAGAGTTTGCAGTAGTAAGCGAGAATTTAGAATCCTTACCTGGTGTAGATACAACAACTGACTGGGAAAGATCGTATGCATTCGGTGATACGTTAAAATCTGTTTTAGGGAGTGTTAGTTCCGCAGAGAAAGGATTACCGGCAGAGAAATTAGATTATTATCTTTCACGAGGATACAGCCGAAATGATCGAGTAGGAACAAGTTACTTAGAACTCCAATACGAAGATGTTCTTAAAGGACAAAAAGAGAAAATTCGCAATAAAACAGATAAAAATGGCAATATCGTAAGTACCGAGGTCATATCAGAAGGAAAACGAGGAAATGATCTAGTTCTCTCCATTGATATGGAACTTCAATTAGAAGTAGAAAAAATAATCGAGGAAGAATTAAAAACAGCCAAGACATTTTCTGGAACAAAATTGCTTGATAGGGCTTATGTGGTTTTAATGGATCCAAATACAGGAGATGTTCTGTCCATGGCCGGAAAACGACTAGAAAAAAATGAAAAAACAGGAAAATTGGAAGTTCAAGATGATGCACTTGGTAATATTACAACCACGTACAACGTAGGATCTGTTGTAAAAGGTGCAACTGTATTAACTGGGTATAAAACGGGAGCAATTTCTCCTGGAACAGTGTGGAATGATACACCTGTAAAAATCGGAAACACAATTAAGAAATCTTGGACAACAATGGGACCAATTAATGACCTGACTGCATTGCAACGCTCTTCTAACGTTTATATGTTCCGTACAGTAATGAAGATGGCTGGTGCAAATTATGTATATGGTCAACCGTTATCTGTACAGCTGAGCGACTTTTCATTAGTTAGAAACGAATTTGCGCAGTACGGATTAGGAATTCGCACCGGAATTGATTTGCCAAACGAACAAGTTGGGTTTAAAGGACAAGATACATTGCCAGGTTTCCTACTAGATTTATCGATTGGGCAATATGATACGTATTCAAATATGCAGCTCGCGCAATATGTTTCCACAATCGCGAATGGCGGGAAAAGGATGGAACCACATATTGTAAAAGAAATTCGTGAACCTGTAGCAGATGATAGCACACTAGGACCAGTTGTAGAAACCGTAAAACCAAAGGTATTAAATACAGTAGATGTTAAACCAGAATGGATTGAACGAGTTCAGCAAGGATTTGAGATGGTAGCTCAAACTCCAAAGGGTACCGCTTATTCTAACTTAGGTGGAAAAGATTATTCTCCTGCAGCAAAAACAGGTACTGCGGAGGCGTTTTATGATGGACCATCAAGAAGTGATTATGGGGAAATACCTCCTCAAGTCATGAATTTAAGCTTAATTAGCTATGCTCCTTCTGATAATCCAGAAGTTGCGATGGCAGTAATGGTTCCATGGGCATACCAAGGAAGTGTTGATAATGGGGCAAATAAAAAAATCGGTGAACGTGTATTGGATGCATATTTCGATTTGAAAAAAGAAAGACAAAAAGACGAGGAAAAAGAAGAAAAAGAATAATAGAAAAAGGGCAAACTATTTTCCATTAGTTTTGCCCTTTTTTGCATTTTGTTAAAGAAAAAGCCTTTTAATAATGGTAGACCCAATTGTTAAGCAATTTCAAAAAAATGTAAGGCAACCCCCTAAATTTACATAGCGTTTACATTGATTTACAAACAGTTAAAACCAAATTAATACTAAAGACTTATAGTTAACTTGTAAGACAAAACAACCATCCTTAGGGGGTAAAGAGAAAAATGAAGAGCCTTAAAACAGTAGGATTAACAGCAATGATTGGAACAATGTTAGCATTAGCAGCATGTGGCGGAAATAATGATGCTAATTCATCAAATGATAATGATGCTGGTGAACAATTAACAGGACAAATTAAATTAGACGGTTCATCAACTGTTTATCCAATTATGGAAGCAATCGTTGAAGAATATCAAGCAGAGCAACCAAATGTAAAAGTTTCTGTTGCATCATCTGGTACAGGTGGAGGCTTTAAAGCGTTTATCGCAGGTGAGACTGATTTTAGTAATGCATCTCGCCCAATTAAAGAGGAAGAGAAAACAGAATTAGAAGCAAAAGGAATTGATTATACTGAATTACGATTAGCATATGATGGACTCTCCGTTGTAGTGAATAAAGACAATACGTGGGTAGACCATTTAACAGTAGATGAATTAAAGAAAATTTGGCTAGAAGATGGCACAACGAAAAAATGGTCTGATATACGTGAAGGATGGCCAGAGGAAGAAATCAAATTCTATTCACCAGGAACAGATTCTGGAACATTCGATTACTTTGATGAAGTAATTCTAGAAGAACAACCAATAGTTAAAGCAGCGACATTATCAGAAGACGATAATATTTTAGTACAAGGTGTAACAGGGGATAAAAACGCAATTGGATACTTTGGATATGCTTATTATGCAGAAAACAAAGATAACTTAAAAGTAGTACCGATTGACGGTGGTAACGGTCCAGTTGAACCAACAAATGAAACAGTTGAAAGCGGAGAATACTCTCCATTATCAAGACCATTATTCACTTATGTGAAAAATGAATCTGTAGAAAAAGAAGAAGTAGCTGATTTCGTTGAATTTATGATTGAAAATGCAGCAGTGCTTTCAGAAGATGTAGGCTATGTAAAATTACCAGATGAAGAATATGAAAAAGATTTAGAGTTAATTAAAGGACTGAAGTAATAAGTTTTGATGGAAAGCTTTGTACTTGGCTTTCCATCTTGGTGTTTGGATTTAAGGGGGGCTTGAAAAACATGATGAAACAAGAAGTAAACAGAAATACACCATCTATTCAGGAATTAATTGCAGAAAAAAAACAAAAAAATAATTTAAGTAAAATGCTAGAGAAAATAATGCCTAAAGTATTATTAATTACTGCTATATTATCGATTTTAACAACGCTTGGTATTTTATTTACATTACTCATTGAAACATTCACTTTTTTTGAAAGAGTGAATATGAAAGAATTTTTAACAAGTAAATCATGGTATCCATTTTCCGAACCAGGAACATTTGGAATTATGCCACTTGTCTCTGGGACATTAAAAGTAACCATTATTGCAGGTATTGTTGCTGTGCCTATAGGGCTGGCATCGGCCATTTTTTTAAGTGAGTACGCGAGTGATAGAACAAGAAGAATAATTAAGCCAATCTTAGAAGTGCTAGCAGGTATTCCTACGATTGTTTATGGGTTTTTCGCTTTAACCTTTATAACACCATTGCTTAGATCAATTATTCCTTCTTTAGAAATGTTCAATGCATTAAGTCCAGGAATTGTGATCGGCATTATGATTACACCTATGATTGCTTCTTTATCAGAAGATGCCATGAGTGCAGTTCCACGATCAATGCGTGAAGGGGCTTTAGCGATGGGTTCTACAAAATTTGAAGTAGCAATTAAGGTTGTCTTGCCAGCTGCCGTTTCTGGTATCGTTTCTTCTATTGTTTTAGCGTTATCAAGAGCAATTGGAGAAACAATGATTGTAGCAGTTGCTGGTGGAAGTACACCTAATCTTAGCTTCAATGTAACAGAATCAATTCAAACTATGACAGCCTATATTGTTCAAGTTAGCCAAGGAGATGCAGGATATGGGACAACAATCTATTACAGTATTTATGCAGTTGGATTTACACTATTTCTGTTTACCTTCTTAATGAACCTGCTTGCCCAATACATTTCTCGTCGTTTTAGGGAGGAATATTAAGATGAAGTTGATAAATCATTCAAATGTTATAAAAAAAATGAAACCGAGATTAATGAAAAATGTCATAATGAGAGGATTATTTTTTAGCGCGACTTTATTTGGTTTAGTTATTCTCGCTATCCTTTTTTATCGAGTATTGACTCAAGGAATTGGCTATTTGGATTTTCAATTTTTAACAAGCTTGCCATCCCGTAAACCTGAAAATGCAGGGGTTTATACTGCTTTAATAGGAACTGTGTGGCTTATGGCAGTAGTTGCACCTGTCTCCCTTTTGATTGGAGTGGGGACTGCAATATATTTAGAAGAATATGCGAATAAAAATAAGTTTACGAATTTTATCCAAATCAATATATCAAACCTTGCTGGTGTACCATCAATTGTCTTTGGTTTATTAGGACTAACCTTATTTGTTCGTGCCATGTCACTTGGAACAAGTGTGCTTGCTGCAGGTTTAACAATGAGCTTATTGGTTCTGCCAATTATTATTGTAGCTGCTCAAGAGGCAATCCGATCTGTACCTAGTGAATTAAGAGAAGCATCTCTCGGTATGGGTGCAACAAAATGGCAGACAATCGTTAGAGTGGTAATGCCGGCAGCTATCCCTGGCATTTTAACAGGTGGGATATTGGCACTTTCACGTGCAATAGGAGAAACAGCACCATTAGTTGTATTGGGTCTTCCTTTATTCCTTGCATTCTTGCCGAGAACAGTTTTTGATATGTTTACAGTATTACCAATGCAAATTTATAACTGGACGGGAAGACCACAAGAAGAATTTCAGAGTCTTGCAGCAGCAGGAATAATTGTTCTTTTAGTGCTATTAATCTTAATGAACTCTATTGCAGTATTGATTAGAAATAAATTTCAAAAGCGTTATTAAACGTATAGGGGGAACTTCAAATGAGTACAGTCTTTGTAGATAAAGTGAAGAAAGCAGTAGAAAGTAATGATTTAGATGGTAAGGTAAAAAATTCTGTTTATAAAACAAATCAGCTTAATTTATGGTACGGGGATAACCATGCGCTGAAAAATATAGATTTAGATATTATTGAAAATGAAGTAACTTCTATTATTGGGCCATCTGGATGTGGGAAATCGACATATATAAAAACATTAAATCGTATGATTGAATTAGTGCCAGGTGTAAAAACATCTGGTGAAATTAATTACCGTGGTAGAAATATTTTTGACAAAGACTATGGAGTGGAAGAATTAAGAACAAAAGTAGGAATGGTCTTTCAAAAACCGAATCCATTTCCAAAGTCAATTTATGAAAATGTGGCATACGGTCCTAAAATTCATGGCATTCGTGATAAGAAAATATTAAATGAAATTGTGGAAAAAAGTCTAAGAGGTGCAGCAATTTGGGATGAAGTAAAAGATAGATTAAATCAGAATGCATATGGACTATCTGGCGGACAGCAGCAGCGTCTATGTATTGCTAGATGTCTAGCTATAGAACCAGATGTTATTCTTATGGATGAGCCAACCTCTGCACTTGATCCAATTTCGACATTAAAAGTAGAAGAGCTAGTTCAAGAACTAAAGGTAAATTATAGCATCATTATTGTTACACATAATATGCAGCAAGCTGCTCGTATCTCTGATAAAACAGCTTTCTTCTTAAATGGAGAAGTTGTTGAGTTTGATGTAACAGATAAAATATTCTCAAATCCAAAGGATAAAAGAACCGAAGATTATATTACAGGAAGATTTGGATAATAAATTCAGTTCAACACCCGAAAAAGGAGACTCTTATCATGCCAGTTAGAGAGAAGTTTGAAGCAGGGCTTAAGGAACTACAAGGAAAATTGACAGAGCTTGGAGAATTTTCTATTCAAGCTCTCCAAAGATCACTAGCTGCACTTGAGACACAAAACATCGAGATGGCTCTAGAAATAATTGATGATGATGCAAAGGCAGATAGGTTGTATGAAGAAATAAATGATTTTGCAATTCTTCTTATTGCAAAACAGGCACCTGTTGCTATTGATTTAAGAAGAATTATTGTTGGAATAAAGATTGCGACAGATATCGAAAGAATTGCAGATTTTGCAGTGAATATAGCAAAGGCTACTATTAGAATAGGTAATCAGGATTTAGTAAAACCGATGGTACATGTCAAAAAAATGCTGGAAATCACGAATGAAATGTTACGGTTATCTTTAAATGCATATAATGAAGAGGACACAAGGTTAGCTCGGAAAATTGCTGAGATGGATGATGAGGTAGATAGTTTAAACAAACAAGCGTTTATGGAGCTGTTTGAAATCAGTAAAAATAAACCTGAATATTTACATCAAATTTCTCAACTAACATTTGTTTGTCGCTATTTAGAAAGAGCAGCCGACCACACTACTAATATAGCTGAAAATATTTTTTATTTAGTTAAAGGCAGACAATACGATTGGTAAAAAAATAAGGCAACAGGCATAAACAACAAATTTTTACTATAAACGTCATTTAAAAAACTAATATAAAAAACCAAACAATCTTAGAAACTATTGTCTGATTGTTTGGTTTTTTTCGTCCTGACAAGAATGCTTTTATACCATCCTAAAGAAGCGCTATTTACTTAGTAAGAGTCACAGCGATTTTCTTATGACTCATCTCACTCGTTAAACGAAAGCTGCCAACTTGAATTTTTGTGTGGTAATCGTTATCGATTAAGTATGTTTCGAATTCTTCTTGATCTTTAACGATCTTATTTTTATATAATAATTCAGCAATTGTGGAAATACTCATACCGCTTTTAACTTTTAGCGTATAGGAATATGTCTCTTGTGCTTCTTTTTCAGCTTCCTCTTGTTTATTATTTGCCTCTGTATCAGACTTTGCTTGTTCTTGTTTATTTTCCTCTATGCTTTTGTTCAGTTCCTCATATTCTACATTACTTAAAACGATAAAACCCTGTTTTTTAAGGTATGTAGTCGCATCATTTGTGTTTAGGAAGTTTTCATCTTGGTGAGTGTTTTTTTCCATATAGAAATAATAACTACCGATCACACTAGCTGAAAGGAGCATTCCTATAGCGAATGAACGTAAACTTTGTTTCTTCATTTCATTATTGTCCTTCCCGTTCGTTAATAATATGTTGAACTTGAGAAATGGATAGGGATGATTGATTGGCAATCTGATCAATTGGAACTCCACTTGCTGCAAGTGTCCAAACTTGGTTTTTAATGATGGCATGAATAGATGGAGTATTTTCATTTTGGATTGGCTTTATTTCTTTTACAGAAGAAGGAGATTTAAAAGAAAAATCTTCCTCACCAATCATTAATTCCTCTTCTAACACTTTTAATTTCTTTTTCATTTTATATAGTTCCTGTACTTGCTGAATCGATAGCTGATCTATTTCCTCGCGTAAGTCTTTTATAGGATCACGAAGAAAAAAAGATAGTAGAAGAAGCAATAAAGAAATCCCTAATAATACTAGCGTTACAATTAACATAATTCACCTCATGTCACAAATTAATAGTATTAGACTATTTAAAAAAAGCTGTTTTCTAAAAGATTGTTGTTCAATAGGAAAAAAGAAATCATCTTTATCTTTGCAGTAAAACAGTCCAGTCTAAGATATTTTATCATTATCAATCAATAATTCCTATTTAATCAAAGTAACTTATGGAAGGAATGAATGAAAATTGCTATAAGATAACAAAAAATATTCATCAGCCATTTTTCTCAACCGGGAGACAATACTCGATTTTTTTGCGAAACATTTAGGAATATGTCGTAATACTACTTGCATTTAAGCAGGCATATGTCGAATTTCGGTTACTAGAGGAAGCAGATACAAGGTAGAAAAATTTTTTTGCACCTTCAAGATGAACGTACATAAGTTTAAGCGCAATCCGACAAAATCTGTTCATTGTGGCATCCCCCATTCAGTGGTAACATAATAGTATAAATAGGAACTAAAAAGTATCTTGTAGACATATACTAGTAATTTGCGATACATACACCCAAGATTGTCAGAAAGAGGGAAATCAAAAATCTAGAAAGAGGTGCTATTTCTATTGATTGAACAAATTGTAAGTTTAAGACGTAAAGGGCTTTCTTTCCGTAAAATTGCCATGGAACTAAATTCAACTGTAGGTAAAGTTCAATACCAATGGAAAAAGTACGTGAAAGAAAAAGAGAAGAATGAACAAGAAGAAGAGAAACAAATAACCACAAAAACAGAGCCAAAGATTCCCTTTGTCTCAGAACATTTTTGGACAAGCGTTGATTTATTAACCAAGAAAAATGGCATGGAAGCTTGGTTAACAAGTGAAAATACTGCATTAGTATTTTGGCGAATACCTGAAGGGAAATGGCAGCTAATCTCTACTTATTATGATATTGACCCAGAAACCTGCTCTTTGGCAGTGAAGATTAATGATATAACAAGTATTATTTATAATGGAAGAAATGCACATAGCTATCGCCTTCTTCCGGTCGAGAATGGACAGGAATCGATAATATTACAAGACTTGTCTCCAAACAGAAGCCTTTGTTTTGAAATAGGAGTCTTGGATGTTTACCAATCCTTTTTACCGATATTACAGTCTAATCCATTACATACTCCGAGAATCTCACAAGATCAAGTTGGTACTATGGAAAAAGAGATACAAAATTGGGAAAAAGGGGACAATCCTATACCGAATTGGATTGAGCATGTAAGTACCTATAGCTATTATGAATTAGAAGAGCAAGAGGATGTGAAAAAGAAATGAATGGTTCGTATTTTCAATTGATTGTTATAAATAACATTCCTTTTATGAATTATTTTTCGGAAGATAAGAATAAAAAAAGGGAATTTTATGAACACACAATTCAATATATTAACTTTCTTTTCCTTACTGAAAAAAATAATTCTCCATATATCATTCAGCTTGTTGTACCACCAATATATATGGAAATATTAGATTTGCAGTCATTTCGGGAAGAAATGACAGAATTTTTAGAAAAAGAGAACTGCAACGTTGAATTACTAACATATTGGCAACAAAAAGATAAAAATTTATTAAAGATAATGAAATCACTCATTCAAGATAATAGAATAGAACTCCTTGCAAGCCCTGCTTCCTTTTCACAAGTTTCGAATGCTTCAACTAGTACAGGTGTTCAATTGCAAATGGAAATGGGTTTATCGATTATTGATGACTATATAGAGTACCGTCCAAAAGGCTTTTGGTTTCCTGAAGGATATTTCTCGCCTGGATTAGATTTATATTTGCAAAAAGAGAAATTGACATATAGTTATCTAAACAGTGCAACTATAAATCATAGTGATCCATTGCCAAGCGATGTAGGATTAGCTGTTGAATCTCCCCATCATGTTGTTTTTTTTCCTGTTGAAGAAAGTTTATATCAGATTTTTCAAGAAAAAAATCCCCAAAAGCAAATGTGGGATAAAGCGATTATGGAGGTACTTGAATCGTATAATCATTACACGAATGAGTCAATATTATCACTACCTATTGATTTAGAGAGCTATGTAAAAATAGGAGAGGAATTAAATAAAAGTATTCGTTATTTATGTGATGAAGGCTATATGGTTCATATTACTCCTGAAACATATTTGAATCAATTTAGTCAAGGGATGGATCATGTACATCTTTGTTCTTCTTTTTTGGATCAACATAGAGAAAGCCAAATCAAGAATCAAAGTGATATATATGCTTCTTTGGCTTTTGTAGAAAAAGAACTACATCAATGGAGACAAGTTCTGTTATCAAATGAAGCGAAAAGTGTTCAGAAACAGTTGGAAAAAGAATGGCTATTGTTAAGCGCTTTGCTCTACCAAGATAATTGGACGGCTGAAGAAGCTTCATCCTATCTGGAAGCAGCAAATCAATTAAGTATATTTATGAAAGGACCGATTGATAAGGAATGGATGTCTTTGAGAGAAAAGGTGCATCCAATATTAAATACTACCATACAAATGAATAACCCGAAAATAAATGAAATAATTCCATCAAATAAGAAGAAGGCACTTATTTTATCATGGGAATATCCCCCGAATATAGTCGGCGGTCTTGGTACTCATGTGGTTGGTTTAACGAACAGTTTAATAAAAAATGGATATGAAGTACATCTTATTACAGCCCAAGATATGCAGAAAAAGGCAGAAGATGTAGAAGAAAAAAATGGTTTATTCGTTTATCGTGTTAAACCAATTTATAGTATAGAGCAAAATTTTATCCATTGGATCGGCGGACTAAATCTTGCCATGTGGGATAAAGCGATAGAGTTAGGAAAGAAAACGACATTTGATCTAATTCAGGCACATGATTGGCTTGTAGGGGCTGCTGCAATTTCGTTAAAGGACCAATTAAATATTCCATTAATAGCAACCATTCATGCGACAGAACATGGAAGAAATGGTGGCATTTATACGGAAATGCAAAAATTTATTCATGGGAAAGAAAGACAACTAATTCATGCAGCGGATTCTTTAATTGTTTGCAGTGAATATATGCAGGATGAGGTAATGTCCATTTTTGAAGTAGAGCAATCAAAAATTAACATTATTCCAAATGGAATAGAATCTATGCAAATTGAAAATGCTTCCTTTCCATCTGTCGAATCCCTTCATTTAGACAAAAATAAAAAAATTATTTTTGCGATGGGCAGAATGGTAAAAGAAAAGGGCTTTGGTACTTTATTGGAAGCAGCGAGAAAATTGCATAAAAAGCGATCAGATTTATATTTTGTTATTGCTGGAGTAGGGCCAATGTACGAAGAATATCAAAGATTTATCGAGAGAAATGGATTATCGGAATGTGTTCAATTAATAGGATATTTGCACGGAGAACAAAAAAATGCATTTTATGCTCACGCTAATATCGTTGTGATTCCGAGTTCGTATGAACCATTTGGAATTGTAGCATTAGAGTCCCTTATATTTGCAGTTCCCACGATTGTTTCCCATACTGGTGGCTTAAAAGGTATTATAAAGAATGGAGAAACAGGTTTATTTATGGAACCAAATAATGCAGATAACTTAGTTGAAAATATCGAGTATTTATTGGAAAATCCAACAGAAGGCAAAACGATTGGCAAAAATGGTCAAAAATTAGTAAGCCAACTATTCAGCTGGAATCGAATTGGGGAAGAAACAAAAAGAGTTTTCGATGAACTACTAGTAAATACAAAGGTAAACGAATCCATATCTAATTAAAAATAGTAGAGTAGGTGAAAGTAGAGTGAAGATTGAGGCTAATTTACAAAAAGATTATCAAAGTGCTCAAAGAAAGCTACTTATGAAAAAAATAACTACTACCCCTGGAATTTGGATTGAAGGAAAAACTTACTGGATTCAAAATGGCTATGAGAAATTGATACCAGAACATTCGATATCTGTACATGTAAAGCAAATACACAAGCATTCTAAAATTCAATATAACGAGATTTATGTGAGAAATCATTCTCAACAAGCGAAGACATTAAAGATTTTAGTGTTAAATTATTTTCCAAAAGCATACCAAGAGCATCTTTCTTTCGTTTCTCCGACGGAAAATGTCATCTATCATTCTATTGATGACCAGCTCTATTTGGTAAACGGAGAATATAATACAAACCGTATTGAACAGAGAACGGTACAACCTATTTGGAATGTACACACTGAGCATATTTGGACGAATAATCAAAAGGGGATACTTAAATATCAGCCATTGGCAAAAGGATCAAGTGTAAGCATTTTTTCCTTAAGCATGGAGATTATGCCTCAATCAACTGGAATCAGCCGAGCTTGGTCTATTACTGGTACTGAAAAAAAAGAGGTTTTAGAGCTGAATCACATTCTAATGAAAACAAGTACTAGCATTTCCTAACAAAAGATGTTATCATATAAAAGTCGTATGCACGAACTAGCAACCTATAGTTTGGAGGGAAATAAACATGCGTGTAAACATTACGTTAGCTTGCACTGAATGTGGTGATCGTAACTACATTTCTAAAAAAAATAAACGAAATAATCCAGATCGTCTTGAGCTAAAAAAATATTGCTCAAGAGAAAAACGTACTACCGTTCACCGTGAAACAAAATAAGCAGAAGGGATATCTCCCTTCTGTTTTTTCATATTAAAAAACAAATGGTAAGGATGGTGTATACATAATATGCTGGAAAAGAAACAGTTCCGAACAAATATGATCAAACAACTACAAGCAATCAGTAAACCCCATTATGAGCATATGTCTTATCAGATAGCTCTTCAACTATATAACAATACTTCCTTTTCTTCTGCTTCTCATATAGGAATTACCATTTCCAAATTTCCAGAGGTTGATACATATCAAATCATTCGTATGTGTTGGCAATTAGGAAAGGAGGTAAGTGTGCCGAAGTGTATTCCTGAAACTAGACAAATGCTTTTTCGTAAATTAGAGAGTTTCAATCAGCTTGAATCGGTTTACAGCAATTTATTTGAACCTATAATGGAAAAAACAGAACGAACAAATCCAGAAGAAATCGATTTACTCCTTGTTCCAGGATTAGCCTTTTCGAGGAATGGATACAGAATAGGTTTTGGAGGAGGATATTACGACCGATTTTTAGAAAGCTATAAAGGTGAAACCATTTCCTTAGCATTTTCTATGCAGGTAAAAGAAAGAATACCACTTCAGAAACATGATTTAGCTGTACAGAAAATAATCACGAATGAAGGGATATTATGTACAAATGAGTAGTATAATGTATTCTTTAGTAATTTTATTTGTCTCCTATTACGCATACAAACGGAGGTCTTTAACAAAAAGCGGTGCAATTGCAGCTTTTTTTGTCGGCAGTGGAATTGCTTTAGGTTTTGGCTATAAGGGACTAATTATTTTAGGAGCTTTTTTTGTGTCTTCTAGCATGCTTTCTACGTACAAAAGTAAAACAAAAAAATCAATGGAGAAAAAAACACAAAAAGGTTCTAGGAGAGATTGGCTACAAGTAATGGCAAATGGAGGATTTGCTGCTATTGTAGGTATTATTTATTTTATTACAGAAGAGTCTGTTTGGATTACGGTTTTCGCTATTTTGCTTGCAGCTGCTAATTCAGACACTTGGGCTTCCGAAATTGGATCATTAAGTAAAAGAAGACCATTATCTATTCGAACCTTTAAGGAGACGGAAACAGGAACATCAGGAGCTGTTAGCATATTAGGGACATTGGCAGGATTAGCAGGTTCATTTTTAATTGCTATTATAGCTACATTATTATTTCCTCTTCAGCTGTGGGGATTTTTTCTCGTTTTTCTTTTTGGTTTTCTAGGGAATGTATTGGATACCCTTTTAGGGGCATTTATACAGGTTGAGTATCAATGTCCAATTTGTGGTCAAATGGTGGAAACAAGAATGGTATGTCATCAGACTGTAGTAAAGAAGAAAGGCTTCCCCCTTTTTAACAATGATATGGTGAATGTTCTATCAGGTTTTCTTGCGGCATTGAGCTATCTTTTTTTCATTTATAATCATTGATCATTTTATTTTACAAGCGATAAAAAACGAGAATATTTTCACTACTCTATGCGGATAAAAAATAATATATTCACCAAACTAATCATTAGGAGGGATGGAAAAATGTCACGAGTATTCTCCATTTTACTAATTGCTTTAGGTGGATATTATTTATTTCAGAAACGGTATCGTGTCATAAATACTATTTTGAGAAATCCATTTATTCGGAAGTATGCAGTAAGGATATTGATGAATATTCCTAGTGTAAAAAGAACGATGATGAATTCCGTTTTTGGTCGTTCTAAAGATACAATCTATCAATAATCTCTCTAAATACCTTGTGAAAACATAATTCACAGGGTATTTAGTTCATCTGTTTCCTTTTATTCTTGATTGGGTATAATTTTTAGAATGGCTCCCCTTAGCAACCAATCTTATATGAAAAAGATATGGTGAAGCATTTGCTTCTATTAAAGTTATTTACATATTTCTACATAATGAAAGAATTAATATTTTTGTGACGTTCAAGCGATAAAAAAAGGAAAAAAACAACCATTTATAGTATTGTAAAGGGAAAGGTGATTTCCTAAAAAGAGAAAATGTCTTATTTAATGAATGGACAAATGAAATAGAGAAGATATAGCTTTCAGCGTTTGGAGAGTAGGGAGAAAACAGATGGTGATTGAACCGTACAAGTATTGGAGAATAGTCTATTTTTTAATAGTGGAATGCCGTTATAAAGTAATCTATCTAGCAGAAAATCAACAAGAAATTTGGCTGGAGAGCAAAAAGAACAGAGGAAACACACCGATTATTCGGTTGTTCCAAATGGATCTTGATTGGAGTAATTGGTTAAGTAGGGATATGGAAAGAACAGCATTAAATGCAGAGAGGATAAGACGCACATTGCGTAAACGCTCACTTAAGGTAGAGAGCGTGTATATAACTGCCTTTCCTCCTGTAGATGCTTATGACCATTTAGTAAATCACTTGTTTAATAGTCCTGATAAAAAAGTGCAAATTAATACTATTCTTCTTGATCGGTCAGTAGACGAGTGGGAAATAGCAGGCGGAAAAATAACAAACTTAAATGACATACCAGGTACATCAGAAGAACGCGACGATCAAATGGAGCGCTATAAAGAAAATATCCTTGAGCTAATAAAACAAAATGAAAAAGAAGAAAGGCAGTTACTTAACTTTGGCAAACCGTTTATTTCCTATTTATTTATTGTCGTTCAAGTAATAATATTTCTTCTAATGGAAGGGGGCGGAGGAAGTAACAATAGCGAAACATTGGTTCAATGGGGAGCGAAAGTAAATTATTTAATCGCTATGGGGGAATGGTGGCGTTTAATAACACCTATTTTTTTACATATTGGTTTTTTGCACTTAGCCATGAATTCATTTGCTCTCTATTATGTTGGTCCATTAATAGAAAGAATTTTTGGGAATGGTAGATTTTTCATCATTTATCTTTTTGCTGGATTTAGTGGGGTGTTTGCAAGTTATTTAATAAGTCCATCTTTATCAGCTGGCGCAAGTGGCGCGATTTTTGGATGCTTCGGTGCACTTCTTTATTTTGCCTGGCAATTTCCAAAGCTGTTTTTTCGAGTGATGGGTTGGAATGTCATTATTATTATCATTATTAATCTTATATTTGGCTTTACTATACAAGGAATCGATAATGCGGGACATATTGGTGGATTAGTAGGTGGTTTTCTAGCAACAGCTATCGTCCATTTTCCAAAGAAAAAAAGCTGGAAAGTCCAGCTTGGGGCGCTACTTATTACTCTATTGCTAATAGGTATTGGCATTGCCTATTCATCGAGTTCAGGGGTTTCACAAAATCGGGACAAATCTGCATTTATTATGGTCAACAATTATGTAAATGATGAAAAATATGATGATGCAGAAGATGTTTTAGTAACAATTGAAACTAAAAATAATGAGAACTATTATTTTTTACTTTCTTATATCCAGCTTAAGAAAAAGGAATTTGCAGCAGCTGAAAAAAATCTGCAAAAAACAATCCATTTAAATCCACAGTTTCATGAAGCGTATTATAATTTAGCAGTTGTCAGTCTTTATGATAAGAATCTAGAAGAAGCAAGAGAATATTTACAAAAAGCTTTAGAATTGGATGAAAACAATCCAAAATATCTTTTATTATGGGATAAAATTAAAGAGTAGAAATTTGCTGTCTTAAAACAATCGCTTCACCGTCCTTTGTTGTAAATAAGATAAGAAGATGATTGTCATTAATTAATATCACCGGGATAGAACTGCCGATGGGATCAGCAATGGTTCCGTCTTCTTTCATAATTCCCAGGAAATAGTTTTTATAAAGACCTTCAGTCAATTGTCCAAGAATTTTTGCACTTTGTTCCTTTGAAAAATCTGGGAGTGGTGTATCGTTAAATTTACTTAATTCTGTGAGTAAAAGTTTTGTATCATATTGTTCAGCTGAAATATGAAATTTCTTTAATACTTGGCGATAAGAGTATTCAATATAATCTAATGCTTGTTTATCTAATGTTCTTGCCCAATCTTTTTCGACTAAGTTATTTGGAGAATGAAAAGATAGTGGTGCACTCTCAAACTTCGAATTAATGATATATAAATTGTCTGCTGAAATTTTTTGAGAACTGAAAATTCTTTCATTGGCATCATGTATTTCAGCATAATGAAAAGTAATTGCTTGTAAATAGTTGCTTTCTCTTTCCACAACGGTCTTTTCTTCTGAAAGTTCTAATGTATTTTGTCGCCATTCTCCCATCGTGCTTATCAGCTTCCCATTTCCATAAAGTAAGCTCATATCTTGACGTAAATACGCTCGCTTGTTAATAGAAGAATTGCTTTTCCAGAGAATGCTATACTCATCGAATCTTTTTTTATGAAATGTAAGGGTAGTATTTGCTTTTGGGAAAGTAACAGTAGGATCAATTGGAAAATAAGTTATACTTTCCTTTACAATTTGCTTTTGCTGAAAAATATAAAAAATAGCAACAAGGATAATAAGAGAGAGACTTAATCGAATAAAATCTTTTTTCATTTTTTTCACCGCTCCATCTAATGGGAAATCATTTTACTTTAAAAGCCTGTCTTAGAGGTACTTTTTTTAATATATGAGAAAAGAAGAGAAATATGATAAATGGAGTAGTTTAGGCTTTAATTTGGTATGAAAATATTTCGCGTAAAAGTCATTATCTTGCTTATTACTATTCTAATGGGAGAAATGAATCTGCTGTTGAGGAAACGGTTCATTTCCGATATACTTAATTTGAAAACGATTAATTTATCACTTTATGCAAACCTTTGCAGTGAGTCGAATATGTATGAAATCGAGGGGTACCATGGAAACCATTTATGATGTGCAACAGTTTTTAAAAAAATATGGAACGATTATTTATGTTGGCGATCGTGTAGGCGATTTACAATTAATGAAATCTGAAATAAAAGAATTGTATCAATCTCAATTAATTAAAGAGCAAGATTTTGACTCTGCTATGCGATTACTTAATCAAGAAATACAGCTATTATCGGAACAGAAAAATAGGGGGAATTAATGATGCAGGAAAAATGGGTAGCAGGAATTGACTTAGGTGGAACAACGGTAAAAATCGCTTTTTTATCATTAAAGGGAGATTTAATCGATCATTGGGAAATCCCAACAGATAATTCGGAAGATGGAAAAAATATTACATCCGACATTGCTAAATCTATCGATGCTAAATTGCAAGAATTAGGACACTCGAAGGAAGATGTTTTAGGTGCTGGGATGGGCGCACCTGGACCATTTGATTATAAAACAGGTGTTATTTTCAATACAGTGAACTTAGGTTGGCCAGATAACTTCCCATTAAAAGCGCGCCTTGAAGCAGATTTAGGTTTGCCGGTAACAATTGACAATGATGCCAATTGTGCAGCACTAGGTGAGATGTGGAAAGGTGCTGGAGAAGGATCCAAAGATTTAGTTTGTGTTACTCTTGGCACAGGTGTTGGTGGCGGAGTTATTATAAACGGTGATATTGTGCAAGGAGTGAAGGGGGCTGCTGGTGAAATAGGTCATTTGACGGCTATTGTAGAAAACGGAGCTCCTTGTAATTGTGGAAAAACAGGCTGTTTAGAAACGATTGCTTCTGCAACTGGAATAGTTCGATTGACAAAAGAAAGATTGGCTGAAAGACATACGTTGAGTGTACTTCATTCTGTGTTAGATCAAGACGGCGCTATTACGGCAAAGGATGTATTTGATGCAGCGAAAAAAGGGGACGAATTAGCTAATGAAATTGTCCAATTCGTAGCTTTCCATTTAGGATTGGTACTAGCTAATATTGCTAATACTTTAAATCCAGAGAAAATTGTCATCGGTGGTGGCGTTTCAAAAGCTGGTGATGTGCTATTAAATCCAGTAAAAGAAAACTTCTTGAAGTTCTCTTTTAAAAGTGTAGCAGAATCAACTGTAATTGATGTTGCGACATTGGGGAATACAGCGGGAGTAATTGGTGCTGCGTGGCTTGCAAAAAATTAATCAAATGATGAGAGTATCAGACATATTTTAAATCAAATATTTCACAAAATCTTCTTCTGAATCGGGAGAAGATTTTTTACTAGATTAATAGATGGAATATTCATAAAAAGGACACTTTAAAAAAAGCAAAAGTTTTTGAAACTTTTCTTTTAGTTGCACGTCTAAAAAAGTGTAATATACTATATTAATACGCAAAGATGAAAATTAGATTAAAATTTCATAAAGATTGTCTTTATATAATAAAATTATTGTAAAATGTGTAAAGTGATTATGTCGAGATTTTGTTTGATCAATAGTAAGGAGGATACATCATTGTTTAAGAATAAATTTGAATGGTCAAAGCTATCACTTATAGCGGTTGCAACAGTTTTATTGTGGATTAAAACGAATATTGCATATATGACTAGCTTTGATATCAAAATTGAAAATTCGATTCAACAATTTATATTAATTATTAATCCATTAAGCTCCCTGTTATTTATTTTGGGTATTTCCATGTTTCTTTCGGAGAAAAATCAAAAAAGATATGTGCTCATCTCCAGTTTGACACTTTCGATTGTATTATATGCAAATGTTGTCTTTTACCGTGTATATACCGATTTTTTAACCCTGCCACTCTTATTTCAGACGAGTAATATGAGTGATTTAGGAAGTAGTGTTAGAGAGCTGGTTCATCTCACAGATATTCTTTTCTTTGTAGATATTATTCTACTTGCGCTTATTATGAAAAAGAAGCCAGCATTCTTAAAAATTCCTAAATATACTAGGATGCAGCAAAGTATTTTCTATTTATTTACGATAAGCTTAGCTTTTTTCAATTTAAGCTTAGCTGAAACTCAGAGAACGCAATTACTAACTAGGACATTTGACAGAGAGCTATTAGTGAAAAATATTGGGACGTATAATTACCAACTTTATGATGTTTTTCTTCAAACAAAGACTACTGCGCAAAGAGCTTTTGCGGATGGTAGTGAGTTAACAGATATGGTTAATTACAATCAGGCGAATTATACAGAACCAAATAAGGATATGTTTGGAATAGCTAAGGGGAAAAATGTAATAATGGTAAGCTTAGAATCCACACAGGCTTTTACTGTAAACCGGGAAGTGGATGGGGAAGAAATCACCCCATTTTTAAATGATTTTATTAAAGAAAGCTTTTATTTTGATAATTTTTATCACCAAACTGGACAAGGTAAAACATCAGATTCTGAGTTTATTGTCGAAAATTCCTTGTATCCATTAAGCAGAGGGGCCGTTTTCTTTACCCATTCTGGAAATGAATTTCAAGCATCACCAGAAATTTTGAAAGAAAATGGTTATTTTACAGCTTCCCTTCATGCAAATAATAAAAGTTTCTGGAATCGGGATATTATGTACCAAAGCTTGGGATATGACCGATTTTATGAAATTAATGATTACGAGGTAAACGAGGACAATTCTGTTGGTTGGGGATTGAAGGATATTGACTTTTTTGAACAATCGATTGCTCATTTAAAAGAAATGCCAGAGCCGTTCTACAGTAAATTTATCACGTTGACAAATCATTTTCCTTTTGAACTGGAAGAAGAGGATAAATTAATTGAACCTTTAACAACTGGAAGTAGAACGTTAAATAACTTTATACCGACTGTTCGATATCAGGATGAAGCGTTGAAAATTTTTATCGAGAGATTAAAAGAGGAAGGTCTCTATGAAAATAGTATTATCATCTTGTATGGAGATCATAATGGAATTTCTGAAAATCATAATAAAGCAATGGCTGAATTATTAGGGGAAGAAGTTACTCCTTTTGTCAGTACGCAATTACAAAGAGTTCCTTTTGTTATCCATATTCCAGGGATGAAGGGGAAAACACTCTCAACTGTTTCGGGGCAAATGGATATCAAGCCTACTCTTCTACATTTGCTTGGTATTGAAACGAAAAATGATATCCAATTTGGTTCAGATCTATTCTCAGAAAAAAACAATCAATTTGTTGTTTTAAGAGATGGTAGCTTTATTACAGAAGAGTATGTATATACTAAAGAGGTTTGTTATGAGCGCGCGACAGGAGAAGTAGCTGACGGTAATGCATGTGAACCCTATATAGAACAGGCTAATTTAGAATTACAGTATTCTGATAGCATTATTTATGGAGACCTACTACGTTTTTATGATAAAGAAAACGGAATGCTTGATGTAAGGGAAGATACTAATTGATGTTTAGTTAATAGATTAGCAATAAACTGCTTTGTGACTATATTAGTCATGAAGCTTTTTTATATATTTTAAATGATTAAATCCGTTAGTGCTGCTTATAGGTCAAATTATGTAAGAAAACAGCACCTTCATAAAAAAATTATAATATGCAATTGCTATATCGCTGCTAAGCATGTTTTTTATCAGGGATTCATATATATAAATAGAGAGAGGAGTGATCATATGGAGATTAAATTGAGACCAGGAGATACACTTTGGTACTATAGTCAACTATTTATGGTTCCCCTAAATCTTATTTTAGATAGTAATCCTAGCGTAAATCCAAATAAATTAGCAGTTTCTGAAACTATCCAAATTCCTGGATTTGAATCACAAGTCCATCAAATAAAGCAAGGGGATACTCTGTGGAAAATTGCAGGAGCAAGAAATATTTCGGTTGATAGCATATTATTATTAAATCAACAATTAAATCCTAATAAACTTAAAGTCGGAGAGGAGATTTTAATCCCAAACCGTATTGTGGGACGATTTGTGCAGGGAAAGAAAAAGTATGACTATACATCCCTACAGTCAGATATGAATCGTTTAATAAAGGCCTTCCCATTCATTAAAAAGGAAACAATAGGAAAAAGTGTATTAGGAAAAAATCTCGATGAAATCAGAATAGGAAAGGGAAAGAAAAAGGTTCATATAAATGCTTCCTTCCATGCAAATGAATGGATTACGACAGGAATTTTAATGACGTTTTTAAATGACTTTTTATTATCATTAACAAACGGAACTACTATGCGCAATGTTCGAACAATGCCACTGTATCAGGGTACTGATTTATCACTTGTACCAATGGTTAATCCTGACGGAGTTGATTTGGTTTTAAACGGTCCTTTAGAGAAAGAAAAAGAAAAAATCATTTCCATAAATGCAGGTAGCAGCGATTTTACTGGCTGGAAAGCAAATATCCGTGGTGTAGATTTAAATAATCAATTTCCATCTAATTGGGAAATAGAAAAGGAACGAAAAGAACCGAAAGCGCCTGCTCCAAGAGACTATCCTGGAGATAGCCCTTTGTCAGAACCAGAGTCTCAGGTGATGGCAAATTTAGTTGAAAAAGAAAAATTTGATCGATTAGTAGCTTTACATACACAGGGAAAAGAATTGTATTGGGGATATGAAGGAATGGAACCAGAAGAATCGAGAGCAATTGCAGAAGAATTTTCGAGAGTGAGTGGATATAAAGCGATCCAAAATGTAGATAGTCATGCAGGATATAAAGATTGGTTTATTCAAGAATTAAGAAAGCCGGGATTCACAATTGAGTTAGGAAAAGGGATAAATCCACTCCCTCTCTCTCAATTTAATGAAATTTATCATGAAACAACTGGACTTTTCTTGGCTTCCTTATATATGTAGGGCTACACATCATTCTATAGAAAAGTTTAGGCAAATTGAAAAAAGAGAAGTATTCCATTTTTAAGAGATATTAAATAACTATATAGTTGTAACAAATGACCTATATTTGATTGGAAATATTACTTTTAATAAAAAATCTACAAGTGGATTTGAAAAAAGCCGAAAAAAGTCGGCTTTTTTGTGTTACTATTCTATAGAGTGAACAAAACTTGAATAGTATTATAGGGGTGTGAAAAATGTTTTCATTAGGTAAGAGAAACACGCTAGGAATAGTTCTTCTCTTCACTTTTTTCACACTAATTCTGTCTAGCTGTGCTCCTAGACATGATGATTCAGCCAGTGAAAATGAAGCGAAGGACAATGATGTTGATAACAACGCGATGCTTCCTCCTATAAGTCCAATTGAAGGAGAATTTGAGCAAGTATATGGCTGGATAAAGAAAGATACGATTTGTTATTCTTCTATCTATGAAGGGGTATATGAAATTTATGCTTATAATATTTATACAGGAAAGCATATCCCTCTATATAAGTCGGAAGAAGAATTATCTAATGTTCTTTTAAATGAAAATCAACTGTTAATTTATACGGCTCTTTCTGAGGAAGAAGGAGAAATTCATATAATTGATTATAAAGGAAATGAAATACTTTCTAGAAAGCTACAAAGCTATGAAACAGACTTTTCATGGAATTCTCATAATGAAAATGAATTGCTCATTACAACTTTAACCAAGGAATGGGAAAGTAAAGTATTCACATTGGATATTCAGGAAAATGTATTAAGTGATTTTCCTGTCTCTACTCCTTTTCCACAATGGTTAACGAAGGAAAAGGTAATGTATCTTGACTGGGATCAAAGCAATCCGTCATTATATGCCCCGCTGAAAATATTTAATTTGGAAACGGAAGAAGAAAACGAAATAGATTTGGCTAATATTTACTTTGTTGACCAGAAAAATGAATTTCTACTTACTATATCAAGTAAGGGGGAAGAAGAAGAAGAGGCAGTTTATACTTTTTATGATGCAAATATTAAGAAGCAAGGGAGTATTTCTGTTCCTCGATTATCAAAATTTGCAAATTGGTTAGTTCCGAACTATACCATTTATAAAAATAGCTTTCTTACCTTTACTCCCGAAAGAAATGGCAATGCAGAAACGTATCAGGAGGGTTTTGAACTTATTGAAGTAGATATGGAAACAGGTCTGAGTAAAAAGTTATTTGCCGATAAAGATTTAGAAGATCAGCCAATTCAAATTTCAAGCGATGGAAAGTACTGTCTTTATGGCTATTATCTTGAAAATATGCTGAATATGGAGACTGGAGATATTACACCATTGTTTACGTCCAATATTGCTCAATAGTTGAAGTTGGTATAAAAATATGCCATCATAGGAATGAACTCAAATCGAATAATAATAGATGAAATCCATTGGCTGATAGAAGAGAAAGGAGAATAATAAATTATGGCAATCGTTGATGTAACAGTTATACCAGTTGGCACACAAACTCCAAGTGTAAGTGCGTATGTAGCAGACATTCAAAAAGTTTTAATGAACTATGAGGAAAAAGGCCAAATTCGCTTCCAATTAACACCAATGAACACGATTATTGAAGGAGAACTTCCAACATTATTTGAAGTGATTCAGGCAATGCATGAAGTTCCATTTGAAAAAGGTCTTGTGCGTGTTTGCACAAACATCAGAATTGATGACAGAAGAGACATCACTAGAAAAATGGAAGAGAAAGTGGAACGGGTAGTAAGTCAATTAGAGAATAAATAGGAGGGGATTTTGTGGAGTATAAGCAAATTCCTTTAGGGCCAATCCAGACCAATTGTTATTTAGTATGGAATGAAAAGAAGGATTGTTTAGTAATAGATCCAGGTGCAAATGGAGTAAAATTGAATAAGATGATTCAGGAGTTAGAATTATCCCCTATTGCAATTCTTTTAACCCATGCACATTTTGATCATATTGGTGCAGTGGAGGAAGTTAGAACAGATTATAGCATTCCCGTTTATGTACATAGCAAAGAAGAAGAGTGGTTGATTGATCCGAAATTAAATGGGAGTGAGGCATTTAGACTTCCCAATCCTGTAGTTACCAGACCAGCAGAGCACTTCTTGGATGAGAATCCTAAGATGACAATTGGAGATTTTACCTTTCAAGTGATGGAGACACCAGGGCATTCTCCAGGAAGTGTCACATTTTATTTTAAAAAAGAGAATTGGGCATTTGTTGGCGATGCTCTTTTCTATGAAAGTATTGGACGAACTGATTTAATTGGTGGTAACCAACGTACATTAATAAATAGCATTCACGAGAAGCTTTTAAATTTACCTGAAGAGACGATTGTACTGTCTGGTCATGGGAGAAAAACAACAATCGAACATGAAATGGATCATAATCCGTATATTAACGGCTTTTAAGTTAGTATGTAAGTGATACCGAAGAAAAGAGAGAGGAAAGAAGTCTTAATGGGTTAATATAGGGATTTAGAGCAAATAATCCTCTCATTAATCTATTGGTGCTTTCTTAAAGTAATTCCAGCTGCCATTTGGTGGCTTTTTTTTGCGAAAAATAATTCTGAAACAGCAAGTATTGGTAGGATGGGCTTTTTGTTATTGGATTCACCTTACAAATATAGAAGAACTTAAAAGTGTTACAATTAGGAGGGAAAACCTCCTATGAATTTAAAGTATTTAATAGTATCAATCTTAATAAAAAAGCCTAATAATTTTGATTAGAACCAAATTAAACTTATAGCAGAACATTATTTAGGCTTTTCATGAAGAGATTCATTTCATTTGGTACATAGTAATAGTCAATTCGCACACCGGTTTTTTGCACCCGAACAAATCCCTCATTTACTAAGAAATTCATATGATGAGAAACAGTTGCAGGCGTAAGTGAGAGTAATTGAGAAATATCTTGTCCGCACAAGGGACCGTTTTTTAGTGCTTTCAAGATTTCTAGTCTTCTTTTATCACTTAAAAGCTTAAGGCGATTTAATAGGGTTTCTTCATTGTGATTGTATTTTTGAATAAGTGAGCCAATTTTATGGTACATAATTCCAGCATATAAATATTCCGGACCATCTGTATCCATATGGTCCCATTTTAATGTATTAAACCCCATTGCACTCGGAATGATAATTAATTCTCTTGAGTTTAACTGTAAATTATATTGTTTCATTATGTTAGATTCAGGATTCTTCAAGAAATATTCCTTCAGAAAGATAGCAGAGGCGTCAATATAAGATTGCAGAATGTTCGCTTTTTGATTAAATAGATCAGAAACTTCTTCCAATATTTCAAGCAATTCCTTCTGAAATTTACCAGCATTATAGAATACTTGAGTACATAACCATTTATCCTCTATTGTACACTGATAATCTCTTAAGAAATCATTTAAATCTTTTTCTGTTTTAATTTCTTTTCCTTCAAGATTATAATTAAGAACTAGTCCAATAAGTTGTATTCTTAAATCAAATTCATGGGGATTCTCATAATCATTATCATTAAAAATAATTTGTTTACGTATTGTATAATATAATGCCCATGCAAGTGAATAGTCCGATTGTGATTCAATGCCAAAATAGAAAAGTAGTTTTTTTTCTTCGATTTCTAGATTGTCCATAATAAAATTTTCTACTTCTGCTAAAATATAAATTTCATCCGAAAATTCTTCAAAAGGGATATTGTACTTTTCACATATCTTTTGTATAACATCATAGATTGTTTTAGGAAACTCATCCCCTTCTGGTAAATTTCTCCTCTCCAATAAGAAAATACATTCTGTAAAAACATCATATTTAGATGTTATTGATATATCCATTAGGTAGCTCCTTTACTATTTATGCAATTTTTTATAAGGGTACTTACAACTACGCTTACTTTAATGTAATAGTATCACAGCGATATAATAAAAGACAAACTAAATTAGATTGTTATCTAAAATATAGTTTGAAACATATCTAACTACATGATATTATATTAAAGTAATTGAATTTTCTAAATAAATAGTTTAGGGGGAAGGGGAAATGAGTATATTAAAGAGTGGCAAAAAAGTTACTACTCTACTAACTCTATTGGTTGTATTATTTAGTACAATCACACCATTTAGTAATAACTATGTAAGTGCAAAAGAGAATACTAGTTATATAACTATGGAAAAAGCCGAGGGTGAATTAAATATTTCTCAAAAAGAAAATATTAGTGAGGAATATGGTTATGATCCACAAGAAAAGGTTCGTGTAATAGTAGAATTAGAGGAAGGACCAGTATTAGACTATTACAGTACAAAAAGTAAACAAGAACCATCTGAATTTATTAATTCTAATAAGGGAAAGAAAATTGCAAATAATATTATGGGGGAACAAGACTCCGTAATGAAAAAGATCTCTGAAAAGGTAGATGCTAGTTTTAAAGATAACTATCGATACACAGTAGTTATGAACGGTTTTTCGTTAGAGACAAAACGGGAAAACATTGAAAAAATAGAGAAAATATCTGGTGTAAAAAGAATTTTTGAGGCTGTGAAATATGAACTTCCAGCTGAAGCAAATAATGATATACAGATGAAAAATAGTAGTGTAATGATTGGGGCAGATCAAGCGCAAGCGCTTGGATATGAAGGAGAGAAAACGATTGTAGCTATTCTTGATACGGGACTAGATACAAATCATGAAGCATTTCAAAAAGACCCACAAAATTCAAAATATTCAAAAATGATATTTCGTCACTTATATCTTCCGTTAGTTTAAATGCTGGAGATTTATCGTCAGATGATGTGTTTGCAAGTCAAAAGGTTCCTTTTGGATATGATTATGCAGATAAAGACCCGAATGTCATTGGTGATATAGACCATGGAACGCATGTAGCAGGAACTATTGCAGCAAATAGTGATAAAATTAAAGGTATTGCTCCAGAAGCTCAATTAATGATTATGAAGGTGTTTTCAGATGGGACTGGATCAGCCTATGATGATGATATTTTGGCTGCATTAGATGACTCTGTTTCATTAGGTGCAGATTCCATTAATATGAGCTTAGGATCAGGTGCTGGCTTCACAAAAATAGGGGAAGAAGCAGTAAAAGAAGCGTATACAAGGGTATCGGAATCAGGCGTTAATTTATTGATGGCTGCTGGTAATGATGATAATGCTGTAGTTAATAATACATATGGAACTAACGTGCCATTAGCGTCAAATCCAGATAATGCGGTTGTGTCTTCACCATCAACTTTTGCAGCAGGTTTATCTGTAGCAAGTGTGGAAAATACTGTTTATAATTCTCCGTATTTTAAAGTAGGAGACGAAAATATTCCTTATAAAAATGCTTCTAACACAGATGGAGACACCTATGATGTATTGGATACACTTGATAACAAGGAATATGCTTATGTAATGGTACCAGGAATTGGGGAAGAAAAGGATTATAGTGAGTTAGATGTTAAAGATAAGATTGCGGTAGTTCAACGTGGGACGATCACTTTTACAGAAAAAGCGCAAGAGGCAGCAAAAGCTGGAGCAGTTGCAATAGTCATTTATAATAATCAAAATGGTGATGCAACAGGGATTGGCCTTTCGGAAGAAACGATTCCAGTGATATCGATTGCGTCAAAATATGAAGCTATATTAGCAAAAAATCTGGATAAAACGATAAAATTCCCGAAAGAATATTTCGGAGAAGTTGGAAGTCCAGTAGCTGGACTAATGTCTACTTTCTCTTCTATCGGACCGTCTCCAGATTTGAAAATTAAACCAGAAATCACTGCTCCTGGAGGCAATATTTATTCTACTTTAATAGGGAATAAATATGGTGCAATGAGCGGAACATCTATGGCAACGCCACATCTTGCTGGAGCAGCTGCAGCAGTCAAAGAATATGTAAATGAGAAGTTTTCTAGTTTATCTCAAGTGGAAAAAACAAATTTAGTATCGAATCTTTTAATGAGTACAGCTTCTCCGGTAAAAGACCAAAATGGTGTATATGCTCCTGTTCGTAAGCAAGGAGCTGGACTTATTAATGTAGCTAATGCAATCCAAACAAATGCATACCTAACAGTTGATGGTGATAAGCCAAAAGCAGAATTAGGATCTAGCGAAAGTGGGAAATACTCTTACAAATTTGCAATCAATAATTTTTCTTCAGACCAAAACATTACTTATAATGTTAATACTAAAGCACTTAGTGCAAAGATAAAAGTTGTAAATAACAATAAGTTTATGAGTGAGGAAGACATTGAATTAACGGATGACCAAGTAATTATAACTTACAGCGGATTAGACAGTGACAATAACGTAACAGTTAGTCCAAATAGTAATAAAACCATTTCTGTAACGATTTCCTTAACAGAAAAAGGGAAAGCGGATTTGGATGCTAATTTCGAAAATGGTATCTATATAGAATGTTACACAGGCTTATATGATGAAAAAGGGGATCATGTAACACTTTCTCTTCCATTCTTAGGATACTATGGTAATTGGACAGATCCTTCCATTTTTGATAATACAGTATATGATAAAATCCAGCCTACTACACAAACATCAACGATAATGATTAATTCGAACGCTGCAGGAAGCGGATATTATTTAGGAAGAAATGCTATCACAGGTAAATATGATAAAGAAAAAATTGCTTTTTCTCCTTCATTAAATGGGGATAACTCAAGAATATTTACTTCTATAACAAGCTTATTAAGAAATGCAGAAAATTTATCCTTTAAAATCAAAGATGCAAATGATAAGGATGTTTGGTCCTATGTATATGGTGATGCCCGTAAAACCTTCTTTAGTTCCACTCAAGGTGCATATATACCGATTCTTAATATGCAAGGTTGGAATGGAAAGGATGAAAAAGGACAGCAAGTACCAAGTGGTACGGAGTTGATTTATGAAGTAAGTGGTAAAATTGCAGGAACTGATACAGAAAAAACGCTCGAGCTTCCTTTTACTGTAGATACAGAAGCACCAACAGTAGAAAATGTCGACATTGTTAAAGAGGATAGCAAAGTATACCTAACATTTGATGTAAAAGACGATAACTATATTCAACAGATACTTGTTGGGGACGTCGCTGGACATGTACTTTTATTTGAACTTGGAATAGACTATGTGGAGAAAAAAGGAGAAACGAGCACAGTTCGTGCAGATATAACAAATCTTGGAGAAGAACTTGCGAACCAGTCATTAAATCCAGGTAGATTAAGTATCTTTGGGTTCGATTATGCTTATAACATTAGTACAAATTATGTGGATATCGGCCCACAAGCAATTGTATTAGACAAGTACTTAGATTTGACAATAGGCGAATCGAAAAAAGTGAATGCAACAGTTAAACCAGAAAATTTAGCTGATAAATCGTTAACTTGGACAAGCTCTGATGACAAAATAGCAACTGTTGATGCTGATGGTGTTGTAACTGGGATAGCTAAAGGTGAAGTAACCATTACTGCAACTGCCGTTACAGGACTAACTTCCTCTATCAAGGTTTACGTTGATACGGACGTGCCAGGGGAAGGTGAAACAGAGGATCCTGATGAAGAAAATCCTGAACAACCAGACGAAGATGATGCAATAGGATATAGTGATATGTCAATAGATGCAGACCATTCTATTATCAGTAAAGATTTAAATGACACTTTCCAATATGAAAACTTTTATTATAAAGTGACTAGTAATGACGAAGTACAATTAATAGGTGAGCCAGATAAACTATTCTCTAGCTATGATACTATCAAAGGAAATGTCTATATACCATCCGAAGTAGAAAATAACGGAAAAAAATATAAAGTAACCTCTATTGGAGCTAAAGCATTTTATTTTAATAATTCCATAACTTCGATAGAATTTTCCGAAGGATTAAAAGTTATTGGGCAAAGTGCATTTTTCTATGCATCTGCACTATCTAATGTAAAAATGCCAGACAGTGTGGAGAGAATTGATGACAATGCCTTTAATGGAGCAAGTATTACAAAAATTAATATACCTAAGAACATCAAATCAATAGGTTCTTTTGCATTTCTCTTTATAGATGCATTTGAAGAATTGACTTTACCAGAAGGGTTAGAAAGTATTGGAGAACAAAGTTTTGGTTTTGTTAGTTCAATGAAAAAACTTATCTTACCTGACACACTAAAGTATATCGGAGAAGCTGCATTTACGGATAGTGCAAGTTTAGAAACAGTCAAATTACCAGAGAAGATGAAAGCAGTTCCTAAGTTTATGTTTTTTAAAGCATCTTCACTTAAAGAAATTGAATTTCCTACATCAGTTACATCAATTGGGTACGGATCTTTTCAATCAAGTGGATTAACTACTATAGATATCCCTGAAAATGTAACTAAAGTGGAGAAATTTGCATTTGCTGACATATCTAGTCTTGAAAAAATTATTATTCCAAACTCTGTGAAGGAAATTGGAACATACGCTTTTGCACAAAGTACGAAAGCGAATGAAGTGAAAATTGGTAAAAACGTCAAGACAATTGGAAAGGATGCCTTTAAAGGAATTTCAAGAGAAGCTACAGTAAATGTTGCGAATGATCAAGTTGCTTTCGAATTAAGACGAAGTGGATTCACCAATCCATTAAAGTCTGGTGGGGTAAGCTTTACTGACTATGTCAGTGGACAATTTATGGTAGGTTCATTGATTTATAGACCAACTAGTGCAACAACAGTTGAAGTAACTCAATTTGAAAATAATAAGAAACTACAAGAACTTGTTATTCCTGAAACAGTTACAAATGAAGGAGATAATATTACTTATACAGTGACAAGTGTTTATGATTATGTTTTCCAAGGAAATCAGGATCTTAAGAAAATTACGTTGCCTGATACAATTACAAAAATTGGTGAAAGAGCGTTTGATCAAATTAACGGACTAGACACAATGAATATTCCTGAAAACTTACAATTAGTTGAAGAATATGGATTAAACTATTTAGGATGGGATCCGTTGTTAGCAAGTGAATGGACAGAAAAAGAGCTTACTATACCAGATGGGTTAACTCATTTAAAGGCAGTTTCTTTTTCTGGAAATAAATATGAATCAATTAATATAGCAAACGGAACAAAGAAAATACCTGCATACACATTTTATGGAAATAAGAAAGCGGAGAAGCTAGAAATACCTAATTCCGTAGAAATGATAGAATCTAATGCATTTGCAGATTTAGAATCATTAAAAGAACTAAATCTCCCAGATAATTTAAAATATATTGGGGGCAATGCATTTTCTGGTTTAAATAGCATAGATAAAGTGGCTCTCCCAAATAGTGTAGAATATATTGGGGATTATGCGTTTAATTCAATGGTTGGATCAAGCATAAAGGATGTTAGTCTAGGTAATGGTGTAAATGCTTATGGTTGGAATTCCTTTAATGAAGAAGCGAACGTAACTGTTTCGTTAAATTCTCAAAGAGAGGATATAGTGAAGTTTAATAATCTGAAGCAAACACCAGAACTTATTTGGGACGGAGAAGTGGATATTTCAACAACAGATGCTTCTGTTATCCCAGAAGGTAAAAAAGTATCAGTAATTGGTGATCGTACAATTGACGGTAATTTAACCATTAATGGAACTTTAGAGATTGCTAAAGATGCTTCCTTAACTATTAATGGTACATTAAAAATAAACGGCAAAATAACTGGTAAAGGTACTTTGATTATTAGTGAAGAAGCCCAAATTGGAGATATTGACCCAGAGGTATTTATTCCGGTAACGAGCATTAAAATAACAAAATCTATCGCAATTACAGAAGATAAAGGAACAGCACAAATTGAGGCAGAAGTATATCCTACCTTTGCAACCAATAAGAATTTAAATTATGACTTAATAAGTGGTGACGCATTTGCATCTGTAAACGAAAAGGGAGTCATAACTGCAAAAGGAAACGGTCAAATAGTTGTAAGAGTTTCGGCGGCAGATCAATTTGGAACGTATGTAGATCTGAATGTTACTATCTCCGGACAAAGTGAAGTAATTGATGATGAACAAGACCCAGAAAATCCAGATGACGGAACAGAGGATGAACAAGACTCAGAAAATCCTGGAAAAGGAATAGATAATGATAATACCAACACGGTAAATCAAGAAAATAACAAAAATAGTCAGAATGTATCTAATATAGGAAATGGAAGTGGAAAAGAAAGTAACGGAACCCACCAACGCCCTGAAACAGGCACACATTCTTATAATTATCTGTTAATCGGATTTATATTGATTTTTGCTAGCATATTGTTCCTTTATATTGCTAGAAGAAAAAAACAAGTAAACCAAGTTAAATAGAAACAATAAAAAAACTCCTTAATTGCTTGAAATTTGAGCAATAAGGAGTTTTTTTAGCTACACTTTACGTGGCAAATAGATTGACATTTGTGTATTCCACATGCTGTCATATATTAAATATGGAATCCTAATGCAAGATAAAATAAATAGTTCATTTTTAAATAAGTAGACTCGTTAAAAGGATAAGTAACAATTATATAGAAATGGATAACCTGAATAAAAGTTGTATTTCTGCAGATAATTACAGGAAACTCTCTTTTCTTTCCTATTGAACTTGTGTTTTATAGGCACATTGATCGCAGCCTGAAATAATATTCTGTTTTTCGATTAACTGAACATCCTTAAATAATGCTTCAAACATACCAGTAAAGAAAGATTGATGCATTGTACATACTTTATCTTTATGCTCCATTGCAACTTCTTTAAATGGACAATTATATATTTCAAAATATAAGGAAGTTTCATCATCATTCCATTCTAATGCTGGCAGTTGCCCTGTCATTAAACTGGCATTTTGTAATAGCCGTAGTTTATCTCCATTGGATAATGATGCGGTATTATTTGTATAACGGGCAATTTCTTGTTCCATCATCTCTTTGCCAAATGTTTTTCCTGTTTCATATAGTGCTTTACTTCCTTCTGCACCGAGGCTTTCAAGGGATCTTAATAAAATACTGCTTAATAATTGATAATTTCTAAATGGAAAGCTAAATTGTATGACCTCATCTGATAAACGATATAGTCTACTTGGACGGCCACCCTTTCCTGTTTTTTTTGTTTCAGAATAGAGCATTCTTACATCTTCTAATTTAGATAAATGTAAGCGGGCTACGTTTGGATGGATAGAAAATTCGTCTGCTATTTCTTGAACGGTTACATCTTGATGACGTTTAGTAATGTATTGATAAATATAGAAACGAGTTGGGTCAGACAATACATTTGTAACTTTTAGTGTATTTTCCATAACAATTGTTTCCTCCTGGGAACTAATTTTCTTTATTATAATATAGCAATCTACCATAAACATGGTTAAAACGATAAGTTTATAAAATGTTCACAACTTCACAAGATTTTGTTCATAAATTGTACATATTCACCATTTGAAGCTTGGCCATCTTTATAATGTTTTTTTTATGTTTTTTCCGTTCACATATTGTTATTATTCAAATGTAAAATTGACATTTATTAATAGGAGATATAAAATTAATATATGAGCATATATTCATATAAAAGAAGATAATTTGGAGATAATAGCTGTTTCCATTATTGATGGAGGGGCAAGCTGCTCTAATTACAACAGAAGCTAATCAACATCATCTATTCTTCATTTTACACTGCTTTATCTTCTTGTGTAATGCAGCCTTCTCTTCATCTAGAATATTCAAGAGCTGTTGTAGTAGTGGTGGCTGGAATTTTTGGATATAACTTCAGCTGGCGTTTTAATAGACGAGAGGTTCCTTTATCAGTTGGTCATAAAATTAGTTTTTTACCACAAAATATAGGGAAAAGAGTATTTTCTGTTGGTTTGATAAATCCGCAAGGTAAGTAATTTTATTTAAAAAATAGAAGGAGGAAAAAATATGGGGAATTTTCATGAGCATAATCATAGTCAGTATGGACATCACCATCATCACCATGGCTTCGAATCAACAAGAGAGGGTAATAAAAAAGGGTTAATTTTCGCTTTACTAATTACCTGTGGAATTATGCTATTGGAGTTTTTTGGAGGACTTCTTACAAATAGTCTTGCTTTATTATCAGATGCAGGTCATATGTTAAGTGATGCTGGTTCTCTTTTCTTAAGTTTTCTTGCAATCCGGTTTGCGTCCCGTAAAACATCGCCTAGTAAAACGTATGGATACTATCGTTTTGAAATTTTAGCGGCCCTATTTAATGGCGCCACATTGTTTGTTATCGCTTTTTTTATCATTTGGGAAGCTATAAAACGGTTCGCCGAGCCTCCGACGGTTGCTAGTGGAACAATGATGACCATTGCAGCAATTGGATTGTTAGCAAATATCGTTAGCGCGGTGGGATTAATGCAGAAAGGGGATGTGCATAACAATGTAAATTTACGAAGTGCTTACTTACATATACTGGGTGATGCATTAGGTTCCGTTGGTGCAATTATTGCTGGAGTACTCATGTTATTCTTTGATTGGTATGTTGCAGATCCTATAATATCTGTAGTAGTTGCTTTATTAATTTTAAAAAGCGGTTGGGGAGTAATAAAAAATTCTACTCATATATTAATGGAAGGAACTCCGGAAACAATAAACCAAGAAGATGTGAAAATGGTGTTAGAAGAAATCGAAGGAGTAATCGATGTTCATGATCTGCATATATGGACCATTACTTCCGGGCTTGATACATTAAGCTGCCATATGTTAATTGATGATAAAAAAGACAGTCAAGCTATTCTTCAGCAAGCGATTGTTCGAATAAAAGATAAGTTTAAAATAGACCATGCAACTATTCAAATCGAAAAGTCACAGATTCAACATGATGATATGAATGTGTAAAAGAAATCAAGACAGACTGGGGTAGTTTTTATTGACTCTTGTTTAACTAAATGTATATACGTCTGTGTTTAAAATAAACGGCAAGATTTCATATAAATGAACAATTTTTTAAAAAGGAGTTAATATCTCAACTTATATCTGCTATTTAAGCTTAGAAGGGAATTTTTTTCTATGATGTCTCTCATTTTCGGAAAAAAATTAACAAAGAATAATAGCGAATTCATATGTATAAAAAAAAGACCCATGTAAATTGGGTCTTTACTGGGCTAGCTGGATTCGAACCAACGAGTGACGGAGTCAAAGTCCGTTGCCTTACCACTTGGCTATAGCCCAATATAATTGATATATATAGTATGGCTTGTTCGGTGTTTTTTATTCAAAATCAGAAGTTTTTTTAAAAGAACAATGGAAATTAATCGGAAATATTAGTCTAGAAATAATCTGCATTATATTTAAAAATAACTAATTGAATAAAAGTAAAAAAATAATGAAAATTGAAGGAATTTCTTTTTTTATGTCGAAATATTAATACGAATAAATAAAAAGGTGGTGTTTTATGAAAAGTGTTATCTATTGAAGCTTTAGCCAATCGTATTATTCGTGATGCAGTGGAGCAAAATGCTACTGATATTCACATAACCCCGAGACAAAAGGAATCGGTCCTTCAATTGCGGATTGCTAATCATTTGCTTACTAGATTAGTAATAACTGCGGAGGAATGTGACAAGTTAATCTCTCATTTTAAGTTTACGGCATCCATGGATATTGGAGAACGAAGAAAACCGCAAAATGGCTCTATTTCTACAAACATCAATGGTCAACATATTGGCTTACGTTTATCAACCTTGCCTTCTTCCCCTCACGAAAGTTTAGTTATTCGCCTTCTTTACGACAAAAATATGCTTCCAATCTACCATATCTCCTTATTTCCAAATGTTTCTCGAAAATTAATCTCTTTATTAAAGCACGCTCATGGGTTAATTATCCTCACAGGTCCGACTGGATCTGGCAAAACGACAACACTCTATTCCCTCTTAAATGAAAATGCTCACCTCTACCAAAGAAATGTTATTAGCTTAGAAGATCCGATTGAAAAGCCCCAAGAAAATGTACTGCAGATTCAGGTTAATGAGAAGGCTGGTATTACGTATTCAACAGGACTAAAAGCGATTCTTCGCCATGATCCCGATATTATCATGGTTGGAGAAATCCGAGACAGGGAAACTGCTCATATTGCAATAAGAGCGAGTTTAACAGGGCATTTGGTATTAACTACCATGCATACTAGGGATGCGAAAGGTGCGATTCATCGATTGCTCGAATTTGGCATAAAGGAGACAGAAATTGAACAAACCTTAATTGCTGTTACCGCACAAAGACTAGTAGAAATGGTATGTCCATTTTGTGATGATGGCTGTTCACCTTTCTGTTACCGTTTAGATGATCGATTAAAAAGATCTACTGTATTTGAAATGATAACTGGAAGGATGATTGCTAACATTCTTAATAACAGGACAGATGATTGGAGTTATAAGTATAAAACATTAGGGGACATCATTTGTAAAGGGATAGCATTAGGATATATAAAGGAGGGGGAATATGAACGATGGATTTATGATGAAAAAAAATAAGGCGTGGACTAATTTAGAGCAAGCTAGATTTTTAAAATGTATTGGGGAGTTGCTTGATAGGGGCTATTCCATGGCAGAAGCGGTTCAATCTTCGCGTTATTACATGCCGGAATGTCGATTGGAAGATATAAATGCTTGTTATGGTTCGTTAAAAGGAGGAGATACGTTTTTTGAAAACCTTGTAAGGTTAAATTTTGATCGCCAAGTTATTAGTTTTGTGTATTTTGCTGAAAAGCATGGAGGATTTGCAACTGCGTTTCAGGATGCAAGTAAAATGATTCAGAATAAACAAGATACAATCAAAAAATTAAGGAAGATTCTATCTTATCCTCTTTTTCTTCTATTATTTACTTTTATTCTGTTTTTCTTTGTTCAAAGTATCCTCATTCCTAAGTTTAATTCCATTTTTCTAACGATGAATATAAATAAGAATTTCTTTCTGCTCTTTGTCCAAATAATCGGTAACGTTCTTCCCTCTCTCTTCGCTTTTCTATTACTTCTTCTTATTGCTTGTTACGTCTCATATTATGTATATTTCCGCAAACTGGATATTATAGTTCAAATGAATTTACTAGCGCGAATCCCATTCATAGGAAAAATTGTCAGGCATTATTTTTCCTACCTTTTATCTTTGCAATTAAGTTATCTATTATCTAGTGGCTTTTCGATTTATGAATGTTTGCAATTTTTTGAAGAAAACAAAGAGCAAAAGCTGTATTCTCGAATAGGTATACTTGCTATTTCGCAGTTGAAAAAAGGCGATCGTCTTGATCAAGCCTTTATGTTATTTACTTTTTTAGATAAGGAACTGTTTCAAATTATTCAGCATGGTCAAGAAAATGGAAAGCTGGATCAAGAATTCTATTACTATGGCAATCATTGCCTTATGCAAATAGAAGAGAATATACAAAAAACAATGAAGGTCTTTCAACCTACACTGTATTCCGTTGTGGGAATTTTAATTGTTTCCATTTACTTATCTGTATTAATGCCAATGTTTCAGCTTTTAGATGGATTTTGAAAGGAGAACAAAATGAATAATGAAAAGGGTTTTACACTAATAGAAATGATGATAGTTTTGGTGGTTATTTCCATATTATTAATTGTGACAATTCCCAATATTACAAAGCATAATTCAAAGATAAATGACACAGGTTGTGAAGCATTAACAAAGATGGTACAAGCAGAGGTTCAGTCCTATTATATGGAGCATAAAGAATATCCTGCGAGTATCTCTGCGCTGAAAGAGGATAATTATATCACAGAAGAGCAAGAGCAATGTACGAATGGCAAGGAATTAATTATTACAGATGGCGTAGTTACTACTGCTAGTACGGAAAATCCATGATAGAAAATCAAAGAGGATTTACACTAATAGAAATGGTTTTTGCAATGTCATTATTGGTGATTCTCTCCTCCTTATCTGTGTTCATAGTCACCTCCCAGCAAACTACACTTAATGAGAACCAGTTTATTACTCAATTAGAGGCAGATCTTTATTATGCCCAGGCATTTGCTATCGCAAATCAATCGCTTCTTCAAGTAAAAATATATCCGAATTTAAATCGTTACAGCATCCGTGGAGATGAATATGTGGGTAGTATTGTGGATCGTTATTACAATGAAGATATTGTTTTTGTAAATGAAAACACGATCTCTTTTACCATCAATACGAGAGGGAACGTTTCTAAATTTGGGACATATGAATTCCGAATTGGAGAGCAGCCATATAAATTAACGATTTTAATTGGCAAAGGGCGATTTTATGCAACTAAATTGTAAAGGTTTTATGTTACCGGAATATTTATTGGCTTATACAATATGGCTTCTTATTGCTTTGACTTGGATGCCGATTTATGTGCATGTGTTAAAGCAATTGGAAGATTCGGAAGAAGGGAAGATGGTAAATGACCTATTTTATCACTATTTAATGGAAGTTAAATTAGGAGAAGGAGAAAAAGGAAATACATCTATTGAAAAAGAGGGGAATGTCTACACAATCCTTTGGAAAATAGATAATACAGTTTGTATCCAATATAATAATATATTTCAGAAGAAGAAAGAAATATGCGATGTGTTCATCGAATGAAAAAAGGGTTGATATTGAATAATAAAGGTTATATTTTATTGGAAATGCTTCTTTGCTTTTTTATTTTTTCTATTATTCTTTCTTTACTAAGCATTCCTTTGAAACATATCGTTAACCGTCAAATTTCCGAGATAGAGTTACAGGATATGGAATGGGAAGTGTTCATCCTAGAATTAAAAAAAGAAGTGAAGATTGCACAGAATATGGATGTTTCCAACAACAAATTACTGCTTTATGTGGATAGCAGAGTGGTTATTTATGAAAAATATGAAAGCAGTATAAGAAGGCGGGTAGATTCGACAGGGCATGAGGTCGCATTACAAGGTGTTAAAGATGTAGAGTTTAAAAGGAATAAGAATGGTTTTAGAATAGAGGTAATTAACCGATTTGATAAGAAAAAAGATGCAAGTATAATATCTTATCTCCGCATGGAAAGTGATGTGAATGGAAAATGAATAACAAAGGGTTTATTTATCCATTATCGCTCTGTGTGTATATTCTTTTTATTTCCTTCTTATTTATTTTATATGGTCTTTATGAAAAGAAAAAAGGGATAGAAATAAGTGTGAGAAATAGCAATATGCAAGAATATTATTTCCTGTCTTCCCTAAAAGAAATTGAATATGAACTTTCTACAGAAGAACATCCTGAACTTGCTGGTACAAAAACTTTTTTACATGGTAATGTTTTTTATACAATCGAAAAAAATTCGAGTACTACTTTTAAAATCGATTATCAATTAAATATGCAAGCGGGGATAAAGCCGATTTATGCCGTAAGCTACTTTGATATGGAGCAAAATAAAATGACGAAATGGATAGAATGAATAAAAACCAAACGATAGGGCTATCCTAGTACAAATGCTATAGTAGGTGATTAAATGAATACCAACGATTATGTGAAGTATTTAACCCAAACATTTGTCCAGTACATGGATCAGCCTAAAGAAGAAAGGCAAAAGTTAAGAGCGGAAAGAAAAGGGCTGAAAGAACCATTTATGCTGAGGTGGTTTGGAGTTTTACCTTATTTAATTATGTTTAGCTTTAAGCGTAGAAATGTAAGAAGATAGGTTATGAAAAGGAGTGGACTTAGCTTATTAAAGCATAAATCTACTCCTTTTTTCATGATTATGGTTTAGGAGACAGCTTCTGAAGCTAAATAGAATAGCCCGCCATTAATAATCGAAATATTAATCTTTGGTTCGTACTGTTCCTGTAGAGCTAATTTTTCCGTTTCCAAGGTTTCTTGTTCTTCCTCCATGTCTTCCATATCTTCATAAAAATGCTCTAGCAATTCTAAATCCTTTTTCCACCTTTCCTTCGCTTCTTCTGCCCATGTATGATCTTCTAATAATAAAGATTGTTTTATCATGTTTTCAATTCTTGTTATCCCGCTTTTCGGCATGATTAAGGGAGAAAGAGTAAACGCATAATCAGGAATTTTGGCAGAAAGGTTCATTTTCTCTACTTTTGCCTGGAAATCTGTTGCTATTTGGCCATTGATTAGCTGCAGACCAATCGATTGAAACACATCCCGTTTTCTGTCACATTGATAGGAGATTTTTACATTAAGAGCAAGCCATGGCTTTAATGCTGTTTGTTGCTGGCCTTGTGCTATTTTATATTCATATAAACGAATATACTTTGATAAATTTTTTGCAGAAGCAAAAAGTTGATGAAGACGTGGAGACCCAAAGTGTATCTGTTCGCCCTTCAAATCCTCTGGTGCAAGCTTTGGATCAGTAATGAGGGTTAGACTGGCGGGGTTTGGGACGCCACCAGTCTTTTCAAGATAATGCCAATAAAAAGGTCGATTCATTAACTCTTTGTCCATTTCAATTGTTAATTGGACAGTTAGGTAACCAGGTTTATTCTCTACTATCTCACAATCATTTGCGACAAAAAATCGTTCAAGAAATTGATGAATTTCCTGCTGCTTCATATGGCTCACCTTCCTTCATACTTTGTGCGAATTCAATCATGCTTGTTAAATTATCCATTTTGATTTTCATTTCTCCTTCTGATTTTGAGTGGGAGAAAATATCAACCATATAATCATCCATATTGCCAAAGTCCAATTTCGTCAAAATATCATCTAGCTCCCCAATTACTTTTTCGAAAAGATGGATTTTTTCATATAATAATTTTAAAATATGATCTTCCACAGTATCTTTAACGGCAAAGTTATAAATCTTTACATCTTCTTTTTGACCAAGTCGATGAATTCGTCCTATTCTTTGCTCTAGTCTCATTGGATTCCATGGTAAATCAAAGTTAATAATATGGTGGCAAAATTGAAGGTTAATCCCTTCTCCGCCAGCCTCTGTTGCTATTAATACTTGCGCATGATTTTGGAAGAGATCTCGCATCCAATCCTTTTTGCCTCGTTTAAATCCACCGCGAAATGGAACGGATGTAATACCGTGCTGTTTCAAAAACCATTGTAAATAAAGTTGCGTAGCTCTATATTCAGTAAAAATGATTACTTTATCATTAATCTTCTTAATAAGCTCAAGTGCTTTGTTTGCCTTTGAATTTTGCTGAATCGCTTCTACTTTTTTTACCAGTTCTTGTATTCTTTGTTGGAATTGTGGTGTTGGATTTTCCACTTTCTTCGCCATGTTTTGCAGAGTATAATACACTGCTTCCCTGCTGGAACACGCCTCTCTTTGTAATGTAATCATCGAAAAAGGACTGCGGGAATTTTCACTATTGCTAGAAAGATTGGGTTCTGTTTTTAAATCTACTAGTCCTTCATACAATGCTCTTTCTTCTCTTGTAAATTCAATTGGGACAGCTTCAACAATTCTTTTTGTCCATTCAATCCCTGTATCATGGCGTCTGTTTCTGATCATTACTTTATTGACCAAAGCTTTTAGATTCTCATCATCATCAATGGAGCGGGCATCTTTTTTATATTTTTCATAGAAGGATGATTCGCTACCAAGATGTCCGGGCTTTAATAAAGATACTAAATTAAAGATTTCACTAATTCTATTTTGAATAGGAGTAGCTGTTAATAGTAAACAAAATTTCTTTTTTAAATTTTGAACAAACTCATAGTTTTTTGTTTTATTATTTTTCAGCTTATGGGCCTCGTCAATTATCACCAAATCATAGTCCAGATTGTTTATGATATCACGATGTGGCTGTCTTTTTGCTGTATCAATAGAAGATACGACAATGTCACATTGCTCCCAAACATAGCTTTTGCGCTGAACCATAGCGGGAATGTAGAATTTACTATTTAATTCATAAGCCCACTGTGTGACAAGAGAGGCAGGAACTAAAATCAGCACTTTTTTTACTAATCCGCGAATCATATATTCTTTTAGTATCAATCCTGCTTCAATCGTTTTTCCAAGACCAACTTCATCTGCCAAAATAGCTTTTCCATTCATATCTTCGATTACCTTTTTTGCAACTTCAAGTTGGTGGGGCAAAGGAGAAAGCTCTGATAAGTACTTAGGGGCTTTTAGACCCTCGAAGTCTGGTATGATATTATGTTGTTCTACTTCTACTGCTAGTTTATATAATTCCCAATTGGCCCATGGACCATCATCTGAAATTCGCTTTAGTAGCTGATCATTCCATGAATCATCAAAATGGATTTGAACGGTCATATATTATTCGTCCTTTCTTACTTTATTTAGTAAAGCTAAAAAGTTATGTATGTATAAAAAGGATTGAAAAAAGAATGCTAGTAAAACAAAAAATATATTGCCACCTTTTCGTTCGGATGTTAGGATAAAAGGGTAAAAAAGTTTTTAATTTTGTCACAATTTATTTATATTTGGACAGAACATGAACATTAAATTCAAAATGACCAATAAATAATCGGTTTTTACTTTTTAAAATTAGAGAAACTTTCATCAGTGGCGTTTTCCTTCAACACTCCTGATGGTTAGTTGAACCAATCGCACTATACGGAA
>NZ_JVDT01000121.1:0-9401 GCF_001076885.1 Bacillus sp. 522_BSPC
ATTAGCGAGACAGTCTGAGACCCTGCAGGCGGAAGCAGACCGCGTCTCAGCGCGAGCCCCACGGAAAGCGAAGTGTATTCAGGCTGCGGATAATAGCAACAAACTTCATGGAACATCCTTTTTAAAACGAATAAAAAAGCCCAAATGATTATACGAACCTTTCATTGGCACCTTCGTATAATCATTCAGGTTTATTTTAAGCTGGAATACTTATGTCCCAGCCTCAAATTGTTTGCTCTTTGACTTGATTTTAAACCCCTTTAAAAGCTTTTCTGTAAATGTCTGCTAATTCCGTTACTAATGGTAATTTAGGGTTAGCTGTTGTACATTGATCTTCAAAAGCACGATCTGCTAAATAATCTACTTTTGCTTCGAATTCTTTTGGATCTACACCTTGTGCTGCAATACTCATTGGGATATTTAATTCTTTTCCAAGTCTGATTACTGCTTTGACAAAGCTGTCTACTCCTTGTTCCACAGTATTAGCTGGCAATCCTAGAATTCTTGCAAGCTCTGCATAGCGCTCATCTGCTTTAAAGTATTCGTATTTAGGGAATGCCATGAATTTTTTCGGTTTCTCTGCATTATAGCGAATAACATGTGGCAATAAGATGGCATTTGAACGACCATGTGCGATATGGAATTCGGCACCTAATTTATGTGCCAAGCTATGATTAATTCCTAAGAATGCATTTGCGAATGCCATACCAGCTATTGTAGATGCATTATGCACTTTTTCGCGTGCCTCTTCGTCATTTCCATTTCTATATGCTCTTGGTAAATATTCAAAGATTAATTGAACTGCTTTCACCGCTAATGCATCTGTATAGTCATTTGCCATATTAGATACATATGCTTCCACAGCATGTGTTAATACGTCCATTCCTGTATCTGCCGTTACAGCAGGCGGTACTGTCATAACAAATTGTGGATCGATGATAGCTACATCTGGTGTTAATTCATAATCAGCTAAAGGATATTTAATGTTTTGTTCTTTATCTGTAATTACCGCAAAAGATGTTACTTCGGATCCTGTACCAGAAGTAGTTGGAATAGCAACAAATTTAGCTTTACCACCTAATGATGGATATTTATAAACCCTTTTACGGATATCTAAGAATTTTTGCTTTAATCCGAAGAACTCTTCATCTGGATGCTCATAGAATAACCACATACCTTTTGCTGCATCCATTGGAGATCCACCACCAAGTGCGATAATGCAGTCTGGTTGGAATTTAGCCATCATCTCTGTTCCTCTAACAACTGTTTCAATAGATGGATCTGGCTCAACATCAGAGAACACTTCTACTTGCACTAGATTTGAACGTTTTCTTAAGTTATAAAGTAATTTATCCACATATCCAAATTTAACCATGTATGGATCTGTTACGATAAATACTCTAGAGATATCCTGCATTTTTTGTAAATACTGTACAGAATTTTTCTCAAAATAAATTTTTGAAGGTACTTTAAACCATTGCATATTTACATTCCTTTTTGCCAATTTTTTAACATTTAATAAATGAATGTCTGTTACGTTAGTAGATACAGAGTTTTTACCATAAGATCCACAGCCAAGTGTTAAAGAAGGCATGAATGCATTATAAATGTCACCGATTGCACCTTGAGAAGATGGGGCATTGTTGATAATACGGCATGCTTTCATTCTTAGGGCAAATCTTTCTATTACTTTCGGATCTTCAGAGTGAATGACTGCTGAATGTCCTAATCCGCCAAACTCTAACATTTCTTCTGCACGTTTAATTCCATCTTCTGTTGATTCCACTTTATAGCATGCAAGCACAGGGCTCAATTTTTCTCTAGATAGAGGATAATCAGGTCCTACACCTTCTAATTCAGCAAGAAGAATTTTTGTATCTTCTGGTACTTTTACTCCTGCTAATCCAGCGATATAATGAGCAGATTTACCAACTATATCTGGATTTACAGCACATGTGTTTTCATTAATTACTAGTTTTTCTACTTTTGCCAACTCTTCTTTATTTAAGAAGTAGCAGCTATTTCGAATCAATAGATTCTTTACTTCATCGTAGATTTCTTTGTCAATGATTACTGCTTGTTCAGATGCACAAATCATTCCATTATCAAATGTTTTTGAAAGAATCAGATCGTTCACTGCTCTTTTAACTTTCGCTGTTTTTTCGATATAACAAGGTACGTTACCAGCGCCAACGCCAAGTGCAGGTTTGCCACAACTATATGCGGATTTAACCATTCCTGGTCCACCAGTTGCAAGAATTAATGCAATATCATTATGATTCATTAACGCTTTAGTTGTTTCAATAGAAGGTTTTTCTACCCATTGAATACAGTTTTCTGGTGCCCCCGCTTTAACTGCTGCATCTCTTAGAATTCTAGCTGCCTCACTGCTACATTTCTGTGCAGATGGATGGAAAGCAAATATAATTGGATTACGTGTTTTTATCGCAATAATAGCTTTAAACATGGTTGTAGATGTTGGATTTGTAACAGGTGTTACCCCAGCAACTACGCCTACCGGGTCAGCGATTTCCACAATTCCTGTTTGTTGGTCTTCGCTTATCACCCCAACTGTACGATCATATTTAATATTATGGTAGATATATTCGGTAGAGAATATATTCTTTGTAATTTTGTCCTCATAAATGCCTCTTCCCGTTTCTTCAACCGCTAATTTAGCTAAATACATATGCTTATCTAAACCAGCTAGGGCCATAGCCTTTACAATTGTATCTACTTGTTCTTGATCTAAAGACATAAATTCTTCTAGTGCCTTTTTCCCTTTTGCTGCCATCTCATTAATAACGGTTTGCACATCAACTTGCTCATTTTTCGCTTTTACTTCTTTTTCAACAACTGACATCACTAAATCCCTCCAAATCGAGAATGATAATATTGTGAAAATATTCACAAGTTACTTTAAAGAAAAAACTACTTTAAAAAAGCAGTTAATTTGTGAATATATTCACAAATAATTCTTTAAAGAAAAACTACTAATTTAGTAGTTTGTTTGCCCACTAGCTTCCTACAAACATATTATATCTTTTGGAATTTCTCGTTGTTATTCTTTACATGCTTATCATATAATGACTTGCTAAAACCTTCAAGCCTATTCTTAAAAAATGTTCAACATTTCACAAACTCATTCACATTTTATACATATTTGTAATATCTCCTTACTTTTCCTATAATATAAAATGTGATAAAAACAACAATGAAAGGGTTTGCAATATGAATAAAAAATGGGAAAGAACTAATACGGATCATGATACCTATCAATTTATAATCCGTGTCTCCTATCAGTTGTTTATGGAATTGGGATTTCGTAAGGTCAGCACAAGGATGATTGCAGAGCGTTGTGGAATTACACAGCCTGCTTTATACCATCACTTTAAGAATAAACAAGATATTTATAAAGAAGTCATTATGACGTCTATTCAACAGACTGAAAATGCTTTATTAAAAATTACGAAGGAATATCAGATTCTTCAAGAATGTCTTTACCAAATTGCTCTTTACTTTTTAGAACATTATCAAGAAGATCTCATGCAAATGTTCCATGACTTACAACATGAGATGCCAAATGATATACAAACCCAACTAAGAATTCGCTGGCAAGAGGGATTTTTAAAACCGATTAAACATTTGTTTGATATGGCTGAAAAAGATAATAATATTTCTTTTCAAAAAATAGAAAGTAATAGCGAAGAAATAGCATTCACCTTTCTTCAATATATTCAAACTGCCATGCGTCCTTCTCATATGAAAGAACTTTCTAATGAAGAACAAACAAAGGAAATCCGGCGTAAAGCAAAATTAGTCGTTCATCTATTTATATTTGGAATAGTAGATAAGTAATGATTTTTCAAAAAACACTTCCTTTCTTATAAAAATAAATATATACTCACCTTATCACTTGATAAGTTTCTTTCTTTACACATAACTTATCAAGTGATAAGTTATGTGTATTTTAAGGAGTGAACAAAATGAAACGGTATATTCATCGCTATTTTACCGCTGTCACTAGTAAAAAAGGGAAATGGATAATATTACTTGCCTGGATTCTCCTTGTTGGGATATTAAGTACACTTTTCCCTCAAGCTAGTTCACAAAAAAACGACTTAGCTAGCAATATTCCAACTAATGCTTTATCACAGCTGGCAGATGAAAAAATAAAGGAGGAGTTTTCTAATGACCAAGGAACTCCTGCGTTAATTACATGGTTTCGCTCAACTGGCTTAACAGATAAGGATGTTGAACAAATCCAAGAACTTACGAACCAATTAACAAATGCGCCACTTGCTCATCAAGAAGCAATTATTCCTTATCATCAACTACCTATTGAGGGAGTCAAACAACAAATTTCAGAAGATGGAACAACTCTAGTTCTCCCTATTTTATTTTCAAATAATTTAGCTACTAGTGAATTAAAAGCTAGTATTCAAAAGCTAGAAGCTGTTGCAAATGGAATCTTTGAAAAAAATCCGTTTAACACTGCACGAAAGGATGAAACGATATTACATGCAAGGACTACTGGCCCCGTTGGTATCTCCATAGATGCAACAGAGCTATTTAGCCAAGGGGACTTATCGTTACTCATTGGCACAGTTATTATTGTGCTAATCTGTTTACTTGTCATTTACCGTTCTCCTATTTTAGCGTTAATTCCTTTAATTGGAGTAGGTATTGCTTATGGAGTTATCAGTCCTTTGCTTGGTTTCATGGGAGAACATGAGTGGATTGAATTCGATTCACAAAGCATTGCCATTATGACTGTATTACTATTTGGAGCAGGTACAGATTATTGTTTATTTATTATTAGTAGATATCGAACGTATTTAACCAAAGAATCAATTAAAGAAATGGCGATGGAAAGAGCATTGCATCGATCTGGTGGTGCTGTGGCAATGAGTGGATTAACAGTAGTATTTTCTCTTCTTGTCCTATTATTTGCCCAATATGGTGCCGTGCAACGATTTGCAATCCCGTTTAGCTTAGCTATATTTATTATGATGATAGCCAGTCTTAGTCTTGTCCCAGCCATTCTAGCCATTATTGGTAGATTATCTTTTTATCCATTTGTTCCGAAATTAGAAGGACAAATTATAAATGGTAGGATAATAAAGACGACTAAAAAAAGAAATACATTGGGGAAAACAATCGGAAATGTAGTAACACAGCATCCATGGAAAGTGACTATACTAACGACATTATTTCTTGGTATTTTTGCTGTATTTTCCCTTAAAACAGTATATACCTATGATTTATTGTCCTCATTTCCAGATGACATGCCATCAAAAGAAGGATATACCTTAATAGAAGAACATTTTAATGCAGGGGAACTCGCACCGGTTTCTGTCATTATTGATACAGAAGGTGCAACATTAAATATTGAAGAAGAATTAAATAAATTAGCTTTCATTGCAACGGTTTCGGAGGAAGAATCGGGTAGAAGCAATCCTAATTTAGTAAAATATTCGATTGAATTAGAAACAAATCCTTATTCAAATCAAGCGATGGATGAACTCCCTATTATTCGTGATACATTAGAAGAGAAGCTTGCTGAAAATGGCATAAAGGAACCGAATGAGAAGATATGGATTGCAGGAGTAACTGCGGAACAATATGATACAAGAGAATTGACAAATCAAGATGTAAAATTAATTATTCCAATTATCTTAATCATGATTGCTATCTTGTTACTTGTTTATCTTAGATCCATTATAGCAACATTCTATTTAATAGCTTCTGTACTACTTTCTTACTTTGGTGCCCTAGGCTTAGGGTGGGTCATTCTTCATTATGGATTTGGAGTAGAAGCAATTCAAGGCTTAATCCCCTTGTACTCCTTTGTCTTTATCGTTGCTTTAGGAGAAGACTACAATATTTTCATGATATCAAGCATTTGGAAAAAACGAAAAAAAATGCCTCTCCTACTAGCAATAAAAGAGGGAGTTGCAGAATCAGGTGGGGTTATTACTTCTGCAGGAGTCATTTTAGCAGCTACCTTTATGGTGTTGACTACTTTACCTATGGAAGTGCTTGTCCATTTTGGAACGATAACCGCTATTGGGGTTGTACTAGACACCTTTATCGTGAGACCTTTTTTAGTTCCTGCAATTACTTCTCTATTAGGAAATACAGTCTTTTGGCCAAGCAAGAAAGTATATGTAAAAGGAAACGAATAAGTGATTATACGCCTCCAAGGTTTGTCTTAAGATAAGTCTTGGAGATTTTTTATCTCTTCTAGTTTATTAAAGTCAGTGAGATTTTTTTCCACATGCTAAGTAATATTAAATGGATGAAGTTTTCCTCTAGCTAACTATTTTATCTCTCTAACACTTTTGTTGATATGTATAAAAACGTTGCTCTAGACCCACCCTATAAGGAATTGATATGATAAGTGGGTTAGTTAAGGGGGCATTTGTAATGGACAAAAAATATGCAGACTTAAAGCTTGGAGAACGTGCTGCGATATTGAGCATTTTTACATATATTGTACTAGCTTCTGTTAAATTATTTATTGGAAATAGCACAGGTTCCCAAGCCCTAAAAGCTGATGGTTGGAATAATTTCACAGATATTATTGCATCTGTTGCTGTACTAATCGGGTTGCGTCTTTCGCAAAAACCAGCGGATAAAGATCATCCATACGGTCATTGGAAAGCAGAAACTGTTGCTTCTTTAATTGCTTCCTTTATTATGATGAGTGTCGGATTGCAAGTATTATTCCAAGCCGTTTCTTCCTTCTTTAGCCAGACAAGGCAAGCACCTGATTTAGTAGCGGCATATACGGCCATCGCTTGTGGTGCTGTAATGTTTGGTGTTTATCGCATTAATTTACGTTTAGGTAATAAAATTAATAGCCAAGCAGTTAAAGCGGCTGCAAAGGATAACTTCTCCGACTCAATGGTTAGCATTGGGACAGCAGTTGGGATTTTTGGCGCTCAACTAAAATTAACCTTTTTAGATCCCCTTGCTGCCTGTATTGTTGGGCTATTAATTTGTAAAACAGCCTGGGGTATCTTCCGAGAAACAACTCACTATTTAACAGATGGATTTGATGTTTTATTAATTGATCAATACAAAAAAACTATTTTGCGTACAGAAGGTGTAAAAGCTGTAAAAGAGATAAAAGCAAGAAACTATGGAAACAGTCCAGTTGTTGATGTTGTCATTACAGTTAACCAGCAGTTAGATGTTACTCATGCCCATGATATTTCTTCCGCTGTTGAGAATGCTTTAATTGATGAGTTTCATGCACTCGAGGTACATGTGCATATTGAGCCAGACGAAGACAAATAAAAACGAAGGAATATTGGTACCGCCCTCCAAAAATTAGAGTAAAAACATTTCGGAGGTCACCACCATTTTTATTCCTTCGTTTATTTCAGCTAGATAATACAGCTAAAGTTTTAATACGCCTTAGCCCAATATACTAGTTTACTTGCTTTCTTGCCACAGCATACACAAGTATCTGCAATTGCCTCCTGTTCAAAAGGCATGCATCTAGAAGTTGCACTTGTTTCTTCCTTGATTTTATCTTCACATGCTTGATCTTCACACCACATTGCTTTGATGAATCCTGGCTTTTCTTTTGATATCCATTGTTTAAATTCATCGAAGCTTAAAGCAATATGAGTATTTTCTTCTCTATGATTGATAGCTTTCTGTAGTAAATTATCTTGGATATCCTTTAACAATTGGGCAATTGTATCTTCTAGTCCATCCATTGATACAAATTGCTTTTCTCCAGTATCTCTGCGAACGAGCACAACTTGATTTTTTTCTATATCCTTTGGTCCTACTTCTAAACGCAAAGGAATCCCCTTCATTTCATACTCATTAAATTTCCAGCCTGGCTTTTTATCACTTCCATCAATGCCCACTCGAATGGAACGGTTTAATTTCTTTTGCAAATCATAGGCAAAATCCAAAACCCCTTCTTTATGCTGGGCAATTGGTACGATCATTACTTGAGTTGGCGCAATCATTGGCGGCACTACTAAGCCACGGTCATCCCCATGAACCATAATCATGGCACCAATAATTCGAGTAGTAAAGCCCCATGATGTTTGGTGAACATGCTGGAGATTTCCGTCCCTATCAGAGAACTGAATTCCAAATGATTTTGCAAAGCCATCACCAAGATTATGAGACGTTCCTGATTGCAATGCTTTTCCATCATGCATCAAACTTTCAATCGTATACGTATACTTAGCACCAGCAAACTTTTCTTTTTCTGTTTTTCTCCCTTTAATAACAGGTAGCGCTAAGTATTTCTCACAAACTTCCGCATAAACTTCAAGCATTTGAGTAGTTTCTCTATCTGCATCTTCTTCTGTTTCATGGCATGTATGCCCTTCTTGCCATAAAAATTCTAATGTACGCAAAAATGGGCGAGTGGTCTTTTCCCAACGTACTACATTTGCCCACTGATTATATAGCTTTGGAAGATCGCGGTAGGAATGGATAATATTTTTATAATGCTCTGCAAAAAGAACTTCAGAGGTTGGACGCACACAAAGTCTTTCTGCTAATTCTTCCTCTCCTCCATGGGTCACCCATGCTACTTCTGGAGCAAATCCCTCGATATGATCCTTTTCCTTTTGCAATAGACTTTCTGGTATAAAGAGTGGCATATAAACATTTTCATGTCCTGTTTCTTTAATGCGTTTGTCTAATGCCTCTTTAATATTTTCCCATATTGCTGTTCCATATGGGCGAATAATCATAGACCCTCTTACACTTGAATAATCGATTAGTTCTGCTTTTGTGACAACATCTGTATACCATTGAGCAAAATCTTCTTCCATACTAGTAATGCTTTTTACAAAATCCTTTGCCATTTTAGAAGCCTCCTATTTTATTGTTTTTTATCGATATTATTTCTCTATAACTTTTACTTTTAAAGGTCCATCTTTTTGAAAAAGACCATTAAAAAAGCTTTGCCTCTCATTAGGGACCATAATAATGGCGGTACCACCCTAATTCAAAGCAAAGCTTTACACTCATCCATGGTAACGGTATTGAACCGCTGAATCTTTCTAAACAATGTCTATTCGATACAGAACGAAAAAGGCAGGTTCCACAGGTAGCCTATAGGTCCTTTCAGCAATTAGACCCTCTCTTCTAATAGACATGGCTGTATACTATTCCTTTTTATAGTTTCTTTATTCATTTCTTTGTGAAAAATCATATCGGATAGATTCATTATTGTCAATATGGATTTTTTTATTCTTTTTCTAATAGATAGATTATAGTTTGTTCCTTTTTCTTGCATTTTGTAAGGGAGGTGAGTGCTGAAGGCTAGTTTTCTGTTACCTTTTCCTGCTCTTTTTCTTGCTTTCGGGCACAGAGAACGTTTCTCTGTTACCTTTTCTTGCTCTTTCTCTTGCTTT
>NZ_JVDT01000121.1:9501-9648 GCF_001076885.1 Bacillus sp. 522_BSPC
AGAGAACGCTCCTCTGTTACCTTTTCCTGCTCTTTCTCTTGCTTTCGGGCTCAGAGAAAGCTCCTCTGTTACCTTTTCCTGCTCTTTCTCTTGCTTTCGAGCACAGAGAACGCTCCTCTGTTACCTTTTCTTGCTCTTTCTCTTGCT
>NZ_JVDT01000122.1 GCF_001076885.1 Bacillus sp. 522_BSPC
GAATTTATTTATTTGAAAGCGAATATTAAGTTGGTTTGGAGAGGCGTCCGCTCGACCCCTACGGGAGATGCGAGAAAGTCCGAGACCCTGGCTGTGAAGCGGCTCGGCGCTCGCCCCTATGAGTCACGTGGGCACCTCGGAAAACAATTTGCACATCTAAGTTTAAAAGGCAGTTACTATCAATCATCAATAGCTATCACTTTTTCAGTGATCTCGATTTGCGAGAGTGAGATCCTATAGCCGAAACACGGGGATTAAAAGCTTTCCCATTTGAAAGCAAAGTGTATTTAGGCAGCGGATTATAGCAAAAATATTAACAAAAATACCGATCATTCTTTTAAGGACTGTGTTTGACTCTGTTGATCAGTCCTTCCTATTTTTTACTTTGCCCACATTTCCTCTGGATTAAGTTCATATATATTATTTTCTCTATACATAAAATGATTAATGATAAATTCTCTTCTAATAGTGGCATAATCATCAAAGTACTGTTTTATATGTTCATTTATTTCTTTTTCCTCATATTTTCTTCCAAAAACTAATCCTTTTAACATGTATTTGAATACTATTAATTTCTTCTTTCTTTGAGCAGGGATATTCTTAAGTCTCCCCTCTGCAGTAAAGAAGTTTTCGATAATTTTTGATTGTTCCTCATTGTTAACAGTCATTACACTTTCCTCCATTCCTATAGCAAGTTTTTTTAAGGCTTCTGTTTGCTGCAAAATAACAGATTTGTTTAAATAAAAATAAATCGTGTTCTTATCTCTTCTATCATAGACGATATTTATTTCACGCATTTTCTTTAAATGATGTGTAATCGTAGGGGCAGATAAGCCTAGTTTATCTGCTAAAGCTTGCCCATTCCATGGTTTGTTTGCTAATAAAGAAATAATTCTTATTCTCGTTGGGTCTCCCATTGTTTTATAAAAAGCAACCAATTTATCTAATTGCATTCAGCCACCTACTTTCATAACCTTCTAATTAGATACTAATAAAAGTAGTTGGTTGTGTCAAGAAAGAAAATCAGTATTAACTAATTCTTTTTTCCTATTGAAAAAACAACAATCTTTTAGAAAACGGACAAAGTTTACGAGATGCTTTCCCTTTTACCTTACTTCAACAAAAAAAGACCTAGTTTACATTAACGGGGTCTTTTGTAATAATTCCATTAGTCTATTTTGTTTATGTTTATTGGAAGTAGGAGGTGAAAAGTCGTACCAATGCCCAGCTCCGACTCTACTTTCACTTTCCCTTTATGGTCTTCTATTATTTGATAAGATACTAATAAACCTAATCCTGTTCCTTTTTCTTTTGTCGTATAAAAAGGCTCTCCGATTCTAGCTAGCTTTTCTTTACTCATCCCTTTTCCATTATCCTGGATTGATATATGGAAGTAATCTTGTTTTACTTCCATCGAAGCCTCGATTTCTCCGCCATCTTCTAATACCTCTATTGCATTTTTGATAATATTTATAAATACTTTTTTCATTTGATTAGGTTCACAGTAAATCATTGGAATTTCTTCTTCGTATTTTTTTATAAATTGAACATTTTGTAATACTGCTTGAGCATGAAGTAATTCCATCGTTTCATTCATAATCTGCCTTAAATCACTTTTTACATATTTGACTACCTGTGGCTTAGCAAGCAATAAAAATTCATTAATAATGGATTCAATTCTCGTTAGCTCCGATTTTATTACCCCAAAGTACATTTCATTTTCAGGAGAAGCCACATCTGTTTCTAATAGTTGAATAAACCCTTTTAAAGCTGTCATTGGATTACGAATTTCATGTGCTATTCCTGCTGCCAATTCTCCTACAACATTTAATGTAGATGATTTCCTCAGTTGTTCTTCCAAGATGGCATTCTCTGTAATATCACGTAGCGTAGTAATACTTAAGCCAGAATAAACATTAAATTTATTTCTATATTCTAGCTGTGTGTACTCCCATTTATTCTGAAATTTCACTGTATATAGTCCTTGATTTTGTCCTTCTTCCTTCAAATGAATTAATTTAGGCTTGATATCTTCGCCTATCGATTTAGCAGGAGGAAGAGTGGATAATAAATCTAGACCGATTACTTGCTCTTTATTTTTGCACAATAGACGTTCTGCCGCTTTATTCATATCTATTATTGTAAATTTCTGATCCCAAATAATAATACCATCAAAAACTTCTTCAAAAATATTTTCGAACATCGCCTTACTTTCTCTTATTTCCTCTTCCATTTTGTATCGTTCCGTTACATTGCGAAAAATACTCATATTTAAACCTTCCACCGAATGGAGTTTTGTTGTAAATTCCAGTATTTTCTTCTGCCCATTTGGCATCAAAAACATTAATTCATCACGATTTTCCTTTTGATGATATAAATTCATGACTATTTCAGCATATTGCTTATCTTTTTTATAAATATAGTCACTAATCTTCGAAGTCAGCAATTGTTCCTTCGTGCTTTCAAAAATTTTAAGAGCAGAGGCATTAGCTGCAATAATTTGCCCTGTTTCTTTCCATAGCATTATCCCATCTAGTGCTTCTGTAAAAAATTCATTATACAAAATTTGTGTTTCTTCTTTTTCTTTCTCTTTCTCTATTTCTTCTGTAATATTTTCGATGATTGTTACAAACCCCATATCATATGGCAAGCAACTTGTTAAGGTTTCAAAATAATGTAATTTATTATTAATTGTTAACGGTAATATGCTACGTTTTGAATGCAAATCAGATTTGGTTATTAGATTGTTAATATTATTTCTTATCATCGAACGCTCTTCTTGTTGAAGGAAGTGGGTTATATTTCTACCGACAACTTGATCAACTTTTAAGTTAAAGTTATCACAAAGAAATGTATTGATATCGCGAATAACACCATTTTTATCAAATATAATGATTCCTACATTTATTGTTTGGAAAGCAGTTGATCGCCTATCCTGTATATGACTCTTTTCCTCTAGTTTTTTTCTCAGAATTGTATTCTCTTTCTCGACTTCGCTTAGTTTCTTCTGCAATTGGCGATATTCTTCTGAATAGGATATACGATCCATCCTAGTGTTACCCTCCTTACAAACGTAGTGTTTACATTATTCTACATAATTTCCGAATTTCCTTTACTTCTGGAAAAAATAAGAGAATAAAACTATTTTTATAAATAGGAAAAAGAAGCTCCCTATTTAAAAGAAACAAATGAATTGTCACAATCTATCCAATATATCCCTTTCTCCCCTATTATTTCTTAATAGAGACCCACAAAAAATTAAACAAATTTAAAGTTTTACCTGCTATGATAAATAAGATTTTTTCTCTTTGGGTTGTTCACCAGTTCATTTCATTTTTGTAATAAATAAAAGTTATTTATTTAACAGATTGACTACATGCGATTAAAACAAGGGATTTTGTGTTATATATAGTTAGTGAAATATATGATATTTCCATTCATGAAAGGATGAGTTTATGAAACAACGGGATTACTACTTTGATAATGCAAAATTTATTTTGATCTTTTTCGTTGTCTTCGGTCATTTTATCCAATCATTTATAAATGACAATCAAAATATTTATACGTTATATAAAGTAATTTACACTTTTCATATGCCGGCATTTATATTAATTTCGGGATTTTTTGCTAAGGGGATTTCGGATAAGGGCTATATAAAAAAATATGCAAAGAAGCTGATTATTCCTTACCTGATCTTTCAATTAGTATACAGCATTTTTTATTATTTTCTTTATGGAAAGTCGACTTTTGCCATTGAACCGTTAACACCACATTGGTCATTATGGTTTTTAATTAGTTTATTTTTTTGGAACATCTTCTTATTAGCTTTTGTGAAATTAAAGCCGATACAAGGGATTATTATATCCCTACTTTTAGGACTTGCAATAGGTATGATTGACTGGACATCAACCTATTTAAGTTTAACAAGAACATTCGTTTTCTTCCCTTTATTCTTAATGGGCTTTTATATGAAGAAGGAACATTTCAATTTAGTTAAAACGAGAAAAGCTAAAATTAGCGCTATTATCATTTTCGCTCTTGTTTTTATCGGTTTTCATTTCTTTCCGTCGATTAATTATCAATGGTTATTTGGTTCTAAATCTTATGAGACATTAGGGGAAGGGTATATTGCAGGAATGGCAATGCGAGTATTTTTCTATATATTAAGCTTTCTAATGATTTTTTGTTTTTTCACATGTGTACCAAAAAGGGAGTATTTTTTTACTAAATTTGGTAAATCAACGTTATATGTATATTTATTACACGGTTTCTTTATTCGTCTTTTTAGACAAAGCGATTTGCCGGATATATTTGTATCTCCGAGATCCTATGTGATGATTGTCGTTGTATCATTCTTAATAACGATGCTGCTTTCAAGCAATATAATCATTTCTTTAACACAGCCGCTGATTGAGTTAAGAAGTTCAAAATTGAAACAACTACTCTTTAAACGGTCGACATATACTTCGAATAGATAGATTTTGAAGAATCTTCCCATCAGTTACGGATTCACTGATGGGAAGATTTCTTTATTTCCTTCTAGCTTTTCCCTTTACTTTATCTTTTGTTAACGCTTCTGTATCAAAGAATTTGCTTGCATTAACATCGCCAAATTCTTGACCAAATTCTACATTTGAGCTCTCTGTTTGTTTACGATTCTTTTGTTTTTTCGACATTTAATTTCCCTCTCTTCCTTGCTTAGAATTTCGATTAGCACCTTTGATTGGGTTCTCGCCTCTGCTAAATTCAGCAGAAAATTCCGTTTCTTGGATGTTTTTCTTCGGAGTTTTACTATATTTTTCTACACTATTAAATTCAGCCTTGCGCTTTGCCATTTTTGTCATCTCTCCTTTCACACTTACATTCTTATTATTCACAAGCAAAAAGAAGATATGCTTCCCTACATTTGTTAAAACGGAATAAGGTACACAAGTATTCTAACTATAAAAAAACCCAAACAAGTACAATTGTTGTTCGGGTTATTAATTTGTTATAATAGGCTGTTTTAGTAAAATTGGTGTTTCACCCAATAATGATTCGTTCTTTTGGATAGTGGAAATTATCTTTTTTCTCTTTTCCACCGATGATATAGATGAAAGAAGTCAATCCAATTCTTCCGATAAACATGAGGAGCATAATTACACATTTTCCAAAGTTAGATAATTCTGGAGTCAAGCCTAAGGAAAGCCCTGTAGTACCGAAAGCAGAACAAACTTCAAAAAGAATTGCAATAAGAGAGGCATTTTCAGATATGGAAAGAGCAATAACAGCGACAATACAAATACCAGTTGCAAATATTGTTACTACTAATGATTTTATTATATCCTCTTCATGTATTTCTCTTTTAAAGATCTTTATATGTCTGTTTCCATTTGCATAATGATAAATAAATAATATGTTTAATGCAAAGGTTGTCGTTCGTATCCCCCCACCGACTGAACTTGGAGAAGCTCCAATAAACATAAGGAAACAAAAAATAAGCAATGTCGTAATAGAAAAAGCATTTAAATCCATTGTTGCTAACCCACCGCTTCGTGTAGACGTAGAATGGAAAAAGGCATTAAAGAATATTTGGTGCCAGTTCATTCCTGCATAATAATTACCCCATTCTAAAAGAATAAACATAATTGTTCCAAATAACAAAAGAAAACCAAACGTCATGGTCGTTAACTTTGTAAATAAAGAAAATTTAAGATTCACATTCCCTTCTTTTGGAAAAAGATAATTCTTTCCTTCAATTAATACAGGAAAACCGATAGCTCCCAATGTAATTAGAATGATATTTACCAACTGTACAAAATAATCATCCTTAAATGGAATAAGAGATTGTCCTGTTAAATCTAAACCTCCATTTGTTGTAGCACTAACGGACGCAAAAGCTCCATGTAAAAGAGATTCTTTCCAGGTAGGATAATAATTATGGAATTGCAATGTAAGAATAATAGCTCCAACAACTTCAATGATTACAATAATTTTAAAGATTTCTCTAATTAAATTGACTAACCCTGACAGATTAGACTGATTGTGATCAATCATAATTAACTGTCTCTCTCTTAATCCTATCTTCCTCCGAAAAATCATCCAGAAAAATGTTCCTATAGCCATAACGCCAATTCCGCCAAATTGTAAAACAAGCATTAAGATGATAATTCCATATGTACTATATGTCTCTGCGATATTAATTACCGTTAGTCCTGTTACACTTACTGCTGTTACTGCAGTAAAAAGTGTATCCATAAACGATACCGTTACTCCTTCTTTATGTACACCTGGTAAACTCAATAACAGAACAGATATACTAACTGCTAAAATATAATAGCTGGTTATCATTTGCGCAGGAGTTAGGTTTTGAAGGACTAACTTAAACTTCTTGCCCATTAAAAAACAATCCCTTTCTTTCAATGCTAATTAATTAAAGACCTTTTTTAACAAGATCCTTTATGCATGGATAATAAACAGTATAAGTTATCTATCCCTAGTCGTACAACCTTATATTATAATTGTTTATTTAACTTTTATAGAGGCACTGTAACATTATACGATACGCAAATGTAGTTGGGAAAGATTCATTTTTTTGAAATTCTTTTCATAAAGCAAATGACAAGAACAAATTTTTCAAAAAATTTATGTTGATTGTAATTTATCCTATTTTCTCCCATATAAACAAACATTACCACTAATGAACTTCAATAAAATCCATATATTATTAATACAGAATCATTTATCATTTCCATATAAATTGCAAATGAATTTGATAAATAATCACTGTACTATTAATAAGGAGGAAAAAAGAATGGCTTCTAGTAATAAATTATTAGTTCCGGGAATTGAACAATATTTAGATAGTGTGAAATATGAAATTGCACAAGAATTTGGAGTGAATTTAGGATCAGATACCATTTCTCGTGCCAACGGCTCTGTCGGCGGAGAAATTACAAAAAGACTTGTTCAACAAGCACAAGCAGAACTATCAGGTAAAACACAGTAATATCGCTAATCTAGCGTAGTTTGTTGAATAAATTATTAGAAAAAGCCATTCCAAATATGGATGGCTTTTTCTAACCTTTTATGCATTGCTTTCCTTTGTTTTAACAGCTTCTTTATTGGAAAAGAAATATCCCCCAATTGCAATTGCTACCAATACAACCCAGAAAATCCCTTTCCATATTTTAGATTCTGGAAAATGTTCATCTAGGAATCCTACAGATGGATGTGCTAAAGTAAATACAGCTAATTTCACACCAACCCAACCAACAATTAAAAATGCTGCTGTTTCAAGAGACGGGCGGGAATGAAGTAACTTGACAAACCAGTTTGCTGCGAAACGCATGATGATTAATCCAATCAAACCACCCATGAACATAACTAAAAATTGTCCGCCATCAATTCCACCAAGCGAAAACCAATTTGTTTTTGGTAAGGTAATTGCAAGCGCAACTGCCGCTAACATAGAATCGATTGCAAAAGCAATATCTGCTAACTCTACTTTTAAAACAGTCATCCAAAAACCAGATTGTTTCTTCGTCTTCTTCTCCTTATCCCCTTCATTCTTCTTCGCATATTTGCCATAAATATTATGCACCGCAATGAAGAGAAGATAAATGGCACCTATCGCTTGAACTTGCCATACGTCTACCAAAAACGAAATCATAAATAACGTAGCGAAACGGAAAACAAACGCACCCAATAGGCCATAAAAAAGCGCCTTTTTTTGTTGCTCAGCAGGTAAATGTTTAACCATAACCGCCATAACTACTGCATTATCTGCTGCCAATAACCCCTCTAATACAACTAGAATTAATAAAACCCAACCATACTCTAATAACATGCTCGCATCCAATAATTTTTCCCCCTTTAGGTATTTATTTGTATACTTCCTATTAGCAGGTTTTGCTACAACTCTCGTTATTATGTACAAAAGTGCGCAAAAAAGACCTTTGCCAAATAGGCAAAGGTCTTGCTAAGCACTAATATGCCAACAAAGCCGATGGCAAATGCCATGAACTGACGACTTTGTTTTAGGTATCAACCTAAAAGCTACTCCCCTTTGAGTAGTATACAAATATTAATATGTATTAATTATATACATAGTTGAGCTATTTTGCCAATAGTTTTTTCTATTTTTTTATTTTACTGATAATTTTTTAAATAAACATAATGAATCCTATGCTTTCACCCTATATCTAGGATCTAGCATACGTTTCACAAATGTCTCTTTTTCCTATAATAGATTAAACAATACTTTACTATATGACCGCAAATGATACCAGGTATCAAAAAAACCATCGGTAAAAAAACAGGACCGAACAATACGCCAAATAGCTTCAACTTTGTTGAATAAAAAACGCCCACCGTAACAAAATATGCGCAAAAAACAAATGGCAAAAATGCGTATTCATTGTCTGTATCCATTACTTCTTTATAAGCATCCCACATCGCAAACATATATAAACACGGATAAAACAATATCCATTGAAAGTCTATTACGTCTATCGCTTCTTGGATATTGCCACAAAAACTAAGCATAATTGCCATATTGAAGTTACTTTTCGCATTTATAATAAACTCTAAAATAACAAACAATGTTCCTTTCCAATATTTTTTCAATAACAACTGACTAAAACCTGGAAGTGCAATACTCCACATGATTGCTTCAAGTCTACTTAGGCCCTTCATTGGTATCACCATCTATTTTTCTGTACCTACTTATATAATTATCAAAATAGTGATTTTTTATACAAAATGAATTTCTAAATTTTTACATCATTAAAAAACTTACTATACTGCACCAATATTCTTATTTATCCACCCCTCTCCTCTTGCTTATGAGAATTGCAGAAAGATAGTTGGTGATGAAGTTGCGCTATATTAAAATAGAATAAACAAAAAAAGGCCAAATGGCCTTTTTTTAAAGTATCTGAGATAAGAAAGCTTTCGTCCGTTCATGCTTAGGATTGTCAAATAATTCTTCTGGTTTACCCATTTCTACAATTTCTCCTTTATCAAAAAGGATAATACGGTCTGCTACTTGTCTTGCGAATCCCATTTCATGTGTTACGACAAGCATAGTCATACCAGATTCTGCCAGAGTTTTCATAACATCTAATACTTCTTTTACCATTTCTGGATCGAGTGCAGATGTAGGTTCATCAAATAGCATTATCTTAGGCTGCATCGCTAATGCTCTTGCAATTGCAACACGCTGCTGTTGCCCACCTGATAATTGTCCAGGGTATTTATTCGCTTGTTCAGGAATACCTACCCTTTCTAGCAAATCCTTTGCAATTTGCTCCGCTTTTGTTTTCTTCCACTTTCTCACCCAGATAGGAGCTAAAGAAATATTTTTCAAAATTGTCATATGTGGAAATAAATTAAAGGATTGAAATACCATTCCCGTTTCTTTACGAATCTCTTCAATATTTTTAACATCATCGGTTAATGCAATATCATCAACAATGATTTCACCTTTTTGAAATTCTTCTAAAGCATTAATCGTACGAATAAAGGTTGATTTGCCTGACCCAGATGGTCCTAAAATAACGATAACCTCTCCTTGCTTAACCGTAAGATCTACATCCTTTAATACATGATGATCTCCATACCATTTATTCAATTTATTTACTTTAATAATATCTTCTCTCTCCGTTAAAGGGGTTGTTAATTTATTTACTCCAAATACACTTTCCATATAATCCGATTCTCCTTTCTATCTCGTTCCAACACCAAGTGATTTTTCGATATGTTTACTTACATGGGACATTAAAAAGCAGAAAATGAAGTATATAAACGCAATGACAATGTATAACTCCATATATTTTCCTAGATATTCAGGGTTGGCAGCGATTTTTTTCCCCATACCAAGGAAATCCGCTAATCCTATCACCGCAACCAATGATGTATCTTTAAAAACAGAAATAAATTGTCCAACCATTGCAGGAATAACGGCTTTTAAGGCTTGTGGCAAAACAACAAAAATCATTACTTTGACATTATTTAACCCAAGTGCCTGTGCTGCTTCGAATTGTCCTCTCGGAATCGATTGTAATCCACCGCGAATATTTTCTGCTAAATATGCGGCACTAAATAGGGTGAATGCAATCATGGCACGAACAACATTGTCTAATTGAATACCTCCAAGAAACATAGGAAGCAATAATTGTGCAATAAATAAAACCATAATGAGAGGCATTCCACGAATTAATTCTATATACAGAATACAGCAATACTTTATTATAGGCAGTTTACTTCGTCTACCTACTGCAAGTAATAAACCTATTGGAAAAGAACAAATAATTGCTACCGACGCAATTACTAAAGTTAATAAGAATCCTCCCCAAACATTTGATTTTACAGGCTCTAATACTCCAAATCCGTTAATGATAGAAAGACAGATTGGAATATATAATATCCATAGTACAAGCATAGGAATTTTTAATTTTGGAACATATTTCCCAACGAAATAAAAAACAACAATCGTAGCAATACATGAAAACAAGTATACTTTGGATTCATTTTCTGTATACGGAAGAATGCCGAATACTAATAATAGAGCACCAAGACTAATTGCTACATGACCGATTATCCCTCTCCAAACTCCCCAAGAAGTACCTAATAACACAGACATAAATAAAAGGGATACCCACAATCTCCAAATTTCTTCTATTGGAAATTGCCCAACAAATAGTAGTCTCAAATTATCAGTGACAACATTCCATTCACTGGCAAATAAAAATTTCCCTATATTTGCAAGTAAATAAATTGTAAACATTAGGGTCACAATCGTTACTATTGCATTTTTCCAGTCTTTAAATAAATTATTTTTAAGCCATAACTGTAGTTTTTTCTGACTATTTAATTTTGTGGTTTCCATAACTGGTTCCGTGTTTTCTAATTGTATATTATCCAATTCGCTTCCCTACCTTTCTACCAGCTGGAATTTTTTGTTGAAAAGATTCATTAACAGGGATGTAGTTAAGCTAAACAGTAAATATACAGAAATTACAATTAATAGTGTCTCTAACGTATGTCCCGTTTGATTAATGATTGTATTTCCGATTCCAACAATATCTTGATATGCTACCGCCATCGCTAAGCTTGAGTTTTTTATTAAATTTAAATACTGGCTTGTCAACGGCGGGATAATTATTCTGATTGCCTGTGGAAAAATAATTAACCGAAGCGCAGTGCGACTTTTAAAGCCAAGTGCTTTTGCAGCTTCTGTCTGTCCTTTTGGAACGCCCATAATTCCAGCACGGACAATTTCTGAAATATAAGTAGATGTATAGATAGTTAGTGCCACGAGCACAGACATAAACCCAATAGATAAAGATGTTCCACCATCAAAAGAATTTCCATTAAAAACTGGAACAGATAGACCAAATGGGCCATTTCCTAAAACAAGAAAAGTAATAATCGCGCCAATTACTATTAATCCGATACTGGAGATTAGTGGATATGTAGATTTACCTGATTCTAATGATACCTTTGTTAATATTCTGAATAAAAATACACTACCTACAATGAGGAGAATGAGTACGATTAACCAAATAAGCGTATTATCTTGTAATGTAAACCATGGGATGGATGCCCCTCTATTAGAAAAATAGAAAGAACCGATAGAGAGTGCTTCTTGTATTTTTGGCATCGGTAAAAATACGGCAAAATTCCATATAAATATTTGTACCAAAAGGGGAGTATTTCTAAAAACCTCTACATATACAGTAGCCACCTTGCTTACTAACCAGTTATCAGATAAACGTGCAACACCCACTATAACTCCGATAATACTTGCAAATATAATTCCAAAGATAGAAACCTTAAACGTATTTAATAATCCTACCAATAATGCACGTATATATGGATCATCAGGTGTATAGCTAATAATAGATTCTGAAATCGGAAAAGATGCTTTTAAAGTTAAATAATCTAATCCTAATGTCAATCCTATTTGTTCAAGACCAGATATCACATTATTGACCATAAAAATAATCACTGTTCCTACTATAATGACAAAGAGGATTTGAGCAATAATCGGTATTATTTTTCTATTTCTCCAAAGAGGAGTCGATGTTGTCTTTTTTACTTCCACTCTTTCTCACCTCTCACCTAAAAGAATAGGGGGAACTCAAAAGGGTATGACAATTTGAGAACCCCCTTATTTTTCAACTTAATAATTCATATTAACGGAACGGAATAGAGTACAATAATCCGCCATCGCTATATAATGCATTTTGTGTACGTTCTAATTTGAACACTGTATCAGGACCTAAGTTGCGATCATAAATTTCACCATAGTTACCGACTTGTTTAATTACTTGGTAGGCAAAGTCATTAGATAGTCCTAATTGTTCACCAAGGTTTCCTTCTACTCCTAATAAACGTTGAATTTCTGGATTTTCACTAGTTAAGAAATCATCTACGTTTTGAGACGTAATACCAAATTCTTCTGCTTGAATTGTTGCAAATACAATCCAAGTTACCGCATCTGCCCATTTTTCATCTCCATCTTTAACAGCTGGAGCTAAAGGTTCTTTTGAAAGTGTTTCATCTAAAATAATGTGCGCATCTGGATCTTGTAATGTAGACTGACGAGAAACCAGTCCTGATTTATCAGTTGTCCATGCATCAATAGAACCTTGCTCATATGCAGCTATAACAGCATCAGCGTTATCAAATGTTTGAGCTGTATAGTTAACGCCTGCCGCTTTCATTTGATCCGCTAAGTTTAATTCAGTTGTTGTTCCTGTTTCTACACCAATTGTTTTTCCTTCTAAATCTTGTAACGTTTTGATATTACTATCTTTCGGTACCATAATTCCTTGCCCATCGTAGAAAATTACTGGAGCAAAGCTTAAGCCTACTTCGGCATCACGGTTTGTTGTCCAAGTTGTGTTACGTACTAACACATCAACTTCACCAGACTGAACAGCGGTGAAACGGTCGGTAGCTGATAATGGTCTAAATTCAATTTTCGTTGCATCTCCAAGTACTCCTGCTGCAATTGCTTTTGCAAAATCAACATCAAAACCAGTATTTTCTCCATCTGATCCTATGTATCCAAAGCCAGGAAGTGCATCATTAATACCAGCTTTTAAAGTTCCTCTTTCTTTAATAGTATCAAGTAGACTGCTAGAATTTGATGTTTCTCCACTGCTACCATCCTCGTCAGATCCTGTCTTACTTGAACAGCCGGCTAAAGCAAGTACAAGCACTAGTAAAATGCTAAGAGTAAGCGAAAAACTTTTTTTCATGCAACATATCCCCCTATTATCTATTTTGTTATCATACTATCAGACTTCCATTTAACGAATATTCAATCTTTTTAACTTAATAGAATACTCTTATTGCATCGAAAGATAGTATCATCATTGCTAAATTGCTAACAAGTCAAATATGTTAACATTTGTTTGTTAACTTTTATAACAACTTGTTTTTATTATACCTATTTTTTTTCTAAATACAAATAGTTTTTTGAAAACTTTTAATTTTTATAATTATCGCGTGTTAATTATTTATTTAGACATACAAAAACCTTATATATCAGTAATTCGACTATCGAAAGACTTTTATTCCTACTATGAATACTAATAATTTATTAATTATTTTAATAATTATCAGAAAAAACAAATAGTATTCTTCTAAAATATATTATACCAACATAATAATCTCTCTCCTTTTTCAATAAACACTTGTTTTCTTCATCTATTTTCCTTCCTACATTTGTTCAAAAACCTGACATACTCTTTAGACATATCTCCTCCTTCCTATGATATCTTTTTATTGATTGACCCTCCAAATGAATCTATCTAAATAGATTACATCAGGTCGCTTGGAAACAAGGATTATTCCAAATAAAAAAAAGACTGTTCCAGCCATGGAACACCCTTAACCAAACGGGGGGATATCCATTTGAAACAATCTTATTTCTATCTTATTCTTGTTCATCCATCGGATTAAATAATTTCACTTCTGGATTTTTATCTTGGAACCATCTTAAGGCAAATTCATTTTCAAATAAAAATGCTTTTTTACCGAAACGATCCTCCACCAATAAGCTTCTTCCACTAGAAAGATTTTCATTCACTTCTTCATCTACTAGCCAACGAGCAATTTTAGAGCCAACATGTTCCATAATTACTTCAACATTGTATTCATTTCTCATGCGGTGCTCAAACACTTCAAATTGCAATTGACCTACTGCTCCAAGAAGATAATCTTCTGTTTTAACAGTCTTATACAGCTGAATTGCTCCTTCTTGAACAAGCTGCTGAATCCCTTTATGAAAATGCTTTTGTTTCATTACATTTTTTGCTGTTACCTTTACAAAAAGCTCTGGTGTAAACTGTGGTAACTTTTCATACTGAAAGGATGTTTTACTAACGGTTAACGTATCTCCAATTTGATAAAACCCTGGGTCATATAATCCAATAATATCCCCACTAACTGCTTCATTTACAGTGCTTCTGTCATCTGCCATAAATTGAGTCGATTGAGCTAACTTCACTTGTTTTCCAGTTCTCGGTAAATTAACAGTCATTCCTCGTTCGAATTTCCCAGAACAAATCCGTAGGAATGCGATACGATCACGGTGAGCTGGATTCATATTCGCTTGAATCTTAAAAATAAACCCTGAGAATTCCTCAGAAAGCGGATTAATCTCGCCAACAGAAGAGTTTCTTGCTTGTGGCGATGGAGCAAATTGCAAGTAGGTTTCTAAAAACGTTTGAACTCCAAAGTTACTTAAGGCACTCCCAAAAAATACTGGTGTTAAATCCCCATTGTTAATTTTCTCCTCAGAGAATTCATTCCCCGCTTCATTTAATAGCATAATTTCTTCTAACGTTTGATCATATAAGGAATCCCGTTTAATTGGATGGTCTCCCTCAATTTCGCCATCTTCATTCAGCGGAATATACTTATCAGTATCTTCTACACGGAACTGTTCAATCCGCTTATAAAATCGATCATATATTCCTAGGAATTCTTTTCCCATTCCAATTGGCCAATTCATTGGATAGGACTCTATTCCCATCACTTCTTCCAATTCTGCAAGTAACTCAAGAGGTGCTTTCCCTTGGCGATCCAATTTATTTATAAAAGTAAAAATAGGAATACCCCTCATTTTACAAACTTTAAATAGCTTTAATGTTTGTTCCTCTATCCCTTTTGCAGAATCAATAATCATGACAGCACTATCAACTGCTGTAAGTGTACGATAAGTGTCCTCACTAAAGTCTTGGTGACCTGGTGTATCCAAAATATTTACGCGTGCATCTTGATAATCAAATTGCATCACACTGGAAGTAACAGAGATTCCTCTTTGCTTTTCTATCTCCATCCAGTCACTTGTTGCATATTTCCCTGTCTTCTTCCCTTTAACAGTTCCAGCATCGCGAATAGCGCCACCGAATAGTAATAGTTTTTCCGTTAATGTCGTTTTACCAGCATCCGGATGGGAAATAATCGCAAAGGTGCGACGTGACAGTACATCCTGTTTAAAATTCTTTGACATGTTACTTTCCTCTCTTTTTACGCTTTCAAATTTAGTCCATTCCCTTATATTATCTCGATATATCAAAGTTTGCAATGGGTTTAAATGTATTTAAACTAGTTTTATTTCGACTATTTTCTTCTATATTCTCAAAGAAGCTTTAATTTCTTTTGCTCTCCCCCATACTGTTCATTATAGCTTAGAATTTATTTCCTCTAATACGTTGCCAATTGGTTCATGAATAACGATATCTGCTATCCGATCCATTTCTGTTGGTTCTTTGTTTACTATAATTAACTTAGCTCCCGTTTCACTTGCTAGCAATGGAAATTGATTTGCTGGTGATACTGATAAAGAAGAACCTAATACTAAAAAAACATCTGACTTAATGGCAGCTTCTTCTGCCGTTAAAAAAGGCTGTTCTGGGAGCATTTCACCAAAGAGTATAATGGAGGGTCTCAATACACCACCACAGCCACATGTATAATTATCATGTAGATATTCTTCACTTAGATAGCTTCTTCCACACGTTTCACAATGAACCTTTTTTAGTGTCCCATGTAGTTCAGCGACTTTCTCACTTCCTGCTTCTTGATGAAATCCATCAACATTTTGGGTAATGATTTGTTTTAAATACCCCTTTCTTTCCCATTCAGCCAGAATTTCATGCCCTTTATGTGGCTTTAAGTCATGGATACCTTGTACTCTTTTTCTATAAAAATCGGTGAATTCTTGTAAATGATTATTTAAGGCATTCGTACTGGAAAGATATTGCTTTTGTTCGGTTGTCCATAATCCACGGTTAGCTGACCGAAAATCTGGTAATCCACTCTCTGTTGACATACCTGCACCTGTAAATACAACTAAATGATTTGCAGACTTGATTAATTTTACTAATGAAACCATCTTACAATCCCCCCTTATGTACCTCTTATCCCTTCATTTTATCAAATGGATGAAAGTACTCAAAATCAATGTTCTTTCCTATTAATTTCGATTGGTTTCCTACTCTTTCCTTCTGTTATAATGAATGAATGAAAATATCCATTATTGGAGACTATAAGTCATTTCTCCAATCTAACATTTAAAGGTGATGAAAGATGAAACAGATAATAGATGCACATATTCATTTAGATCAGTACAGCAGAGACGATATACTTCGTTTTGCTATGGAAGAAACAGTGCAATATGCCATCAGTGTTTCAAGTAATTTAGAATCATGTAAAAAAACGAAAAAACTGAGCCAGGAGTTCGCTTTTATTAAAGCCGCATATGGATATCATCCCGAACAATCTATCCCTTCTGACAAATCCTTATCTGCTCTATTTACATGGATGCACGAAAATCAAGAAAGCATGACTGCAATTGGTGAAGTTGGTTTGCCCCATTATATACGGAGAAAATCTCCTTCTTGCATTCCTTTAGAACCTTATATGGAAATTTTGGAGCTATTTATTATATTTGCAAAAAAATTAGAAAAACCCGTTATTCTACATAGTATTTACGAAGAAGCAGATATCGCTATTCATTTACTTGAAAAACACAGCTTCTCAATGGCACATTTTCACTGGTTTAAGGGAAATCCCAAAACAATTGAACAAATGATATCAAATGGTTATTCTATTTCCATTACTCCTGATTTATTATATAAGGAAAAAACTCGCCAACTTGCAAAACTATACCCAATTGAAAATATAATGGTAGAAACAGATGGCCCTTGGTCACTCGAAGGACCTTATCACCATCAAAAAACTGTTCCAATGATGATTCACGATACCGTTCACTATTTATCGGCAATTAAAAACATTACATTACCAGATATGTACAACCAGCTTTTGAAAAACACGAAAAATTTTTACTCCATTTAATTGATCGCTATAGTAGTAGAGAAAAGGAGACTGATCCCTTCGAATCAGTCTCCACCTTTTCAACATTTTACCATTTGAAACAAGCTGCACCTACAATGATTAAAAGAATGAATAAAACAACGATTAAGGCGAAACCTCCGCCGTAACCTCCACCACCATAGCCATAGCTAGGATATCCACAACCACCATATCCGTACATTCTAGTTCCTCCTTTTACATTCTATTCAGTTACGGATTATTAAAATCCGCCGTAACCCCAAGAAGCACCGATAATCACCAATAAAATAAATAATACTACTAAAAGAGCGAAACCTCCGCCGTAACCTACTCCAACTTCACCCATGAATAAAAACCTCCTTTTTTTGATTCCATATATCCTATTCAGGAATCTAAAATGTGCGATAGACAAATGCACATTTTTTAGGTTTTTTAACCAGTTTTGACTTTGAGCAAATTGTTCTCCCTTAGATTTCCTTTTCTTTTTTACTTTATTTGCGTAAATCCAAAAGGTTTTATTATCGTCAAAAAAACAAAAAAATGTTTTCATATATGGTTTTATATCAAACCGTATATGAAAACACCCTTTTAGTAAAATTTACTTAGATTTATTTTTCGTCTTCTTTTTTTGGTACTAAATGAAATATTTCATGTGATTCCAAACTATCTACAAACCGATCTAGCCAATTATAGTAATTGATTGCATAATTTAATTTTTCTAAGTCATTTTCCGCATCTTTCTTAACATCTTCAGAAATATCGTCTTTATTTATTAAGACTCTTAATTCATTAATGGACTTTTCAATGGCATACACATTTTCCGTAATTGCCAATCTCCATTTGATCGTGAAAAAATCGATAAATGATTGATACCAATCTTCTTCCGCCTTATATAAATCTTTTCGAACACCTTTTCGCCAAACTTTGTCCACCATTTTCAATTCAAGTAATGTTCGAACCGATGTACTCATACTGGTTTTACTCATCCCCAGCTCTTCTTTCATTTCGTCAAGAGTCATTGGGTCTTGCTGGAACAATAACATCCCATATAATCTACCAATTGATTCTGTTACACCATATAAATCCATATTTTGTGCTACAGAATCAATTACTCTCTCTCGAGCAATATTTAACTGCTCCCTATCCGTCATTTATCATTCACATCCATATTTTATGTTTACTTAATCATTTTAATAATGATTATTTCAATAATCAAGGTGAATCAATAATCAAAAACTTAAATGTATATTCTGTTTATAGATTAACATGAATGAAAAAAAAGTAAAGTAACATCAACTATAGGAAAAGGAAGCATTTGGGCGCATTATTAAGAATTAAGCACCTACAGTTCGTTCAGTTTTTTCTGTACGTTCAGAATGAATGATTTCAACTGATTATACCGTTTGAAATACTTGCTAATTATCTCCTATAATAAGTGAGGGCTCGATATACAATAGAGCGGTTAGAATTAAAGAGGTGAAAAAATGGAAAGTATGGCAAAATTAAAAATCGAAAATGTAACAAAAATTTTCGGGAAAAATGCAAAAAAGGCCATTCAGCTATTAAATAATGGTGAATCAAAAAAAGATATTCTTAAAAAAACAGGAGCAACAGTCGGGGTAAATAAGGCTAGTTTTGAAGTGAATCCTGGAGAGATATTTGTAATCATGGGACTTTCAGGAAGTGGTAAATCAACATTAGTTCGTATGTTTAACCGTCTGATTGATCCAACCATCGGGAATATTTATATTGATGGGAAAGACATTGTACGTATGTCTAAAGAAGAGTTACGCAATGTTCGTAGAGAAAAAGTAAGCATGGTCTTTCAGAAATTTGCATTACTTCCCCATCGAACAATCTTAGAAAATGCTGAATTTGGTTTAGAAATTCAAGGTGTAGATAAAGCGACTCGCAAAGAACAAGCCTTAGAAGCTCTTAAACTAGTTGGTTTAACAGGTTACGAAAATCAATATCCAGACCAACTAAGTGGCGGGATGCAACAAAGGGTAGGTCTTGCTCGTGCATTGGCAAATGATCCAGATATTCTTTTAATGGATGAAGCATTTAGCGCACTTGATCCTTTAATTCGTAAAGATATGCAGGACGAGTTATTAGACCTGCAATCAAATATGGAAAAAACAATCATATTTATTACACATGATTTAGATGAAGCATTGCGAATTGGTGATCGAATCGCATTAATGAAGGATGGGTCTATTGTCCAAGTAGGAACGCCTGAAGAAATTTTAATGAATCCTTCCAATGATTATGTAGAACGATTTGTCGAAGATGTTGATTTATCGAAAGTTTTAACGGCAAATCACATAATGAAACGTGCAGAGGCAGTCAATATAGAAAAAGGTCCTCGTGTTGCATTACAAATGATGAAGAAACTCGGAATCTCAAGTATCTATGTTGTAAATAAACGTAGAGAGCTTCTTGGAGCAATTACTGCCGATGATGCACGTATAGCCAGCGAAAAAAATGAAGGAATCGAAGCCATCTTACAAAAAGATGTTATTACGGTAACAGGTGATACATTATTATCTGACCTATTCGATAAAGTTTCCACTGCAATCATTCCAGTTGCTGTTATAGATGATCAAAATAGATTAAAAGGAATTCTTGTAAGAGGTGCAGTTATTGGTGCTCTTGCTGGTAATAATGAACTTATTAATGCACCTACACCGACAGAAACCGTACCAGTTGGGGGGGAAAATAATGAATAATCTATTTCCTAAACTGCCTGTCGCAGATTGGATCGATTCCTTTGTTGACTGGCTTACAACTACTTTTGAAGTATTATTTGATGGAATTACAGCAGTACTAGAATTTGTAGTTAATATTATAGTTTCTTTCTTTGGATTCATTCCTCCTATTCTATTAATCATTTTATTAGCATTACTGGCTTGGAAATTAGCGAATAAGAAGATTGCACTATTTACGCTTATAGGCTTATTACTTGTTGATAATTTAGGCTACTGGGAACCAATGATTGATACATTAGCCCTTGTTCTTTCAGCTGTATTTATCTCGATTGTTATTGGTATTCCGCTAGGCATTTGGGCTTCTCAAAACAATACAGTCCGCAATATCGTAATCCCGATATTAGACTTTATGCAGACAATGCCAGCTTTTGTATATTTAATACCGGCCATTTTCTTCTTTAGTATCGGGGTAGTGCCAGGAGTAGTTGCTTCTGTAATTTTTGCAATGCCACCTACTATACGCTTAACAATTCTTGGTATCCAACAGGTACCAAGCGATATTACAGAAGCTACCGAAAGTTTTGGTAGTACTACATCTCAAAAATTATTAAAAGTTCAATTACCACTTGCAATGCCAACTATATTAGCTGGTATTAATCAAAGTATCATGCTTGCGCTATCAATGGTAGTAATTGCTGCAATGGTTGGTGCGCCTGGATTAGGTGCAGATGTCTATCGTGCTGTAACTCAGATTCAAATTGGTCGTGGGTTTGAAGCCGGTATTTCTATTGTAGTACTTGCAATCATTTTAGATAGAATTACCCAAAATGTGGGCACAAAAAAAAAGGGGGCAAATTAATATGAAAAAAATGACAAGCTTACTAGGAGCAATCACGCTTACTTTAGGGTTAGCTGCCTGTGGTTCTGACAGTGCAGATAACGAAAATGCTACAATTGGCGAAAAGGTCGATTATGAAATTATCGGGATTGACCCTGGAGCAGGATTAATGAAAGCAACAAACCAAGCAATTAGTGATTATGAATTAAGCGATTGGACTTTAGTAGAAGGATCAAGTGCAGCGATGACTGCCGCGCTAAAAAAAGCATATGATAAAGAAGAACCTATCATTGTAACAGGCTGGACTCCGCACTGGATGTTTACTGCCTATGATTTGAAATACTTAGAAGATCCAAAAGGCTCATATGGTGAAGATGAAAACATTCATTCCATTGTACGTAATGGCTTAAAAGAAGATATGCCAGAAGCATATGAAGTATTAGATAATTTCCATTGGACAACAGAAGATATGGGAGTTGTTATGATGGATATTTATGAAGGAGAGTCACCTGAAAAAGCAGCCGAAAGCTGGGTTGAAGAAAATGCTGATAAAGTTAGTGAATGGACTGACGGCGTTGACAGCGTTGATGGTGACAAAATTAAAATTGGTTACGTTGCATGGGATAGCGAAATTGCAAGTACAAATGTTGTTGGCCAGGTATTAACAGATTTAGGCTATGATGTAACATTAAGTCAAGTAGAAGCAGGTCCTATGTGGACTGGTGTTGCTGACGGCAGCTTAGACGCACATATCGCTGGCTGGTTACCAATTACACATGAAGACTATGCAAGCAAATATGAAGGCCAATTCGAAGATTTAGGCGCTAACCTAGAAGGAACAAAATTAGGACTAGTCGTACCAAGCTATATGGATATTGATTCCATTGAAGATTTGAAAGAATAATAGCATATTGAAAAAGGGTCCGATTATAAATCTGACCCTTTTTCTTCCTTATTCTGATTTATTACTTAAATTATCATTCAATTCATTAATACTTTGACGAATATTCCCTTTACCAGATAAATTCTCCAATAATTCTTTAACATCAATCCCAGCTGAAGCCTTTAAAGATTCCTGCATTGTTGACATGAGGTTTGTCGCATAGCCTGTTACTTTATTTGCTCCACCATTACTGCCATCACTTCCTGTATCAACAACTGTAATCTTATCAATATTCGCTAATGGGCTAGCCACTTGTTTTGCATATTCCGGTAACATGTCAAGCACCATATCTAAGATTGCCGCTTGGCCGTATTGTGCATATGCTTCTGCAATCTTGCGTTTCGCTTCCGCTTCTGCCAAACCTTTTAAGCGAATGATGTCTGCTTCTGTTTCCCCTTTTGCTTTTTCCGCTTCCGCTTTCGCTAAACCGTCTACACGGACTTTTTCTGCCTCGGCTTTCGCTTGTGACTCAATACGATATTGATTAGCATCTGCTTCTGCAATTTCACGACGTTTATTTGCCTCAGCTGCCTGTTCCATTGCATAGCGATCTGCATCAGCTTTCTTTTTAACCTCTGAATCATATTGCTTTTCTCTTCTTAAAATTTCTTTTTCTTCTAATTCAATTTGTTTCTGTCTTTCAATGATCTTAATTTGCATTTCTTGTTCGGTAACTTCTTGCTTAGAACGAGCACTTTCTAAATCATACGCTTGGTCAGCACGCGCTTTTGCAATATCTTGATCTCTTCTATAATCAGCAATTTTCATTTGATTTTCTTTTTCTGCTTCGGCAATTTCCGTAGCTCTTTCTAATTCAGCCTTTTTAGCATCCTTATCTGCTTCTGCCTTTTTAATTCTTGTTTCTTTATCGGCTTCTGCAGTTGCTATGTCTGCATCTCTTTTTACTTGTGCAATACGCGGTTTACCAAGGGATTCTAAGTATCCATTTTTATCTCTTACATCTTTAATGGTAAAAGAGACAATGACCAGACCCATTTTTGCCAAGTCATGTGAAGCAACTCTTTGCACTTCTTGTGAAAACTTATCTCTATTTTTATAAATTTCCTCTACTGTCATACTACCAAGGATAGAACGCAAATGTCCTTCTAATACTTCTCTTGCTTCGTTTTCACGATCTTGTTTGGTTTTCCCCAAAAACTGTTCAGCTGCTGTTGCGATTTCACCAATAGAACCACCAATTTTAATAATTGCTGTACCATCTGCCATTACTGGAACACCTTGCTCTGTATATACTTCAGGTGTCGAAACATCTAATTTGCTAGATAATAAGCTTAAAGGCTCTGATTGTTGGAAAACAGGGAGAATAAATGCCCCTCCGCCTCTAATGATCTTAATTTTATTTCCAGATTCATCAACATGAACATTTTTTGATCCTAAATAGCTTCCTGTTACAATTAGCGCTTCGTCAGGTCCTGCTGTTTTATACTTTGCCATAAATATACTAATAAGTGCGATTAGTAAAATTGCTACAATTCCTATTACAATCCAAATCTCCATTTGCATCCAGTTTTCCTCCTCTTATTAACTTTCCTAAATTCCGTTATTACGGACTACATAAGCAACATTCTCTTTAATCTCTACTACAACCGTTTCCTCACCAAAGCCAATTTCTTCATTATAAAAGCTTGCTGCGGTCTTTGAAATATTACCGCTTATACTCTCAATTAAAATTTCTCCATATCCATCTTTCGGAATAGCAGTAATCACTCTGCCAATTCTCCCTTTTAATGATTCATCATTGTAAACCAATGACTCCTCTGCATTGGCAAGTGGGATAAATACAAAAAAATGTAAACAGCTAGAAACAATGAGTGCAATAACTGCTGAAATAGATAGAATCATAACACTATTGATATCGGAATACTTTTCCATCAAATAGCCACTTGCTGCTAATATCGTAAAAAAAGCAAGGATTAAAGTGGGATTGAAGACACCAATATCTCCGCCAAATAAATCTGATAATAATAATGTTAAAATGACACATATTCCCGATCCTATTAATACGGTTAAATAAATGGTGGGAAGATCAAAGCCGAATATTTCCATATACATCATTCACTTTCCATTTTTTAAATTTTATTATGTGGTCACCTAATCATTCCTCCTTCATGTTATTTCTTATCAAATATACGATTAGAAATTAAAAAAGGTTTCAGGAATATTTATAAAAAACAAATTCACCCTATTCATTTTTCCTTTCCATATCCATTATGCCTCATATGTTGTAAGAATCGATCTTTCTCGCAGTTCCCCTAGAGATGCTACGATTATTCAAGCGGTTCCGTTATTCTCATTAATTGCTTTTCCTATAAAAAGCAACATTCTTTTAGAAAACACCTTTCCTAACAATAAACTACATCAAAAAAGGGAAAACGATATTACATTCAAATTTTCGTCATCTTTATGTTTTTGTTTCATATCATAATTTAGAGGGAATTTCATATATATCAACCTATTATTACATCTGCCATTGATACCGTTTTAGCAATTATTTTTAACGAAAAGGTGATATTGTGGAGGCGCATATGAAAAGTACGGAAAAACACGACGAAAAGAAAAATAGTATTAGCAAAAAAATCATCTATTTTTTAGGTTCCATCTTACTCTTAACTACCCTATTTGGAGGCTATATTTTCTCAGATAAATATTTTGCTAGTGAGCCCAGAACAGGAAAAGAAGAATTCGGAGAAAAAGTAGTTATCACCTTACCAAATGGAAAAAAGGTATTTACCTACGAAAACCTAATCGTGAAAGAAGATGGCAAACTTCTTTATAAAGGGGAACGTAATACCATCGATTTATCAGGTGGAGTTGTAGTGTATGAAGATTGGAAAGACTAGATTATCTTTTTCATCCTAAGCTGTCAAAAGACTAAAAACTAACTTTTGACAGCTTTTCTTCTATGTATATTAAAAATGTCCCGTACTAGATTAAACCAATTTCTTTCAAACCATAAGAGAGACCGCCTTCATTCACATGTTTTGTGACCATTTTCGCAAATGGTATAACTTCTTCATGAGCATTTCCCATCGCTATCCCCATACCTACATACGAGAGCATTTCTTTATCATTTAACCCATCTCCAAATGCCACAGCTTCCTGAGGATCGATATTTAATCTATTTAAAATTTCCACTATTCCTGCTGCCTTTGACCCACCAGTGGGGATAACATCCATTGATAAAGGATGCCAACGTACAAAGTGAATCGTTGAAAAAGTTTCTTCATATAAATTTTCATCTTTTTCTTCACAGAAAAGCAAGCATTGATAAATATCCGCCTCCTTCCAAAAATCTTTTCGATAGGATGGCGCATTTAATTTCAATGACTGAAAGGATTCAATAATATGAGCATGCTCTTGATGATTTGCACAGCATTCCTTACTTCCTTGAAATACTAACGGATGATCATTTTTTAAAGCAATTTGTTCTAATTTCTCTAGCGTCTCTATCGGAATCGGTTTTTTATATACCTCCTCTTTCTCATGAACAACGTACGAGCCGTTAAAAGAGATATATGATGTTAAATTTAATTCAGCTAATATATCTGAAAAGAAATACGGTGCTCTTCCTGTTGCTAAAACGATGGGAATATTGCGTTTCTTTAACTCATTAATTGCTAATTTTGCATCATGAGGTATTTTTTTCTCCTCATTCACTAACGTTCCATCTATATCTATAAAGACAATTTTATAAGCCACAATCTATTCTCCCTTTCCTAATTTTCGATCAGTGAGCGCTTTTTTCTAGCCAAAAGCGGCCGTTCGTTATTCCAAATAACTTCAACTGGTAACGAAAAAAAGCTACTCATATTTTTGCTCGTTAATATATCCTTTGTATAGCCAGAGGAAAATTCCTTACCTTCTTTCAAGAGAAAAGAGTGGGAAAAAACTGGCAATACCTCTTCCACATGATGTGTAACATAAATGATGCTTGTGTCCTCGTTTACTATCTTTGAAATGGTGTCCAATAATTGTTCCCTTGCCAAAAAATCCAAGCCAGTTGCTGGTTCATCCAAAATAATAAGCTCCGGATCCAGCATTAATGCTCTTCCAATAAGAACCTTTTGTCTCTCACCTTGCGATAAGCTATTATATGGTCTGTCAGCATATTCCAAACTACCTAACTGCTTCATAATAGCAATAGCTCGATTTCTGATTTCAGTTGTCGGTGACTCATATAAACCAATAGACGCATAAGCGCCACTTAGCACGATTTCAAATGCACTGTCAGATTCATATAATTTTTGTTGCAGACGATTTGATACCAATCCAATTCTTCTTCTCAGTGCTCCCCCTAATTCAGATTTCCCAAATACCTTTCCTAGAACTTCCATCTTACCTTCTGTTGGATGATAATAGGCACAAATCATATTTAATAAAGCTGTCTTACCGGCACCATTAAGACCATATAAAATCCAATTCTCCCCTTTTTTAATCTCCCAATTAATATGTTGTAGAATCCACTGTCCATTTCTTTTTAAGCCCACATCATCTAATTTTACAATCATGCCAATCCTCCTATTCCCTTTTCATTTTACTAAAAATTCTCATATTATGTACAGAGAGAAATGGAGATAGCGAATATATAGAAACGAACGCATCCATGAAATGCGCTATTTTATCATTGAAAAAAAACAAAAAAAGATCTAGCTTTTGTAATGTAAAGACAACAAAAGTCAGATCTTTTTTTGTTAACATCGAAATGTAAACGCTTTAACAAAGCTACAAAAAAATAAATGAGAGTGACCCCCATTTCAGAGGGCCATTGAAGCATATAGATTAACCAACTAATCCTTCTTTTTTAAGGACAGCTTCTACACCTTCTACTGCTTCTACTTCATCTTCACCAGTTGCAGAAATAGTAATTTCTCCACCCTTTGGTACACCTAGTGACATTACGCCCATAATAGACTTTAAGTTTACAGATTTACCTTTGAACGAGATTTGCATATCAGATTTGTATTTACTAGCAGTGCTTACTAATAATGTTGCTGGTCTTGCATGAATCCCAGTTTCATCAATTACCGTAAATGTTTTTTCGCTCATTGTTATGCCTCCTAAGAAAAAATTGTCTTACCTTATTATTTTAGCTGATTTTAGGAGTTAATACTAACTTTTTTTTCATCTTTTTCTTTTTTTGCCTTTATCTTTATCTTCATGACTGTTTTTTCTTATGACTTCATTTTATGTAACATGTTCACTTTTTCTAGTTTTGCTCTCTTTATAAATTCAGCAAAAATTTGATTCATCTTTTCATTGGTAGATGCCATAGATTCAGGATGCCATTGTACTCCCAACAAAAAATTTTGATAACTCTTATGCTCGACCGCTTCAATGATGCCATCCTTACTTCTTGCAACCTCCACTAAATCCTTTGCTAACATATCAATCGCTTGATGGTGAATGCTATTTACCCTTGTTTTCGTTTCTCCTATTATAGATGCTAATTGACTATCTTCTTTTATGGTTACAAAATGAGTATCCCAGCTTCTTTTCACAGATTGAGTATGTTTAATACTATCTTTCACTTGAGAAGGAATATCTTGAATTAGTGTTCCCCCTAAAGCAACATTTAATATTTGAATCCCTCTGCATATTGCTAGTATTGGTTTATTTGTCTCCATCGCTCTATTAATTACATTTATTTCCACTTTATCCCGCAGGAGAATGGTATCCCCGATATTTTGATGTGGATCTTCTCCAAATGTAATAGGATCTATATCCTCTCCACCACTTAGAATAACGGCATCACATAGATCTACCATTTCTACTGCAAGATTCTCTTCCACAAACGGAAGAATGATCGGCAACCCACCATTGGCAGCAATTGATTTTTGATAATCATGATGAACGTATGTACCTTCCATGAATTTATTTTTAAATATATAAGCACCTGTTATCCCTATTATCGGTTTACTCAACATCTTCATCCCCTGACGCTTCTATTTTTTTAATATTAACAATATTAAAAATGAAATAAAAGGGCATGTCAATAAACTTGTCTAAAAGAATAATAAAAAATCAGCTACTATCGATAGACCCACATATATTCTCTCGACAATAGCTGACTATTTTACCCTATAGACTTGCTTTCAGCCCTAAATATAATCACCAAATAACTTTCCAATTATGATTACAAGTAGCGGGCACAATTTTTCGCTCCATTATATAATTTGCAAGTAATTCTGAAGCATCAAATTGAATCTCTCGGACAACAGGTTTATTCTTAAACATAAAGAAATCACCGCCACCCCCAGCTCGATAATTATTCATTACCACTTCATAAATAGCTTCCTCATTTATTGGTTTGCCTTCAAAATCTAGCTGAATGACTCTTTGTCCATGAGGTTTTGTTATATCAAGTGTATATTCAATACCCTCCCACATATCATAGTTATAATGCTGTGGTTTAGGATAAACAAAGGAAGGATTTACTATTGGTTCACCTTCCTCATTCAAAGCAAAATATTTGGCGCTTTGCTCAAGTGCTGCACGAATATCTTTCCCAGTTAAAGCTAGTACTTTGAATGTATTAGGATAGATATAATTGGAAACAATGTCTCTCATTGTCACATTTGGTTTAAATCCAGGGGATTCATTATTAAAGAGTGCCGTATTACTGATTTTTACATTCGCAGCTTCCATTTGCACTTTATTAATAAATTCAATGAGCGGACTATCTGCTAAGCGAATCTCCATTGGATCTTTTACAAGCATATCTCCATCAATATGTCCTATTGGCGTATCCAGCCATTTTTGTGTACTATCTTCATATTCTTTTGCTAACATAAGGATTTCTTCATCTGCATCCACATCTGCTACTGATAATAATTCGGAGTCTTTCTTTATTACCTCCCCGTTTTCATCAAGCACCAATGTTATTTTGCCCACAAATTTTCCATTATTACTTGGCTGTATAATTTCTGTGCCATTTATATTACCAGTTAATTCTCGATGTTGATGGCCAGTTAATAGCACATCAACACCATCTATCTGTTTGCAAATGCTATATCCCTGATTCTCCCTAGTCAATACTTCCGTTGGCTCTCCCGTTTCCAGATTCCGTTCAAATCCACCATGATAGGAAATGACAAGAACATCTGGCTGTTCTTCTTTATTAATAAAATCTACCCATTTTTTTGCACTATCGAATGCATCATTAAATTGAAGTCCTTTGATATTCTTAGGGTTTTCCCAATTCGGAATATAGTGCGTTGTCAAGCCAAGAATTGCAATTTTAAAGCCATTAATTCTTTTAATCAAATAAGGGGTACCTAAAAACGGCTGATTTGTTTTTTCTTCGACAATATTCCCACAAAGCCAAGGAAAATTTGATTCTTTTACAGCACTTTTTAAAATAGTTAAACCGTAATTAAATTCATGATTTCCAATAACAGCCCCATCATATTTTAATTGATTTAAGATTGTTATCATTGGATTTTTTTTATCTGCTAAAAAATTCACATAATGGTATGTTAAAGGCGTACCTTGTATTAAATCACCATTGTCTATTATAATCGTATTTGGATTCTTTGCCCTTTCCTTTGCTATAATAGTAGCAACTTTTCCTAGGCCCACATCAGATGGCGCATTATTCCCATAGTTCACTGGAAATATATTTCCATGGACATCACTTGTTAATAAAATAGTTACTTCTGTATTCAAGATTTCATCTCCTGTTACTTTATTTCATCATCTACTTCCATTCATTAACTTCCACGTACTTACTCATTAATAGCATTTTCATTATAGCAAGTTCATCCTTCAATAACTACTTATAATTCTTTATATTTCAACTAAATTAGTAATTCCTCCAAATAGAAAGCATAGAATCATTTTAAATAAGCAAAATAGTTCCAATTATCTTATGATTTGTTACAATAGTAATAATACAATCAAATAATAAAGGAGTGTCCCCCATATGAATAGCAGAAAAATATTAATTACCCACCCCCTCCATCCTTCTCTATTGGAAAAAGTTAAGTCCCAATTCTCTGCATGGCAAATTATTCATGCATCAAAACAGGATGAATGGCAAGAGCATTTGATTGATTCTGAAATAATTGTTGGTTGGAGAAATAGTTTTGATATGCAAAGCATTAACCAAAATGACCAGCTCAAATGGATTCAAACATGGAGCGCTGGTATAAATACCCTTCCATTAGATCAATTAAGTAAAAAAAATATTTTTATAACAAGCGCAAACGGAGTACATAGCTATCCAATTTCTGAAACGATTTTCGCTCTCCTACTAGGATTAACAAGAAATATTCATACATATGTTCGAAATCAGCAAACAAAAAAGTGGGATGGTACCGATATCAAGTTGGAAGCTCATAAAAAAACGATTGGCATTATTGGCGTTGGGGCAATCGGGTTAGAAACAGCTAAAATTGCGAAAGCATTTGATATGCATGTCATCGGTGTAAGAAACTCGCTGAAACCGACAGACTATGTGGATAAATTATACACTTCCAATCAACTAGCTGAAGTACTTCCAATATGTGATTATGTTGTTGTCACTCTTCCTTTAACTGATGATACATACCATTTATTCCAAAAAGAACAATTTCAGCAAATGAAAAAGTCAGCATTCTTTATTAACATCGGACGTGGAGAAATTGTGAAAGAAGATGATCTAGTTGAAGCATTAACAAGTGGAGAAATATTAGGTGCGGGATTAGACGTCTTTGAAACAGAACCATTACAGCAATCAAGTCCATTATGGGATTTAGAAAATGTCATTATTACTCCTCACACATCTGGTTCTACAGAGCATTATAGCAGTAGAGTGATAGAAGAAATATTTCTACAGAATGCAAATTACTATCTAAAAGGAGAACCACTCCCGATTAATTTAGTAGACTACCATAAAGGATATTAACTAAATAGATAAAAAGAGGAGCCAGCTATTAATAGCACTGACTCCTCTTTTTTTACCCTACTTTTTTATAATTTTTCTGGCTTGATGCACGACGAACTATCATATAAACCTTTTGACTTAAGAAACCTATAAGCAAGATAACTACCAATAATAACGTTATCGTTGCTCCAGGAGGAGTTCCTAAATGATAGGATGAAAATAAACCAGTAAAAATACTAACTGCCGCTACTAAAATGGCAACAATAAACACCCATTTAAAACCTTTTACTAATTTAATGGAAAAAGCAGAAGGTAGTACCAACAGGGCAGAAACTAATAATACTCCAATAGTTGGTATAATAACAGAAATTGCAATACCCGTTAAAATGCTAAATGCAATAGATAGCATACTTGTATTAATCCCACTAGTTGTAGCAGTATCTTGATCAAAGGTCATAATATACATCTGTCTCGTAAAGAAAAGAAAAAATAAAAGAATAATTCCAGTTACAATTGCTAACACATTTACTTGCTGTTTACTTATCGTAATAATACTCCCAAATAAATATTGATCCATGCTTGCCGTCATTCCACCACTTGATAAGCTCATAAGAAATAACGCAAATGACAGACCAGCAGCCATCAAAATAGCTATCGATACTTCTGAATAAGTATGATATGCACGACGCATATATTCAATCCCAATCGCCCCAGCGACAACGACTAGTAGACTAGAGAGTGTCACATTTGTTTGAAAGAAAAAACCAATCGCAACACCAGCTAATGAGATATGGGACAAAGTATCGGCCATTAACGCCTGTCTTCTTAAGACTAAATAAATCCCTATGATTGGTGCAATTATTGCAATGAGCCCACCTGCCCAAAATGCTCTTTGCATGAATTCAAGCTCAAACATCTCCATCCACCTTTTTCTCCTTTCTCTATATGAATAATCTTATCTAAATAACCTTCTACTTCATCTTGATCATGGGTTACCATGACTACCGTTCTATTATGTTCTCTAACCTGATGCTTCATAAATTCATAAAATCCTTTTCTACTATCCGCATCCATGCCTGTTGTCGGTTCATCTAAAACAAGTAAATCCGGTTCTGACGCTAGTATTCGGGCAATCACAATCTTCTGTTTTTGTCCTCCAGATAACTCTCCTATTTTCTTATTTCGATACTCCCACATTCCAACCATTTCTAAAGACTTCTTCACTGCCTCATGATCAACTTCCTTCAGTCTCTCATAAAACTTTTTACGCTGATATCTACCTGAACGAACAAGTTCTATCACCGTGCTCGGGAATCCAACATTAAAAGAAGAGATTTGCTGCGGAACATAACCAACTGTTAATTTTTTTTCCTTCGAATTAAGCTTACTTATTTTCACACTGCCTGACCAAGGTTTAAGCAAGCCCAATAATAACTTTAAGAGTGTAGATTTACTTGCACCATTCGGGCCAGTAATCCCAACAAACTCACCAATTTCTAATTCAAAAGAGACATTTTCAAGAGAAGGGACATGCTCATATCCAAAGGTAATATTTGATACTGTCGCCAGTTTCATAGTAATTACTCCTTTCCATTTGTAATTCACGTCATCAATTCATTATTTAAATAAAAGCCGATTAATCTAATATATAAAACGATACCATGTCAAAGGTGCTAGCTGATTATACAGACTTTTATATCAATGATTGATATAAAATATATCTCCGTGTCCATCCACTGTCGAGACACATCTAAACTTTTATAATTTTTGCCATTTCCTACAGGTATATACTCTATAACATATATTGAGTAGCCTACTTTCCTAGTTTGAGAAAGTAAATCTATCCTTTAACCATTTCGTATTCATTACGATTTAAAGAGGGAATGGAATACACCTAGTTATTCATTTATTTAGATTAATCATAAATGAAAGCTACTCCTACCTTTTTCGTTTATATACTTATTAAACATGACACTTAATAATAGACTTTTCCCATAAAGCTGTCAACATAAATCCAAACGATTCCGATTAAAAATTTTATAATAAACTTTTTAATTGGTCAAGAATTTTACCTTCTTAAGAATACTCGCTTTTATCTTCCATCATATTATCCATTTAATAATAGAGGGAAACAAATTACTATTACACTAATAATAAAAATGTCGTGAATCCTTTTAGAAAAATTGTGGTCCTTCATCCTTCACTAAAGGTTAGTTCTAGCTTAGAAAACCCTTTAGGGGCTATTACTCTCCCACCTATCCTTCTTAAACGCTCACAAGCTTGTAATTAATGTCTAACTGAAGTTGGGAGATAAATAAAAAATTAACGCATCTTTCAAAAAAAAGGCATATTTTTTTTACTAATGGGTATTATATAAGTAAACAGAACAAAAGCATTACCAGATAAAACTCACTAGTAATGCTTTCCTGAAATGATTCTATTAGAAACGAACAACTCTTCCATTAAATACAGATTTCCAATACCCGCTATTCATAGATGCTATTGCAACACCAGTAGAGCTTTGTGAACCGATAAACTTACCTCCACCAATATAGATTCCAACATGACCATCTGTTTTATATGTGTTAAAGAACACTAAATCACCTGGTTGCATATCGCTTGTAGACACGCGCGTTCCGGAGTTCTTTAAAGCATCCGTACTTGCAGGAATGCTATATCCAGCTTGTGAATAAGCCCAGCTAACAAATCCAGAACAATCAAACAATCCGTTTGCTACATCGGAAGCAGTTCTTCCACCGCCAAATTTATAAGTTGAATTCCCAATATATTTATAACCAGCAGTAATTGCTTTTGATTTACCACCGCTTGCTTTTTCACTTGAAGTCTTACTAGCACTCCCACTGTCATTCGTTCCAACTGTCGAAGCAACCAATTGATTTAAGTTATCTTCTTCTTTTTGTTGAATCATTTTTTTAATTTGTGGCTCTACAGATTGTAAAGAACCGTATTTCTGTTCCAATTCTGCTTTACGTTCTTTATTTTCAGCTTCTTTAGCCTTTAAATCTTTTTTGGATTGCTCATTTTTCTTCTGTTGATCTTCATTTTGCTTTTGCATTTCTTCAAGATCTAACTTCGTATTATTCAACTCATCATATTTATCTTTTATTTCATTTTGCTTTGTTTCTAAATCTTCTTTATCTTTCTCATTGCTTGCAATTAAATCTTGATCTGCTTCCATAATTGTAGCAACTGCACCTACACGGTCAACAAATTCCTTAAAACTAGCAGCACCGAATAATACTTCAATATAATCAACACTTCCTCCATTTTCTTGGAAAGAACGTGCTCTTTCTTTTAATACATCATTACGCTTTTCAATTCTATCTTCTAATTCTTTTATTTTTTTCTCAAGAGAGTCAATTTCTTTCTCCGTAGCTTTCATTTTAGCCTTTGTTTCCTCAATAAGACTTTTATTTTCCTCAATTGCTTTATCTACTCTTTTAATTTGAGCCTCTAATTTTTTTAACTCTTCTTGCGTTTCTACAATTTTAATTTGAGCGTCAGAAATTTGGCTTTTTAAAGATGCTTGTTGTTGCGTAATGCTAGTTGGTTGAATCGCATGAGCATTTATTCCTGGGATTGCTAAGCTAGTACCCAATCCAAGTAATATCGTCGTATTTAGTACCACTAGTTTCTTTTTTAACATTCCATTTTCCCCCTGCACATTTATCTAATGTAGAATTCTTCTAATTTATTTATCTATGTATCTTCTTTATGTTTATGATGTAATTGGTAGAGAGACTCTTATAATATAGTATTCTCTACAGTGTAAATCAAACAATAACCCTGTTTTCGACGAAAGTTCTTTATATAAAACATCTTTCGCCACAAATAGAAGTATAACATCATAATTTGTCATTTAAGTAATAGAAATATTACAATTATATTTCAATTGTCATTTTTCTTCGTTTGTTCACATTTTTTTCAAACTTTTTTCCTATATATCACTCCAAAAAAATGGAAGCGACTAAATAATATTAAAATAATGAACCGTTCTTAATAGAAGTATTTTATCGTTTTATTTCGACACAACTCAACATTTTTCTTTTTTGTTAAAAAATGCGAATTTCTTTCTATTTGAACCACTATGTTATATTAGAAATAGCTTTTTACCTTGGCTGTTTTTCAATAATTGGTTTTTTGAAAGTAAATTAATACATGACAAGAAGGCACTTTAGGGATAACTCAAAGGCTAGCCTCCCTTTGCAAACAATAGGGTAACCCTTCCCATAATTTGTGATGACAATATACTTTCAAATTACGACCAACAAACTTTGAAACCAGTCCTAACTTAATATATAGAAGGAATTGATTAATACATGAAAAAAGTAATTGTAGTAGGCGGAGGGATACTTGGCGCCTCTATTACATTTGAATTAGCAAAGCGTGGAGCAGAGGTTATAGTCATTGATCGAGAAGATCAAGGACAAGCAACAAAGGCAGCAGCTGGCATCATTTGCCCTTGGAATTCCCAGCGTAGAAACAAAAAATGGTATGTATTAGCAAGAGAAGGTGCGAAATACTATCCATCCCTTGTTGAAGATTTAAATAGCTATCATCAATTACATACTGGTTATAAAAAAGTTGGTGCTCTAAGCCTTCATTCCGATCTTACAAAACTAGAAGCTATGGAAGAGAGAACATTAAAAAGAAAATTAGAAGCACCAGAAATTGGAGATGTAAATATTCTTACCTCATCAGAAGCAAAGGCATTGTTCCCGTTATTAGCTCCAGGATATGGCGCTTTACATATTAGTGGAGCAGCAAGAGTAAATGGCTGGGCACTACGAAATGCTCTTATAGAGGCTAGCAAACAATTAGGTGCAACCTTTATTCACTCAAATAGTACGCTTATCAAAGAAAAAGACGAAATTATTGGCGTAAAACTTAGTGATAACACTACTATTTATGCGGATGAAGTAGTCATTGCTGCGGGGGTATGGGCAAATGAGTTACTTAAGCCATTACAATTATCCTTTGATGTGAAAGCACAGAAAGGACAGATTTTGCATGTAAAGCTAAAAGATGTAACATGTTCTGATTGGCCTGTTGTCATGCCACCACATGATCAGTATATATTAACTTTAGAAGATAACAGCATTGTGATAGGCGCAACACACGATAATACGACTGCGTTAGCTGCTGACATAACGGTTGCGGGAATAAAAGAGATTATCGATAAAGCTTTACTATTCGCTCCAGGCTTATCCGATGGAATCTGGGGAGAAGCAAAAGTTGGCTTCCGTCCATTTACAAATGACTTTCTTCCAGTATTCGGAAGACTGACACAGTATAAAGGATTAACGATTGCGAATGGTTTAGGAGCATCAGGCTTAACGATGGGCCCATTTATCGGCAAACAACTGGCCAAATTTGTCCTTGGATCTGCATGTGATATCGATTTCTCTCCATATTCTATCGATAGTTCCGTTCAAGAGATATAATTGCCTTATTTTAAATACGCTCCTTGATTATAGTTTAGTTTATTTAATTAATACCATCCGAAAAAAAGGATGCCTGATCCCTGCTACCTTTTGGGAGATTCAAGCATCCTTTTTCTTTTATAAAGATTACCCTTCCTTAAAATAAATTTTTTCAGATACAATATTAGGTAATTGTCCTTATTTTTTTCGTACACAGCTAATTATATATGCTCTGTTCCAAATAAAGTGAGCCCATTAGCCGTCACTCTTCACTAGGCTTTTTTCCTATTACCCATCCAAAACTCTTACAAATAGATCTCCCTCCCCTACATTAGGTTGGAATTCAATAGAATAGATAGTATTTTCTACATATGGTTCTTCTCCAATTTTCATATTAAAATTGTTCTATATTACGTTCACTTTCATTCTATTAAACGTTCTTTCTTCATTATTATTTAGGAATAATCTAGTTAACTGCAATTAGTGATTTATTGTTCGTTCACTAATGGATCATTACGAACTTACTGTTGAGAGACTTCCCTCTTTCATCAGCCTTTTTACATTTTAGGGGGATTAAAAAATGAGTCGAATAATTACTATTACTTCCGGGAAAGGTGGGGTTGGAAAAACTACAGTTACTGCTAACATCGGTATTTCCCTTGCATTAAAAGGCTATAAAGTGTGCTTAATTGATGCAGATTTTGGTTTACGAAACCTTGATATTCCATTAGGCTTGTCTAATCGAATTATTCTAGATATTTCGGATTATTTGCAAAAGCTATGTTCCTTTAATCATATAGTCGTTAAACACCGTACATTAAAGAACCTTCATTTAGTACCCGGTAGTAAAAAGCAAGTGACAGAGGTAGAATTTCTCTCGTTTGTGGAGATGCTCCAAGAAATTGATTCACTGTATGATTTTATCTTAATTGATTCTCCCTCAGGATTGGAAAGTGGATTTTTCTATGCAATAAACGGAGCCGATGAAGTTATTATTGTAGCTACACCTGATAAAACTGCATTACAGGATGCAGACAGGGTAATTGGTATACTGGAATCACAAAATAAACAGCCATTATCTCTCCTTGTAAATGGTTATAAACATAACCAGGAAGTTGATAATATCTTGCAATTATTGAATATAAATATTCTAGGAGCCATTCCTTCTGATGCAGATATTATCGCAGCTAATAACAAAGGCAATCCAATTGCATTAAACCCAAGTTTACAATCTGGAGTGATGTTTAGAAAGATTGCAAGTAATCTTTCCAAACACCATTATAACCAGAGAATTGATTTACCTTCTTATAACCAGAACTTTTTTACACATAGAAATTTAAAGCTGTCTTTTTAAAAACATTTATGATTGAAAGAACTTATAGTCTCTTACTTAGCGTTTACTTGATAGGTTGGAATTTCATAGTTTAATGTATATGTACTTATTAAACTATATAAATTATAAATTTGATTTACCTGTTTTGTTGCCCAGCCTATATCGGAAGCATACTGATGTGTTGCTGTCCCTGTTTTTTCAGCTGCATCAGGATTCCATCTCATTTTATATAAAGTATCTTGTCCAGCATTGATATAACCTTGCGCAATAAATTTTGCACCACCTATAATCGCAGCTTCAGGTGTAAACCAGCCAGCATTATAGGCATATTCGGCACCACTTGAAATAGCAGATCCATCATAGGCACCAATACCATACATGTTATAAACCATTTTACCATTAACTTCAACACCATTTGCCAAAGTAGAAGTACCATTTCCAGTCTCTAAAAGAGCATGAGAAATCAAGTATAGTTCATTAATTCCGTAAGCATTAGCCGCAGTGACAAAAGCAGATGCTTTACCAGCTAATATACCTTTACCAGCTAATATCTTACTATCTACTTCTTTATCATCCACATTTGCTTTTGCAGACAATTTAAGAAATTGCAAAGATTGGATATCACTATTAATAAAGTTATCGGGGTTTAGATAATAGGCAGTATCTTCTTTACTAGCACTAACCCAAGCCTGTGAATAATCTACTTTATACCAGTAGTATCCATCCGTTCCTTTTACTTTGGAAACAACCGTTAATACCTGTCCACTCGTTAAAGTACTAACAACAGAATAATCGGTTCCAGCACCTCCACGCAATCTCCAGCCACTACCAAGTACAGTTCCTTTTGTGGAATCAGATGTTTTGAATACAATCGCATCTTCTCTGATATATGTATCATATTTTGTATCCGTTTGTGGATTGACTTTTAATTGAATATTAGTCATGTCTTCTAAAGTCAGATTGTAATTAACATAACTCTTATTTATTGTTACATTAGTACTTCCATTATCTTTAGCCGTTAAATATTCTGTACTAACATACCCTTCCAGATTATTCACTATTATTTTGGACCAACCATTTTCTTCTGATTGAACAGTTACTACTGTTCCTGCTGCAAGCTTGCTTAAGATTGTCCCACTCGTTGATGGTGTAGCTCTCATATTTAAGCTAGAACCCGCTTGGACATTAACAATCTTTTCCACAGCTGTTGGTGCTTCCTCTGACTGCTTGTCTTCCTCTTGATCTGTTTGGTCGTCTGTTCCATTTTCAGGGGTAGTAATCCTTGTCAAGTACTCACTGCTTACATACCCTTCTAGATTATTCGTCTTAATTTGTGACCAGCCATTTTTCTCTGATAATACTGTTACTACCGTTCCTGCTGTAAGCTTTCCTTTTATTACTCCACTTGTTGATGCTGTGGATCTCACGTTTAAGCTTGATCCTGCTTGAACATTGACTTTCTTTTCCACTGTGGTTGGTGTTTCTTCTGGCTGCTTGTCTTCCTCTGGATCTGTTTGGTCGTCTGTTCCATTTTCAGGGGTAGTAACACTTGTTAAGTACTCACTGCTTACATACCCTTCTAGATTATTCGTCTTAATTTGCGACCAGCCATTTTTCTCTGATATTACTGTTACTACCGTTCCTGCTGTAAGCTTTCCTTTTATTGTGCCACTTGTTGATGCTTTCGATCTCACGTTTAAATTAGATCCCGTCTGCACATTAACTTTTTTCGTGATTATTGTCGGTGACTTGTCCGAATTACTTTGTCCACTTTCTGTATCAGATGCCTCGGTAGTAGTATCGGTAATTTGCTTATCTGACAAATAACTATTGCTTACATAGCCAGTCTTTCCAGATGCATTTACTTTATCCCAGCCATTTGCGCTTGAGAGAACCGTAACCTTCGCCCCTCTAGAAAGCTTCGTTAGTACAGAACTACTCGTATTTGCTTCCTTACGCAAATTTAGCGATGAGTTTTTGGCTACATTTACATATTTTGTTGTCGTTTTAACACCTGTTTCTTTTGATTGCTCTGAATTAACCGTTGATTTTTTGTCAGCTAAATACTGCGTTGCCACATAACCTTGTTTTCCATATACTTCCACTTTTGACCAACCGTTTGATTCAGAATAAACCGTTACGCCTACATCTTTTGCCAATTTAACAATAATAGAAGCTGAATTAGACGGACTATTCCTTAAGTTCAAACTCGATCCAGTATTTACATTTACATATTTAGTTGCTGTTTTTTGTTCATTTGATGTATCAGTTGTTTTCTTTTCCTCTGTTTGATCAGCTTTTATGTATTCTGATGCAACATAACCATTTATTCCATTTACTTTAATTTTTGACCAGCCATTAGATTCCGATACTACTTCAACCTTGGTATTCTGTTTGAGCTTTGTTAGGACCTTCGCTTTAGTAGAAGCAGATTCTCTAACATTTAAGGTAGAAGACGGGTTGATGGAAACATATTTTATCGAATTTTCTTGCTTTGTAATTAAATACGTGGATGATACATATCCAGTCTTTCCGTCTACATTTACTTTTGACCAACCATTTGTTTCAGAAAGGACATTTACTTTCGTCCCAGTATTTAATGTTGTTACAATATTTGTATTCACTGATGGACCGACTCTTACATTTAATACCGATCCCTTATTCACTTCTACATATTTGGTAATGGAAGCAGCCTGAGCCTCTTCCATAAAAAGTGGAGAAGATAATGCTGCTAGAAATATACCAGGTACTACTACTTTTTTCACCACTACATTCCTCCTAGTTCTAATGTCTCAATTCATTATTAGGCATCTTTAAACCTATCACCTTATTACTATCCGTTTCTATTACCCCAATTATGTATTCTTTATTACCTATGATATTATCTATTATTCTACTAGTATATAATTCCATAGTCACGTTTTTTTATTTCTTTTATCTTCAATAGATCAAAAGTTTTATATATCAGAAAAATATTTCCATCTCTCCACTTTCAAAAGTGCTGTTTTCTAAACAATCAATCTATTTTTAGCAATTTTTACGACAAAGCAGACAGAACAAAATTAGGTACATAAACCTACCTTGAAATTGATGTTATTCTCCTTCTTAAGATGGAATGAAAAAAGCCCTATCTAATCGTTCAAACCGATTTGATAGGGCTTTTTTATTTGTATCTAATTGAATCAGAACAGCTCTTTAACTCTCCCATTCTACTGAAAGATCATAGGCTATCGGACTTTCCATCACTCTCTTTATTTCACTTAATGATTGTTCACTGCCCAGTACCCACATTAATTTTGCAACAATGGCTTCTGTATTCATGTCAGCAGATAATATAACATTGTATTGAGAAACCTTTCTTCCCACTTCATATAATAAGAGATCTTGTCCTTCTTCCAGACACTGTGTAGAAATGACCACTGCTATCCCTGCGTTTACCATTTCTTCTATTTTTGGCAAGAGATTTCTCTCCTCAAAAGGTAATCCTCCATTACCAAAGCTTTCGATAATGACACCCTTATATACATGTTTAATAAAATCAAAGATTTCAGGTTTTGTTCCTGGATGCAATTTTAATAGAAATACATCTGGACAAATCCTTGTATCCAATATTAGTTCATCCGTTTGCTTGTCCGGCTTCCATAAATACTGAATTTGATTTTCTTCTATTTTAGCCACATATGGATGGTTAATGCTTTCAAATGCATCATAGCTTTTGGTGCGCATTTTTACTGCTCTTGTCCCAATAATCACTCGACCATCAAAAACAACAAATACGCCCCCTATGTCCTCTTTTGCAAAGCGAATACTATCCATAACATTTTTCTTAGCATCTGTTTGTTTAAAACTAATCGGTACCTGTGATCCCGTAATAACAACAGGTTTTGTTAGACCACCCAACATATAAGATAGCGCAGCTGCTGTATAGGCTAACGTATCTGTTCCGTGTGTGATAACAAAACCATCATATTCGTGATAATGTTCTGCAATTGTTTTAGCCATCATAATCCAATGTTCTGGCTGCATGTTCGTACTATCTCTATTCATAATAATTTTACAAGTCACATCAACTTCTAGAATATCATTTTTAAAATATTGAAGGAGCTCTTCTGCAGACAAACCGGGGACTAGTCCTTCCTTCCCTTCAACTGAAGCGATTGTTCCACCGGTTGCAAGTAACAGCAATTTTTTCATTTAAAGTCCTCCTAAATGCATTACTCCGTAAAGTATACACTTGCTTTATATACACCAAGTTATTATATATACTGAACGAAATTTCCGCAATAAGTGGATTCTATCCATTTTTGCAAAATGGAATAAACTTCTTTGTATGCACCTAAGTCTATTTTCCTAAAGATGTGACTAAAAGGAAGTGATCGGGACACTAATATTCCAGCCAAAGCTAAAACCGAACAAATCATTCGAAAATGGCTGAATGATTGTTCGGTATTATTATTAGTTTAATAAACGGCTATTTTATTTAGGCTCTTCTTGCCTGCAACTAGAGTTATTATTTTTTTCGAAAAAATTTTTAAAAAATAATTACCTTTAAAAGCAAAACGAAAGGCCTTAATCTAAGTAGGTAATTTTGTCCTCAATGGAAGCTCTTTCTTTCGCAGCCATAATTTCTTCTGGATAACCAATTGCCAATACTCCTACGACTTCAAATTCATCGCTCACTCCTAATGTTCTTCTTCCTAACGCAGAAGAACCAACAGAACTCCAGAACGTTCCAATTCCTTCATCCCATGCCTGAAGCATAAAATTTTGAATAAAGCAGGAAACGGCTGATAAGTTTTCATCCCGTTCCATTTGGTTTCTTCCTTTATGTGATAAAATGGCTAAAACCTTTGAAGCCCCACCAAAATTTGTTTTATGCTTTAATTCTGCTCGAGTCTTTTCACCAATAAAAAGAATTTTCCATGGCTCTGTCATCTTATGATTCGGTGCATATCTGGCACGTTGTAGCCATTCCAAAATAATGGAATTATCTACTACTTCAGGTTTAAATTTTTTTATTGTTCTTCTCCCTGTGATTACCTCGGATATATTCATTTCTACCTCTCCCCTTTTGTGAAGTCTTCCTTCATACTCCTTTTTATCATAACGCTATTGTTATCTTTTTTAAAGAATTCCTATTATTAAAAGACAGTTAATTTAATTTATCTTATAGCTATTGTTTCTAAAACCACTTCTTTTTATTTCTATATTTACATGAACATTTATCTTTGCATCTTTAAAACCAGCATCCCAATTTTCTACATATTGTTTAAAATGCTTATAATCTTGGTCTCTAAATATTTCTCCTAGTCCAAATATGTCTGCCACATATTCTGTTTGCATTTTTTTAATTAGTTTACTGAATTCCTTCTCTAAGTAACTATTGCTCCGTTCTTCAAAATCTTCAAATGCGTTTACCTTTGCAGCCTTTATTCCTTTGTCAGATCCATCTAGTGTAGATTCCGCACGAACAAATATATCTATTTGCGGTCTTCCATTAACTTGCCTAGCATTAATTTTCGTCTGCGTATGGATAACTCGTAATCCAAAAAACTTTTGGTCTTCATAAGGAATCGTCAAAGAAGTACGTTCCAATTTATTTTGAATCCACAATAAAATTCTTGTTTCTTGCAAATTCAGATAACCTTGGAGCTTTCCGTATTTAAAAATCGCTAAAGAATCAATTTTTGCGATTGCTCCTGGTTTTGTTGTCTTAATATTATCCATACTCCCTCCTATTTCTTTATCGCCTGAAATGATCATAGCTGCTAACACAGGAACTTGACCTTCTGATGAATATGTACGAATGAAATCGTTTAATTTCATTCCAGGTGTTCCTCCCCATTCCTTAAGCATATGATCCAGCTGCGGAAATATTTTTAAAGAGGAAACTTTTTGATAATCATTAATGATCCGCAAAAAATCAACAGCCTCTCCATCTTTCGCAACAACTATGTTGAAGTCATCTCTTATTTCTCTATCCCTATCGAAATAATCCATAAAGCTGAGAATACCTTCTCGAGCTATTTCTTCACCAATGACAAGTAATCTCGTATGTGAAAATTCCAAATGAGTAGATATTGCAACATTAAACTTATGGGTAATCTCTCCCATTGTATCCCCTTCAATCGAGTAAACAATTGCGGGAGCCAAACCTTGAGCAGTTCTGGGATTTAGCTCTGTTGCAGAAGTGCTCTCTATAGATAACTTATACTTATGGGTTTCCCCTTTATCCACTGCTATCCCTGTCACAATGGCATTTTGATTAAGTTCCGAATGATCCCAACAACCAGTTAACAAAAAGATAGATATAATGGATATACTTAATAAGAAGCTTCTCATATTTTATACTACTCCCTTAGAATCATCGATATCACACATATATCCTCCCTAACAATATTCACCTTGCTAGGATAACTAGTAAGAAACACTTCTGCTGTCCATGTTGACTTCAGAAAACTATTGCTTACTTAACTATACAAAAAAAGGATAATTTTATTTTTTTCAAAGTTTACCAATAGGTTATGAAAAAAATGAAAAATTATCCTTTATATCATAATAATTTTATATACTATTTTCTTAAATGATAGGGAACAGTAGTTACAATTATATTTCGTTTATATAATAGATGTGCCTTGATCAATAGACTGGACTGATTGTGTAAGAAATTATGCCAACTTTTCTTCGTAATAAATTGTGGGATAATAACCGTCACACTACGTTTCTGTTCCGCCGCTTTTTCCTCTATTGTATCAATAAATCTTGCTAGTGGCCTAATCAAACTTCGATATTGTGAATGAATGGTTACTAAACGAATATCTGGTCTAAATTCTTCCCATTTTTCCTCCATTCTTCTCTCACTCTCTCTGTCAAATGCAACATATACAGCAACTACTACATCTCCTACCGTCTCCGCATATGCTAAAGAATTCTCTACCACTTTCGTTACCCCGGCAACTGGAAGAATAACGATATTCCCTTCCATTTTTATCGCTGAACGTGGCTTTGCTACTCTTAATTGTTCTGCAACATTTTGATAATGCTTGTTTATTTTATGAAACCCGAAAACAACAATAGGAAGAAAGAATAATACTGGCCACACTTGAAAAAACTTAGTTGTGAACAAAATTACTAAAACGGTAAAGGTAATAAACGCTCCAATTAAATTAATTGCTAACTTCCCTTTCCAACCCTCAGGCTTCTCTTTCATCCATTTTCTGCTCATTCCTGTTTGCGATAATGTAAATGGAATAAATACACCAACTGCATATAAAGGAATCAGCTTTTCTGTATGACCATCGAAGAAAATGATTAATAATATAGAGGAGATACCTAAGATAACAATTCCATTTGAATAGCTTAATCGATCTCCTCTAACTGTAAATATACGTGGCATATATTTATCCGACGCTAAATTTACGGCAAGCAACGGAAACGCAGCATAGCCAGTATTAGCTGCCAATATTAAAATGATGGCAGTTGTCACTTGGATAAAATAATACATAGCATTTTTTCCAAACACTTCGGTAGCTATTTGAGAAATTACCGTTTCCTCTCCACTCGGAGCAATCCCAAACCAGAAGGCAAGAAAAGTAATCCCGGAAAATAATACAGCTAAAAATAACCCCATCATCGTTAACGTTTTAACTGCATTTTTGGCAGATGGTTCTTTGAAATTTGGCACAGCATTAGAAATTGCTTCCACACCTGTTAAAGCAGAACAGCCAGAAGAAAATGCCTTTAACAATAAAAAGACACTTAACCCTGGAACAGTCGTCCCAATCGGCGTGTGTAGCTCTGTAGGAACTTCTCCGTTTACAACCTTCCAAATACCAACACCAATTAAAATTAATAAAGTAAAAACAAACAAATAGACGGGATAAGCTAAAATAGACGCAGATTCGGTTACCCCTCTTAAATTTAAAATTGTTATCAGAATAACCATCAATATTGCGATAATAACATTGTAATGATACAAACTTGGAAAAGCAGAAGTTATCGCATCTGTTCCAGCCGAAACACTAACTGCGACGGTTAGAATATAGTCTACTAAAAGCGATCCACCTGCAATAAGTCCTGCATTTTCGCCTAAATTATTTTTAGATACAACATATGCTCCTCCACCTTGTGGATAGGCATAAATAATTTGACGATAAGACAACATCAAAGCTGTCAATAAAATAAGCACACCAATCGCAATAGGAATAGAGTACCAATAAGCAAGGAATCCTACTGCCGATAAGACAAGCAAAATCTGTTCTGTTCCATACGCTACAGATGAAAGCGCATCAGATGAAAGTATAGCCAACGCTTTTAATTTATTTAATTTTTGTTCTCCTAAAGCACTTGTTTTCAAAGGTTTTCCAATAATGATTCTTTTGACGGTTGATTTATTCACGATATATCCCTCACTATAAACTTTTCATAACTTTACTTTTAAACACAAAAAAACTACAAAGAATTACTTTGTAGTCGTATAATAGTGTACGCCAAGTATTCTCCCCTCTAAACGCTTCCGGAGTTAGCTGTCGGATTAGGGCATATGAGAGTTGCCCTTCCTTAATAAGGATTCACCCCTAGTGTTTCACACAATGTCGGGTCCCCCGTTCCAAAATGAATTAAGCGATTTGTATTAATTTGTTTTAACATGAATGATATTACGCCTGAAATTTAGGAAAGTAAAGAAACAAAAAGGAGTAAAATAAAGCAAATTTAACCGAAAAAGACAACCTAAGCTATTTTACATGGAAGAAATTATCTCTATCTCATTATTTTATATATTATCTACATTTATTAAAGGCTGCTCACTATTTCAAATTCAGTCCGTTTCGAGATGGAAAGTCTTTTAGAAAACAGCCAAAAGAAAAAAAGATGAGTACAGTGCCATGCACCATACTCATCTTTGTTCACTAGGATTAATAAGCTAAGCTGAATAATCCTTTAATATGTGATAAGTAACGAATATTACTTGCTTCTTTCATTAGGGAAGCAGGTAATCCTTTTAATGGAGTGGAGCTTCCGCCTACGATTGCAACTCCATCTTTTCTACCAAGACTAGCAAGTGTACCAGAGTTAATTGGATCAAAAGTATCTAATGCTCCGTTTTCCAGGTAAGCATATAGATTGTATCCGATTAATTCTCCCATTTGCCAAGCAATTTGCGCAGTTGGTGGTGCTGGACGACCATCTCCATCAGCAGGGAAGTATACAGCACTGTCACCAGCAACAAAGACATCAGGGTGTGAAGTAGACTGTAAGAATTCATTAACTGTTGCACGGCCACGGTTAACTTCTAATCCAGAAACACCAACTAATGGGTTTCCTTGAACGCCGCCTGTCCATACAAATGTATTAGCAACGATTTGTTGACCATCTTTAAGATCAATAACATTGCCTGCTACATTTGTTACAGGAAGTCCAGTTAAGAATGTTACGCCACGCTTTTCCAAGCTTTTTGTCGCACGTTCGATTAAGTCTTCTGGTAAGACAGGAAGAATTTTCGGACCTGCTTCTACTAATAGTAATTTAATATCTTGGAAATCAACACCGTATTTTTTTGTTAATCCTGGTAAGATATCAGCAAGTTCACCAACAAGTTCGACACCTGTTAGTCCGCCACCACCAATTAAAATAGTAGCATCTTCTTGTTTTCTTGTTTTCGCATATTCACGAATACGATCTTCAACATGGTTGTAAATTTTGTTTGCATCATCTGCAGATTTAAGAACCATGCTGTTTTCTTCTAATCCTGGGATACCGAAGTATGCAGTTACACTTCCTAAAGCAACAACTAATGCATCATAAGTTAGTTTAGATCCATCACCTAAAGCAACTTCTTTTGTATCCACGTTGAAAGAATCAACGGAAGCAATTTTCAAATCAATGTCTTTCCCTTTAAATAATTTCTCTAGCGGCATAGCAACTGCTTTTTCAGAAACGTTTCCTGCTGCTAAACGGTGCAATTCCGTAATAATTTGATGTGTTGGATATTTATTAATTACAGTAACTGTAGCTTCTGCTTTACTGTAAAATTTACGAACATTTAAAGCTGCTAAAAGGCCGCCGTATCCAGCACCTAATATAACGATATGTTTTGACATAGTAAATCCTCCGTCCTTATTACATTTAAAAGTATTGGCAGGCTTCCTTTTCTGCATTGTCCTTAAAGGAATTCCTTTTTATTAGACAAATAGCTTACTTTGGAAGACTCTACATGAAAGATTATTTATTATTGCGCTCTGACATAATTTGAAGATAGCTCTGTAGAAAACGGAACATCTTTTGTGCTTGTGGATCTTTTAACATTTTCATTAAACCAAAGATGCCAATTGTTTCATTGCTTTCTTCAGCACGATCTTTTGCTTCAATTGCTGCTGAAGCCATTCCTTTAACTGAATGGATTACTGGTTCGAACATTTCAGTAGTCGCACCAACAATATCGCCCTTAAAAACTTCATCTTGTGATAATGATTGAACAACATCATATGATTTAGATAATCCATTAACCATTTCCGTTAACTTAGGTAATTGCTCGATTAATGTTGTCAATGATTCTTGTACCTCAGGCTTTAACAACTGATCCAATAGGTCTTGATTTGTAGCAGTCAGTTGTTTTTCAGCATTCGTTTGAGCAGTAGTTTCTGACATAACTGATTCTCCTTTACTATAAGCTTTTCGCTTAAATGTTATTAACAAATTTCTTGTGATTGACTGCACAAAAATTTGCAAAAGATATTTTTACCAACTCTAGTTAAAATGATTGAAGGTATGTACAAAATAAAATCCTGGTTAAAGTCCTCTTTAAAACCTTAGAAGAGGATGTGTACAACCTCTCCATCATTAAACTCCTTTAATATAATACCACTTTTTGAACAAAAATAAATGTAAGTTTGACAAAAAAATAGAGTTTTTTTGAATAAAAGTGAAGTTTATCACCTATAAAGTGATTGTCGCCACAAAAACAACAAATAAAATATTTACTCGAAATATTCTCAGTTTTTATATTTCCTAAACTATTATGTGAGAAAACGGATGAAATATTCATTCCTTCCTTATATATATTCTTCAGAAAAACCAAAAACCCCTGTAAGTGTTTACATTTTACCTTCTTAAAAGAATGTATGAGCAAAATTTATCCGTAGTTTATACTATGCCCATACATCTCTCTTTTATTTAGGCTAGGCTACTAGCATTACTAAAGAATTTATTTTAACAGCATTTATTTACTAACAATCGGCAAATAAATAGAAAAAGTTGTTCCTTTGTTAACTTTACTTTTAATCTTGATTTTGCCGTTTAGGTGATGAACAATATTAAAGCAAACCGTTGTACCGATACCTGTTCCTTGTGTTTTTGTGGAGTAAAAAGGAGTTCCTAATCTGTTCAGTTCATCTTCAGACATTCCTTTTCCATTATCCATAATATTAATCTTTATATATTTTTCTTTTATTTGTTCGGATATAACCACTTCCCCCTTGCTCTCTATTGCTTCAATAGCATTCTTGATCATATTTATAAACAATTGCAGAATTTCATCTTGCCCAGCATTAATGAACAAGGGGTATGAACGTGATTAATAATTTTTACGTTATTTAATAGTGCATAGGGGTTGATTATCTCTTCTACTTTTTTTAGAAAAACAGCTAAATCAATCTGTTCTTTAACCCCTTCATTTGGCCGAGCAAGTGATAAATAATCATTTATAATTTTTTCAGCCCTGACTAATTCTGATCCCATAAGTGAAAGCATCTCTTGTTGTTTTTCTGTGATATTGGAGGATTCTTTCAATAAATGAGTGTATCCTTTAACAACCGTTAAAGGATTTCGTATTTCATGTGCAACAGAAGCGGCCATTTCGCCAATTAATCTTATCCGCTCTGTTTGCTGTTTTTGCTCCTTCTGCCTTTCTTGATAAGAGAGTGACTCTATTAGATAAATAGAGATAATAAAAGTAACGAGATGAGCTAAATATAAATAAACAATAAATGTTAAGGTTATTTTATTTGTGAAAAATGAAGTAGCGATTAAATCAATGCTTATAGGAAATAACGATGTAATACAAGCTATCATTATTTTTTTTATGAAAGATTGGGTCTGTTTGTATCTTTTGATGGCATAATACAAAATGGGTAGTGATAACAGTACGATAATCATTGTCACTAATAATCCTGCATTAACGCCAATCATATATCTGTAAATCCCCATCACAACAGTTGTCAATAAACCTGCTGGAAACCCTCCATAGAAAAAAGCTATCAACCAAGGAATTGTCCTTAAATCATAAATATGCCCAGGTGCTATTTCTAAAGGAAATGTCATGGATAAAATTAATATGGCTGAACAATAAATAAAGGTGAATACTGTTTTATTTTTAATTTTCATTTTATGAAAATAATAATAATAAATAAAAATTGGCACAACATTTAATAATAGAACGAATAAGTAATTGTCGAATCTGATCATCATTTCTCCCCATTTACGAAAAAATTCTCACCTCATCTAAGTTACCATCATTTCACAATTATTTCTATTATGAAGGCAATTTTCGCAAAGTTTGTTTCTATCGCCCGCAGCCGGAATACACTTCGCTTTCCGTGGGGCTCGCGCTGAGCCGCTTCACAGCTCACGCTCCTGCAGGGTCTAAGGACTCGCGCTAATCCCACAGGAGTCTACGTGTATTCCGGCTGCTATTTGCTTCCAACTAATTCTTTTTTCCTATTGAAAAAAACAACAATCTCTTAGAAAACAGCCATTATGAATGTAATTTTTCCTATTTTAAGTAAAGCAAATAATTGCTGTAAAAGCTGACATACTAATAGTGGTTACTTTGTAAGGCAATCTTTTTTATGTAATCCCTTCATCATTACTGAAAGAGGAGAAAGACATGACGAAAAAACAAAACAATTCAAATTCATCTAAATCTGAAAATCTAAAATGGTGGCAGCTATCCTTAATTGGTGTAGGTTGTACGATAGGAACTGGCTATTTTCTAGGGTCTAGTCTTGGCATTAAAGAAACGGGTCCTTCCATCGTTTTCACCTTTATCTTAGCTGCTATTGGTACATACATTGTTTTTAATCAATTAGCTAAAATGACTGCTGAAGACCCCCAAGAAGGATCTTTCTGTTATTATGCAAACAAAGCATTTGGTCCATGGGCTGGCTTTAGTTGTGGATGGAATTATTGGTTCTCTAATATCCTCATCATGGGCAGCCAATTAACAGCACTTTCGCTTTTATCACAGTTTTGGTTTCCCAAAGTTCCATTATGGGTATTCGCGTGTATTTATGCTGTTCTATCATTATTTGTTGTCTTTCTAGGAACGAAAGGCTTTGATCGCGTTGAAAATTATTTAGCTATTATCAAAACAGCAGCGATTATTATGTTTATTGGATTAGCAGCAGCTGCTGTATTTGGCTGGATACATGGAGGCAATAGTGATATTTCTATTCCTCATTCCATGAATGAACTATTCCCAAAAGGCTACAAAGGGTTCTGGATTTCTTTATTATTTGCATTTTATGCATATGGAGGAATAGAAGTAATCGGGTTAATGGCTATGCAGTTAAAAGATAAAAAAGATGCACCGAAAGCTGGGACAAATATGCTAATCATTCTTGTGATCATATACGTACTTTCTCTAGGGCTGGCGTCGATTTTAGCGCCACTCGATCAGTTTTCCGAAAAAGAGAGTCCATTTGTAACCGCCTTATCAGATTATCATTTGAACTTTTTTCCACATGTCTTTAATGGAGCTATTATCGTTGCAGGATTTTCCACTATGACTGCTTCTTTATTTGGAGTAACTAGCTTGTTAGTTACGTTAGCAAATGATGGGGATGCACCAAAGATCTTTACAAAAAAATTAAAGAAATTTAACCAGCTACCTCTTCCTTCCTTTATTCTTGGAGGAATTGGGCTCTTTGCTTCTGTTATTGCCGCCCTTTTATTACCAGGGAAGATATTCGAATACATTACAACGGCAGCTGGGATTCTTTTATTATACAATTGGGCTTTCATTCTGTTTTCTTCCTTTAAAGTACTGAAAGGAAAACTTTGGGATAAAATAAAATCTTCATTTGGTATTTTACTTATTGTCTCTGCTGTTGCAGGAACCATTATTGAAAAGCAAGTTCGAATCGGCTTCTTTGTTAGCTTAGCATTTGTTGTGATTATTGCAGCAGCTACATTTTTCATGCGACATAAATTGGGGAAAAACAAGGCAGGCTGTGCAGAATAAGTCAAATGTTATTCCCCACTTTACCAATAAACTTTAGAAAATAGCAAAAAGGAAAAGTCATCATTTTAACTGTGACTTTTCCCTATTGACAGTTATTAATTCTGTTTAGAATATATTTTTTCCATGCTTTCTATAAGTGTTAGAACCATTTTAGCATATGGTGAATCTTTTACTTCTTGCATCAAAGACATCAATGTACTTTCGATAATAAAATATCTTGGGTGTTTGATCTCTATCTCTTCTTCAACGAATGTTAATAATTGTTCTATTTTTTCATGATTAGTTAGCCTATCATTATCTTTTTTTACATTCGCTTTTAACGTATAAAGCATACAATAAATTTCCTTTTTCCCCAAATCTTCATTGTTTATAGTTTGAACTGCAAGCCAATTATAAAGCATATCTGGATTTAAAAGTACTTCCTTTGTATTAGATAAATGGTTAACCATATCAAGAACTCTATTCACACAATACTGAACAATTTCATGAACATTTGTGTTATCTTGATAGACTAAAGTATGCATATAAATAGTAGAATGAATCATACCCATTAACATGATAGAGCAATCCAATAAATAGGTTTTGTTTTTTGAGCCACAAATATCTACTAATCGATTATACACCCAGTTTAACTCATGTACTCTTCTATTTTTTATATAGTTTTTTAATTCTTCATCATTCGTAAAAAGAATTTCTTCAAATAAAGAAATAATTTTATATTGGTTATTTGTCTTAATTAACATTTCAATTTGCTTAATAAAAAGAGTACTATCTGCTTTATCTTGACCAATTAATAATTGCTTCCTTTGCCATTCTAATTCCGTATAGATATTCTTAAAAATAGAAATCAACAATTCATTTTTACTCGAAAAGTAATTATAAAACGTACCTTTAGAAATATTACTTGCAGCTAATATGTCTTGAATAGACGTTTGTTGAAATCCATTTTCAATAAATAATTCATGGGCTTGCTGCATTACATGCTGTTTACGTTTGTTCATTTCATCACCTTTAGAAGAAAATTAGACTACTGGTTCAAATTATATACTAGGTTATTCACAAAGAAATTACAATCATTCCACAAGAATATTAGCAGATAAACCCCAGTGTTATAAGGAGTTCATCTGAAAAATCTTGCGTTCATTTCAACCAAACTTTTTTTACTTAGGGATTCTAAACATTTTTATTGCAATATTTATACTACAGGTATATTATTATTTAAGCTTAGTTTCAATAAGGATATTAAGAACATATAGGTCATGAGGAGGAATTGTTTTAATGAACATAAATGCAACAACGAATGAAAAAAAACCGCCATATGGCATAATTGTTATTTTAATGGCTGGTGCCTTTGTCGCATTTCTAAATTCAACACTGTTAAATATTGCTTTACCATCTATAAGCGCGGACTTCGAAATTGATCCATCTATTGGACAATGGCTTATTACTGGCTATATGCTGGTTAATGGAGTTATGATTCCAACATCCGCTTTCTTAATTCAAAAATATTCAACAAGAAGATTATTTATCACAGCAATGTCTCTTTTTGCTTTTGGTACTATAATGGCTGGAATGGCTCATTCCTTCCCAATATTGTTACTTTCACGTATGATACAGGCTTCTGGGTCGTCCATTATGCTACCTGTATTAATGAACTTCTTGTTAACCAGTTTTCCAGTTGAAAAACGTGGGAGTGCAATGGGTGTTTTTGGACTTATTATGACTTTCGCTCCAGCAATTGGTCCGACCTTATCAGGATATATTGTCGAACATTATGAATGGAGAATGTTATTCTATGTTGTTTCGCCAATTGCCATCATTGTTTTAATTTTAGCGATTTTTAAAATTAAGGATAAGAAGGAAAAAGTGGATATTCACATCGATCGCTTATCTGTCGTTTTATCGAGCCTAGGATTCGGTGGTTTATTATACGGATTTAGTTCTGCAGGTACAAAAGGATGGACTAATATTCATGTTTATGGCACTTTAATTGTGGGTGCAATAGCTCTTATTTTCTTTGTTCTTCGTCAATTAAAAATGACTACTCCAATGCTTGAATTCCGAATCTTTAAGTACCCGTTATTCTCGCTTTCAGCAGTTATTACCATTGTAATTAACATTGCACTATTCTCTGCGATGCTACTGATGCCAATGTATATTCAAACAGTTAGAGGAATTTCCCCATTCCACTCTGGATTGTTATTATTACCAGGTGCGATTATTATGGGAATTATGTCTCCTATTAATGGAAGACTTTTTGACAAATATGGAGCAAGAACACTAGCTTTAATTGGATTAACATTGACTGCAATCACAACCTATATGTTTAGTCAATTATCCATGACAACTACAACAACTACACTAGTACTAATTTATTCCGTACGTATGCTTGGTATGTCCATGGTTATGATGCCGATTATGACAAATGGTTTAAATGAATTGCCACAAAGAATGAATCCGCATGGAACAGCATTAAATAACACATTGTCCCAAGTGTCAGGAGCAATTGGCTCTGCAGTTATGATTACCATCATGTCTCAACGTACAGCAACACATGGGGAAGAATTGGCAGCTCAAGCAATGAAAGAGATGAGTAATTCAACTACTCAACCAACTCCAGAAGCACTTGCTACTATGCAAGAACAGCTCGGAATGCAGGCAATGCTTGAAGGAATTAATGATACCTTCTTAATATCTGTTGGAGTTGTATTAGTCGCACTTATACTTTCCTTTTTCGTAAAACGTGCGGTTCCACCAAAAGAAACAGAAGAACAAACTAGTCCAACGAAAATGAATGAGGCAGTTGAATAAAAATAAATTAAAAGTCAGCGACAATCGCTGACTTTTTTATAAATTATTTACTCATTCTGCACTTACTAAAATCTTCACTTGATTTTTTTCTGATAGCAATGATTTAAAGCCTTCTTCTACTACATCGTCCAATTTAATTTTTTTGGTTACCAATTTATCTGCAGAAAAATAGCCTTTTCTCATTAAGTTCAACACACTTGGAAATACATCTCGATAACCAATAATCCCCTTAATAGTACGTTCCTTGATAACGATATCATTTGGGAGAATTTCCGCGCCTTTTTCCCATATACTTACAATAACAGTTTCTCCTGCAATAGTCGTAGATTGAATAGCCTGTTTTAGAACTACTGGTACCCCAGTAACTTCAAAAGATACATCTACCCCACCATTTGTCCGGTGAATAAGTTCAGCTACAACATCTTCATATTCAGCTGGATTAACAACAATTGCTCCTAATTCTTCCGCTTTTGCCTGGCGTTCAGGAGAAAGCTCTATTGCATAAATATCTGTTGCTCCTGCCGCTTTCAAAGCCTCAATTACTAGTAACCCAATTGGACCACATCCGAAAACTGCAGCAGTATCCCCTGCTTGAACTTTACTAGATCGTACAGCATATAAAGCTACAGCAGAAGGCTCTACTAATGCCCCTTGTTCATAGGATAATTCATCAGGCAATTTATGCAGTAATTCTGTTTCCACAGAGACATATTCGGAGAAACCGCCTCCTCCGCCCGCTAATCCTAAGAATCCCATATTTTCATCTAAATTATAGGCTCCTTGATGACCATGTGTAGCAAAAATCGGTTCAACAACCACTCGATCGCCTACTTGATAATCAGTCACTCCTTCTCCTATTTCAACAATTTCCCCTGAGAATTCATGTCCCAATGTAATTGGTGCTACTTCATTTGTTAAAGGATGTGGCTGATCCACAGGTATAAAAATAGGACCTCCTAAGTATTCATGTAAATCACTTCCACAAATTCCACACCATTTTACTTTTAGTTTTACTTTGCCTGGTTCTACTTGAGGTTCCTTAATATTTTCTAGTCGAATATCTTTTTGGTCATGCCATCTTAATGCTTTCACGAGTAAAACATCCCCTGACTTAAATAGTTTTACAGCTAAACTGCTAAATTTCCATTGCTATTTGTTATTTAAGGCCTTAAAAACGTAAGTTTTAGAAACAAATTAATTATAGTACTTATGTTATTAATATGAAATTATATTATAATTAACTATAGTTAACTTTTACTTAACTAAAACTATTTTTAGAAAGGGTCAACCTATGAATATTGAACAATTAAAATATATAGTAGAAATTTCTAATAGCGGCTCATTAAAAACGGCTGCAGAAAAGTTAAATATTACATTACCTGCTCTAAGTCAATCCGTAACAAAGCTAGAGAAAGAATTAAATGTAGAGATCTTTCACCGTTCTAGAAAAGGTACCTATTCAACACAAAAGGGGGAGATCCTTATCCAAAAAGCTAACGGCGCACTAGAGAAATTACAAGAATTCTTAGATGAAGCAGAAAACTTTTCAGACACATTAAAAGGAGAGTTAAAAATCGCTATGTTTCCGGGACCATTAGATTTGCTGGCTGATCAAATTACTTTATTTAAAAAAGACTTTCCTTCCATTAAGGCTTCTATAGAAGAGGATAATTCCCAGCATGTTATCGAAAAAGTAATAAAAGAAGAAGTTGATATTGGATTTATTATATTTAAAGAAGAAGATATACAAAAATATAAAAATATACATTTTCATAAACTTTATGATGGCTGTATGGTTGTTGCAGTTAATATAAACTCTTCTTTAGCAAACAAATCCTATATCACTGAAAAAATGCTAGAGAACCAGCCAATTATTTTGTACAACGATCAATCTATATTAGAATTCGTCCAAAACTTAGATATGGTGGAAAGTAATATGGAAATTTTATTTACGACAAACAATGTAGAAACAATTCGATATGCATTAGAAAGAAACACAGCGATTAATATTGGCTATGATTATGCCTTTAAAACAATAACTGGGTTAGCAAACAATAATAGTTATGTTACCCTACCTTTTGTAGATACCTTAATAAACACCTATTATTTTGGTTATATATATGCCGCTAATAAAGGCATTTCTAGGGTAGCAAAAGAATTTTTAGAAAGGCTAACATAGTCTTTTCAAAGCTACTTCTCATCTTTGGAGCCCAACTAGTCTTTTTGGAAAAAGAGTATTAAGGATTTTAAAGAGACAATAACCAAAAATAATCCCTAACGCATTTAAAAGAACATCATCAATATCCGTACTTCTCCCAATAAATAGTTGAGTAATTTCAATAAACAATGGGATACCAATTGACATCCAAAACAGTGGAAAAAACTTTCTAAACTGTCGCCATAACAATGGAAGAAAAATCCCAAATGGCACGAAGACGACCACATTTCCTAATAGATTAATAAGAGATACTTGGTTCCAATTACTAACTTGCTCATTAGAAATAGCTAAATAGGAAAAAATTGTTGAAAAAGGAATGAGGTTTATGCTTCTTCCCCCTTCTAATCGTTGAATATAAAGTTTCTGTTTTCCATTCTCCATCGACATATACCATTGTGGAATAATGGTTTGGGATGCAACCCCAATACAGAACAGGACAAATAGAAATAGTAATATTTCCTTATTCCATTTCCACTCTTGCTTCTTTAATCTAATGTAGAGAGTACGACATATTAAATAAATTGGCGCACCAAAAATCATATAAATTAGCATTGACTCTAAATACATTCGAATCATTCGAATCCTCCAAAAGTTATGAGATATTTTTTCTGCGATTAATACTTAACACAAGACCTATCAATAAAGCGTTAATAATGGTCGGCATTAGTCCATAGCTTATAAATGGCAACGATAAAGAGATAATTGGGAATAGCCCCATACACATTCCTATATTATAAATCACTTGGATACTATACAACGCAATCGCACCTATTAAGAGAAGCTTTCCATATCGATTTTTTATGTAACGAACATTTCGAATCATTTTTATTATCAATGCACTAAATAAAATCACAATTACTACTGCTATTACATACCCAAATTGAGAGGAAAGCTGAAGAAATACGGTGTCTGTTCTATTAACAAAAGACAATAACTCCATATCAGAAGAACCTATCCACTTGAGACTTGCCCACATTTTTTCTCGATATAAATATATCCAGCCAACATCTTGCGCATATCTATCAGGAAAAAGGAATCCTAATAATCTATGTAATCTTGCAAAAAAAGCATAGCCGAATAATAATATAAAAAGAACTGCACCCGTAACAATCGACAAGACGATTTGCTTTTTCGAAAAACTGCTCCAAAACAGCATAACAACCACCATAGTATAATAAATAAAGACAGTGGAAATACTATCATATCCTAAATAAAACAATATACTGGAAAAGAAAAAGAACAATAAAAAAGACAGATAGCTAAAATTTTTCTTGGTAAAAAGGGAAGCCCAAGCTAGCAGGAAGAACGGAATTGCCATTATTCCTTTAATGATAATTGGCCCAACTTTTAAATAGTTAATTCCGTTTATTGTAATATTGGAAAAAAGAATGACGGATAGTAATAATATGGATCCTATCATATAAAATACATAGCCTAATTCCTTACATTTCCGATAATCCAAAAACATGATTCCAACAACTATTCCAACTCCCAATAAAATGGTCCATAATTTCTCTGCTATAAATAATAAATCTGACGTTATATTAGGTAAAAGTCCAATCATCAATAAGCAAACTGTACAAGCAAAAACCATCCAATCAACCGTTAGACGGTGCAGTTGATTTAACTCCAGTCCCAATAGAATAGGACTTCCCATTTCTTTAATTGCTCTTTCTTCCGCTTCTTTTTCTTGTAACCCTTTTTTTATCCAACCTTCTTTAGCAAGTTGGATATGATGCTCCATTTCTAATTTAATTGAATCCTTTGCATCTTTTGATTTCACTTGCTCTATCACTTTATCTAAAAATATATGCCTTTTATTCATTTACGTACACCCAATCTATCAATTCTCTAATATCTTTGTTAGCTCCCCCTTCTACTTCCAACTTTTTTTCAAGCTTTTTTCCTTTTCGATCTATTCGGTAATATTTAACCTTTTTATCCTCCCATTCAGAAGCAATGATATTTTTCTGTTCTAAACGATGCAATAAAGTATAGATAAACCCTTCCTTTTTCTCAAATCTTTCAAAGCCACGGGCACGTAACAATTGTGTTAATTCAAAACCAGTTTTTCTATTATGCAGTAATTGTAAAACTGCTAATAGTACTTCCTCTTCCTTATCCTTTATTTGAATTTTTTTTAAGATTTCTTTACGATGCTCCTCACTAAAAGGAAGATGATCAAAATAAGTCTTTTTCAAGCTAGATGGAAGGTTTTTTAGATGTTTTTCCATTTTTCTTCATCTCCTATCTTTTTTAATAAATGCTTTGCTCTTCTAAGTCGTGTTTTGATAGTATTTTCATTTATTTTTAATATGGAAGAAATCTCGTTTATTGATAGTTCTTCAAAGTAAAAGAGAAAAATAATTTCCCGATATACGATTGGCAAATTCATGACAGCTTGAATAAGTAATTGCTCTTCTTCTTTTTGAAGAATTTCTTCTTCCACATTTTCATTTCTGTCTATCCCAAAAAGAAATTCATCATCTACTTTTACAACATTTTTTGCATACCAACTTTTCAAATAATCTTTACAGCGGTTAATAGCTATTCTCCATAGCCATGTTCGTAAGCTAGATTTTCCCTTATATTTATTCAATGAATAATATACTTTTATAAATATATCCTGTGTTAATTCTTCGGCTATTGCTTGATTTCTCACATAGGAAAAAACCAAATGCAACAGCTCTTGTCCATATGTAATCATTATTTCTTCAAATACTTCTTCTTTATTGTCTATTTCATTCCAGCTTGCTGACAATTCTTCCATACGATAACCCCCCTTACTTACTTATTAGACGATAAGATGACGGAAAAAGTTTGGAGGTAAAGACAAAATTGATTAAATTTATTTTTGGTAGGTCCTTGGATTGGTGCTATTCCTTCTGTCATCGTCAGGCTATTACACTCGCCGATACAGGCAATTATTGTTCTCGTAATTGTTGTGATTATTCAACAAATGGAGAGTCTTTTTGTTCAACCACAAATTATTGGAAAAAGGATGTCTATCCATCCAGTCACAGTAATGGTTTTAGTTTTAGTTGCGGGGCGATTTATAGGTGTTATCGGCATGGTTCTTGTAATCCCAATCTTTGCTATTGTTAAAGTAATTGTTACACACACAAACAGACTATGGAGAATTCGACAGGAAGAAAAAATACTTAAAAAAACTCCTGCGGTTTTAGATTATCACCTAATTCCGCAGGAGTTTATTTATTATAACTGTTTCACTGCTTGTAAATTTCTCTTTTTCATTTCGAATTGTTTAAACATCACATAATAAATAAAAGCACTTATTATGGCAAGTATAGCAATAATCAAAAATGTCCATTTGAATCCAAACCACGCACTCATTGGAATAGATAATGGTGCAATCATTTTGGAAAAAGTAAACCTCAGACTAGCTGCTGCAAAATATTTTCCCCTTTGGTCCCGAGGAGCGATTTCCGATATAAAGCTTTGCTGGATTCCTGCTGTCATCAGTTCAGCAAAACTAAATAATAGCATCGCAAACATTAACCCCAAAATCAAATTGGTTTGGCTAAACATAATAACTGCCGTTGCATAAATAAAGGAGGAGACAATAAATACATTCTTCTCTTTGTATTTAGACATCCATCTTGTCACCATTATCGTAAATATAGCTACTACTAAACCATTTTCTGCTAGGATTAATCCAAATGCCTGCGTACTTTGAATCTCTAACGACCAACTGCCGATAGAAAATAATCTTTGGGTTGAAACCATTTCATCGACATAAACAGGCAGTAATAAATCTAATTGCATAAAAGTTTGTCCGATTAATACCCCTGCTAAAATAAACATTAAAAAAGTTCGATCTCTGACAATAACCTGATAATCTTTCATCTGATTACCTAACGCCATCATCCAATTCTTTTTTGTGCCAGTTGCCTCTTTGTATGGTGGGGCTGTTTCTGCTATCCAAATTTTTAAAACAATACTTAATAGAATATTTAATAGTCCAGCTGCTAGTAAAAGGAAGAATCGATAATCCTTATAAAAGAACCCTCCTAATATAGGGCCTATTACTACTGCAATATTAGTAGACGTATAGAATATCGCAAATACACTACTGCGATCTTTCTCCTTAACTACATCAGCTACCATCGCTTGACTTGCTGGCCAATAGATACTTGTAAAAAGGCTAATCACTGTAAAACAGATAAAACTAATGGCAGGAGAATCAAGCCAAGGAGAGCTTGCTAAAGCAAAGACTAGGTAAGAAATCCCTTGCGCCAAGCTTGATAGGACCATCATTTTCTTTCTTCCGTATTTATCTGCATAATAGCCACCAAGTAGATTGGCAACAACCGAAAACCCTTGTGAAAGTATTAATAAGAACCCAGCAATCGATTTGCCAAATGATTCTGTAAAATAAATCGCTAAAAACGGGAAAAACATCCAAAATGTAACATTAACGGTTGATTCACCAGCAAGACGAATCTTTAAATTTCGATCCCAATCTCTAAGTCGCATCGTCATGTTTGTTGTTCACTCTCTTTCTATTTGCTTCTCCTATCATACCTTGATATTTCGGATTAGGAAAGACTTTCTTATTCTTTGGATTAACTGGTTTAGAATAAACAGTTTGCACAAAAAGAAAGAGGCATGTTAGTTAGCAACAACGCCTCTTATACTAATAGTTTTCTATTTTGCTATATTACATTATTATAAGTTTTCAACCATGCCTGTGCCATCAACATATTCCCAGCAGAATTCATATGTACTCCGTCTGTTGTCAACACTTGATGATTGGGTTTCTGTAAATATTCGATAAACACTTGATGTGTCGGGACAACTATTGCTTCATGTTTTTTTGCTAATTGATGAATCACTGCTACAAAATCCTTTAATAAAATATTCCCTTTTGCTTCTACCGATTCCTCGATGATTGTTGGTTCCATTAAAAAGATCCTAGCTTCCGTATTTATCTTTACTTGTGTTAAAAGGCGCTCATATATTTCCCTAAAAATAACAGGAGTAACTTGTTCCATATCAGGGTTGTCTAGCTGTCTCCATACATCATTTATTCCAATTGAAATAGATACTAAATCTGGGCGCAACGATAGGACATCCTCTTCCCACCTTTTCTCTAAATCTAGGATTCTATTTCCATTGATACCTTTATTAAAAAATACCGGCAAAGCTTCAGGCTGATTTATGGCAATATAATCTTTAATATACCGAACATATCCATGACCGATATGTTCGCTATCTTCAAGTTTATCCGCCTGTGTAATACTATCTCCTATAAACACAAACCGTTGATTAGCAACCATCCTTATCCCTCCATCAAAACGCTTTCAATATTACAATAACACTTTTAACTCCCGCAAAGCAACAGGTAAGTACACCTAAATGAAAAGCCTCCATTGGAAAGAGAAAAAACACCAATGGAGACTTCTTAAGCTATGATATTATTGTTGCGCTTGCACAATTTTTTCTAGATTTCTTTCCATTACCTTAATATAATCCAATCCATTATCTTCATCTACTTTGCTTAATACTTCTAATGTGCTAAGCACTTCTGTTTTTGCACCAATTTCAGATGCGAGTGTATCGGCAACCTTTTTAGATGCCGTTTCTTCAAAATAAATAACACTAATATCATGCTCTTTTGCAAAATCCTTTAATTCAGCTAATCGTTGTGCATTTGGTTCTTCTTCTGGTGATAATCCAGAAATTGGTACTTGTGTAAGTCCATATTCACTAGCTAAGTATCCAAATGCAGCATGCTGGGTAATCATCTCTTTTTTCTCTACTTTACTTAAAGCGTCTTGATATTCTTGATCAAGTGCTGATAATTGCGCAATATATGCTTCACTATTTTGTTGATAGCTTTCCTTATTATCTGGATCTGCTTCAATTAGACTAGCTGTAATTGTTTCTACTTCTTTAATCGCTAGTGCTGGGCTTAACCACACATGCGGATCTTTCTCATGGCTATGCTCGTCTTCAGCTTCTTCACTATCATGATCATGGTCTTCCTCTTTGTTCTCATGATCGTGTTCTTCCTCTTCACTCTCAAGATCATGTTCATCTGTAATTCCCTCTTTTAAAGTAATGTCACTACTTGCTTCAACGAACACTGTTTCTTTATTATCAACAGCAGCTTTAATTGTATCTACAAAGCTTTCCATATAAATACTATTAAAAATAAATAAATCTGATGCTTGGACATTTGCTATATCTTTCGGTGTCGGTTCCCAACCATGTGGCTCTTGACTAGAAGGTATAAGTATTTTTACATTTGCCTTATCACCAGCTATGTTTTTTGTAAATTCATACATTGGATAAAATGTTGTCATGATCTGTAGCTTTTCTTTGCTTGATCCACTAGACACATCCTTTTCACCTTTCCCACATGCAGCTATTATCAATACTGCAAGTAACATCATACTAATTAATTTAAATTTTTTCCCCATTTATTTCACCCTGCCTTTTTAAATACTTTCATTATGCAATATTTTTCGGATATTTTCGTAAAGTTAGTTGCTTATCTCCTGTTTCTGTGCAAACAAGTGTAATATTTACTCTCATAATTACCAAACCTTTCTTTGTTCATACCCTAATTATCCATTTGTGATACTGGATAAGTAACCTTGAATGGTGTATCAATACAAGGTTTATGTAAGCTACAATTAGGTTCGCCACCATTTATTGAAAACTGATGAAAATCATAAAGGTAGGAAAACTATTTTTAGCATCTTAACCTCCTTACTTAATATGTGAGGATTAAATAAGACCATTCCTCTTCATTATTCTCTTGTTCCCTCTACTGATTAAAAAAAATACCTACAGAAGTTTTGGTCAGCTCATTTTCCCTTAAAACTCCTTCGGGAACTTTCAATAGGCTGAAAAAACAAATCGAAACAATTACGATTTAGAGTGTTGAGTGAATAATCATTTCATCGACTATCTTATATTAACCGTAATCATTACGATTTGTAAAGTGTTTTATAAAATTTTTTTCCATTGTTTTTTCTATTATTACGTATTGAAAGAACCATCTTAAGCAAAATATTATACAGAAAAAGAGGCTAGGACAAAACTAAATAACTAATCTTTAAAGACGAACAATCTTTAA
>NZ_JVDT01000123.1 GCF_001076885.1 Bacillus sp. 522_BSPC
CACGACGAGCGCCTTTAAGACCGTATTTTTTACGTTCTTTCATATGTGCAGATAATATAAAGAAACACAAAACCAAACAGTTCCTGTCACATCAAGGTTTGTCCACTTTTATTCTCTAAAAGGAAAACAGAATAATATACAATTCTATATGTTTAGTGGTCAGATTGTGGTCAAAGAAACAGGGTGCCTCAAATAAAATGGGGCATCCATTTACGCATATTATTACATCATGCCGCCCATTCATGTTTAAATAAAATATTAAAAAAATAGGATAAAAAAAGACTATATATCAATATTTTGCAAGGATCCAAAACAATAATTTTAAATGGGACATTATCAAGTCGAGGACAAGCTCGAGGACAGAAAAAGCCCTTCCACTATCCAATGAATTAAATATTAGAAAGCTGACGTTGAACATTCTATTGTTCCGAAGAGACTTTGACGAACAGAAGATTAACACCTAAGTAATGTAAAAGGCACGTAGCTCCCTCAAGTATATCTTTAAACACTTCCGATAAAGGTCGCTCTTCTAGTTTAAAGTAAGCAGCATCCCCCTTTCGGTGACTACCGATAAGTTGCGTCATCGCAGTTCTTGCGGATGAGTTCGTGAGCACAGTAAGAACGTAGGCAAACGGGCAATCCCCCCCTCTTGGAGAGCCTGTTTTGTTATAAAATAATCGAATTGAACACCCCCTAGAAAGTAAGTCGATTCCTTCAATACCATCAAATATCACTAGACTTTACAGCTATCTGATCAGGGAAAATGCCACATTCATTGGCCTTTTCCACAATAATCAATTTTATAATTTCTCGATATTTTCCATATTTACAAGATAGAGAAAGGTTATTTGGTATGAACATATTTAGTAATGAATGTTTTTATTTTAAAAAATTCATAAACTAATAGCTGGTTTTCTTTAAGTATTATAATTCACAATAATGAAGTCCATATCCAATAAAGGACTGAGCTTCTCTTTATCATAAAATTTCTATTTTTTGTACTTTTCCGTTCGTCCTAGATGACACCGTCCCAGCCTAACCCAAAGCAAAATCAAAGGTATTGCCTTAGAATTTACGTGTACCTGCATATTAAGTGAAACGTCCTCAAAAACTGGTCTTCGACTGTCTTCATATAGCCACAGCCCTAGCTACATCCTATAGTTACTGGCTCAGAGTTTGAATACCTTCTAACTGCTTCCTTACCTTGTGCATTTTTCCCACAAGGAGAACAGAAAGTAACAAAACCAACTCATTTATATGACAAATCATTTATAAGTTTCCCCCTATTGCGAAAAGAATAATTATTTAATAAAGCTGACTATCAAAATATTCGCCCTTTTTTTGAATGTGGACTATTTGTCCATTCATATCATTTCCTATTACCATATGATACTACTGAAAGGTGGTGTTACTTATGAGTTTTACCAATAGCGATAGCTATGGATTATGTAAGGGGTGCTTTAAACAACAAAGGTTTTGCACATGTAAAGACTCCTACCATTCGGACACAGTTAACCAAGAAGTAACCGAACATTGTGACCAAACATTCTCTGAGCATAATCCACAATGCCAATCCATTGGGGAACAAGAACAGCAACAACTACAACAACAGGGTGGGCTTGAACAGGCACAAGGGCCTCAGAATCAAGAACAAATCCAAGAAGGGCAAAGTCAAGGGCCTCAAACGCAAGAACAACAACAAGGCGACCAAACCCAAGGAAATCAAACTCAAGGGCCTCAAACACAAAGCCAAAATGAGATACAAGAGCAAACGCAAATCCAGGACCAAACCGAAGACCAGGACCAAACTCAAGGACCTCAGTTACAAGCCCAAAGACATGGCGATCAAACTATGGAAAATAACCAGACCATTTCAACCCCGGTGGACGTGGATGGAGTCAATGTGAATGTTCAGTGTGGAGACTGTAAGCCTACTATAATTTTTCCAGATGACTTCTTTGAGAAAAATAAGAAGAAAAAGGATCACAATCAAAGGGGGGACGACATGGAAAATTGCAAATGTAAGGAAAATAAATGTCCAAAAGATTGTGATTGCTGTGTCCAAAATCTTGCAGACCTATTAAGAAAAGTACAAAATTTCCAAACTACTTTAACAAATCCAGCAAATCGAGCAATCGACATATATTTCAGCACAGTGAACGGATTGCCGAATCCATCTGAAGGACAAGTCATTTCAGATATAGTGGATTGTTCAGTCCTTAGGTTTAGACCTGCTGACCAGATTACGATTGTTCCGAATACAGCCGTACAATTATGTGATGTTGCAGGTATATGCGCGACAGATACAGATGCTACTCCTGAAATTTCCAATGTTTATGAATTTCTCCTCCAACAGGCTTATGAAGACACTGAAGATTGTTCCTACCAAAAAAGGAAGAAACCATGTAATTGTCCTTGCTGTGCTTCAGGTATTGGAGAAGAGTTAAGGTGTACAGCCAACTTCGGACTTCTCCTTGATGTTTATCTCAAGGGGCAGACCACAGCACTTCCTCTTTATGTGCTTACGGTAAAAGACTGCCTTGCTTACTTTGTAAACGATATTACTGATCTAGACTCGATTTGTGTCTTCTCACTATGTGCCATAAGTGGATTTACCGTTGTTAGTCAAACATTGGGCACAATAGATAGTGCCTAGAATTTATGCACTAACATGCTGCATTAAAAATCAATTATCTATCAGAAGATTTTAAGGCACGAATATTACTACTAACACCTAATCAGCCTTTTTCTTTCCCTCCAAAAATGGATGTTTGTATTAGTTGATTAACCTATACGCAAAAAACCTAGAAGCATATATTATTATTGAATTTAGAAACTTAATCTCAAGGAGGAAGTAATTTGATGATATATCATTCAGAAGGTAAACATTGCGGCTGTAAAGAACAGGAAGAGTGCACTTGCAAAAGAAGAATGGGAAATCATCCGAAGATGAATCATCATGGATATGATCATCATGGATATGAAAAATGTGAAATGCCTAAAAAAAATTGGTACGAAGAGAAAGAGCCTTGCCCAGACCGTGTAAAAGGATTCAATTTGTGCAAACAAAGAAATGAATTAAGGTGCTTTAAACATTGCGAGCCAATTTCCCAGCCATGTGATGCATTATTCTATAACTATTTTACCAGCAGGACTAATTTTGAATTTAGCGGGTTAGTTGTGATTAAAAATACAGGGAATCCAACTAGCGGCTGTTCTATGCAGATCCGTGTTACAGATAGAGCAGGCACTGCAATTGTTGCAACAGTTAGCGCTGGAGCATCAGTTCCAATCTTTGTTGAAGGGTTAACTTCGCTTGATATTGCTTGTCTTCCAAATGAACCAGAGCTTCCTGTACCAGCAACTTGCAGTGGCGAAGTCATCTTTGACCTTGAATACTGTGCGACAAGACTTTGTCTATAAGTAATGAACTTTGACAAAATAATTCATCAGTGTGAAGAATCCCTCTTAATGTTCATAATTAACTAAGAAATGATCCCACAAGAATTTAGTTAATCCCCTCCAATGTATTTTTCTTTAATATTTTTAAAGAAGAATCCCTGTTTATTATTTATGAGGAATTTCTGAAAAAAAGCATAGCTAATTTTGAACTAAATTTGTATTGTAGGTGAATTAACCAATATAAACACCCAAAAATGGGTGTTTATATTGGTTAATCAGCCCATGCCAAGAAACCCAATATACATATATTGATAGTATCTTTCAAGAATATGGGGAGGAAGCTTTTGTATGTTTTTTATAAATAGATCCTGTGGGTGTAGGGGCTTCCAACGATGCAATCAATGTCATAGAAGCGTTGGGGGCCCAAAAATATACATTAACGAAAGTATATGTACTGGAAAGTCAAAATCCGTGTTTAAACTTAAACACAGTGAAAAGGGAAAACATTATTTTGAGCATCATGGAAAGCATCATTGCAGATCGGATGACTGTGAAAAAGACAAGTGCAAATGCGATGACTGTGAAAAACACAAGTGTAAATGCGTTGACTGTGAAAAACACAAGTGCAAATGCGAGGATTGCGGGAAAAACAAGTGCAAATGCGAGGATTGCGGGAAAAACAAGTGCAAATGCGAGGATTGCGGGAAAAACAAGTGCAAATGCGAGGATTGCTGGAAAGACAAGTGCAAATGCGTTGATTGTGAAAAACACAAGTGCAAATGCGAGGATTGCGGGAAAGACAAGTGCAAATGCGTTGATTGTGAAAAACACAAGTGC
>NZ_JVDT01000124.1:0-77 GCF_001076885.1 Bacillus sp. 522_BSPC
CAGAGACGGCTTCTCTGTTACCTTTTCCTCTGCTTTTTCTTGCTTTCGGGCTCAGAGACGGCTTCTCTGTTACCTTT
>NZ_JVDT01000124.1:177-18064 GCF_001076885.1 Bacillus sp. 522_BSPC
GCTTCTCTGTTACCTTTCCCTCTACTTTTTCTTGTTTTTGGGCTCAGAGACGGCTCCTCCTCAAACCGGTCCATCAAAACAAAATCCCATCTTAATCTGGTTTTCAAATTCCTCTAATAACTTCAGCAGTTCTTCCCCCATACACTTTCACACTTCCTCCCACCAAAAAAAGAAACACTCCCCAAAAGAAATGTTTTTCTCCCCGTTTTATTATTGATAATACCCTTTTATCAGCTGGTCCATTACCCAATTCGTTCTTGCTCCACTAACACCTGTGCTTGGGCTAGTTCCTTTTCCTGTTAATTCATCCACCATCAATTGAATCAGATGCTGTTGGATGTGGCGAGGATTTTCGATTACCCACTCTTCTTTTGATTCTGGAGTCGTGAAGGTAATTGGGCCGTTGCCAAAGGTTGCGAAAGTAAGTTTGCCTTTGCTGCCGACGATTTCGTTTTCGTCGATATGGTCATGGGCACTGAAACACCAAGTGCCTGTCCCGTGAACGCCTGACTCAAATAGATAGGTGCCGGTTACGATATCTTCCGCTTGGTAGCTGCCATTTTGATTGGATGCGAATCCTTTTGCTTCTTTAATGGGACCAAACAGAAAATCAAGAATATTTAATGTATGACTTGCTAAATCAAGGAAAAGGCCGCCGCCAGCAAGCTCGGGCTGCACTCTCCATGCTTGATCATCTTTTAACGCTGGCTGATATTGGATTGTTCGCACAAATCGAATATCCCCTAATACGCCGCTGTCGATGATTTCTTTTATTTTCAAAAAACGAGGAAGTGCTCGTCGATAATAGGCTACAAATAAAGGTACCTCTGCTTGTTTACATGCTTCAATCATGTCTTGACATTCCTGATAATTTCTTGCCATTGGTTTTTCTACATACACTGGTTTGCCTGCTTTAGCTGCAAGAATCGTGTATTCTTTATGAAAACCTGGAGGGGTAGCGATATAAACAGCATCAACCTCTGGATCATTAATCAAAGCTTTTGCATCGTCATACCATTTAGGAACATGATGACGCTCTGCATAATCTTTTGCCAATTCGCCATTCCGCCTCATTACAGCGACTAGCTTAGAATTTTCAGCGAGCTGAAACCCTGGTCCGCTTTTAACCTCTGTTACGTCTCCACAGCCAATAATTCCCCATCGAACTTCTTTCTCAAATGATTTCATCTTTTTATTCACCTCATTTATTCATTCGCTATCCTCTCTTGAAAACCCTTTATTAATACCATAATTTGTCTAGTCAAATTATATTTTTATTACCTGGCCCACATAGATAAGGTTAATATTCTTAATCTGCGGATTCTTTGCTTGAATCGCTTGAATGGTGGTGCTATAGGTTTTCGCGATTTTCGTTAACGTTTCCCCACTTGACACAATATGAATCGTTTCATGATGGGGATTGATCCAAGATCCCGGCTTGCCCTCCACTTTCGTAACATTTATCATTCCTTGGGAGGTATTAAAAATTGCATAGGTTCCCGGCTTGACGGTCCCTTTTTTATTTTTCCCAGATTTGGCATCAGCAGCTGTCAGAAAAGCGCCCGTTTCCTGTTGAACAGTATACTTACTGGTCTGCACAGCTTCCGCCGCTCCCCAATGTCCTGGACTTTGCATAATTCGATTTCGATCGATATTGACCCCTTCGATGATAATATTATTCTCGTGCTGATACATGTGAATAAATGGTGCTACTTCCCCGCGGGACCACGCATAGGTTTGCCAAAAATAATCGGCATCGTTCTTCATCGCATACATCACCGCATAGGAACCATAAATCCCTACCTTATAGGACGGCAATTGCTTTTTCACGGCTGATAAATAGGTTTGGATATTTGCCATTTGCTTACCCGTTATATCACAATCAACGGCAAAATAGATTGCCGTTCCTTCTGGTTGATCGACTGCTTTAGCCCATTTTTCTGCGTCTTTTCCATCTGTGATTCCTTGCTTTTCGGTAAAATAGGAAAGTTTATTGGCACTTTTTTGAAAAATGCTAATTAGCTTGATTCCTGCTTTTTGAATAATCTCTGCCTCCTTTTTATCAAATGACTTCCAACTTGATCCCAAATATCGCGCGGCATATTCAAAGCCTGCCCCCTTTAAATCCCTCGCCATTTTCTCCGTTAATTTTGTCGCACAATCAAATCCTATTGTCATTTCAACAACTCCTTTTTTCTTTTATATAGAAAAAAAGCTAGCAAAAGGACAGGAATTCCCTTTTTTCTTTCTTATATAAAAGTATTCTTGATTGCTTTTCCATATAAGCACTTGAATAAGAATGACCCTTTGTTATCAAACTAAAAGAAAAAAAGGGTGAATTTATATGACCAACTTGTTGAACATGGTGCTGACTAATTTATTTTCTTCCTATTTACTCCACCGCAATTTGCATTGGCACCGAAAGCTTGTCGTGCTTGCTATTCCATTGTTTTTATTTTTTATGGTTGTTCAGGCTGAGTATATTGTTAATCGGTTGAAGAAGAATACATTCCATTTTTAAAAGGAAGGGAATGAAATACCTTCCTTTCCCTATTGATTATCCCCTTGTTTGCATGTATAACTAACATATAGACATTAAAAGGGTGAACATATTGAATAATAAGATTATACTTTTCATCAACAGAGTGGCTCAGTATACGACTGCTGGGTTTTATTTTTGGATGTATCTTTTACGCGGTGGCTTTGTTTATGGTTTAGTACCTGCTGGCATTGGTTTGATTCATGCCATTGAGAGTATTCATAACGAGGTGGAATATAGTATTCGGATTTCTTTTGAAGAAGCTTTTCAAAAACATAAGGACAATAAATTGCTTTCCTTTGTTGTCTTTTTCCTGACTGTAATTAGTTTAATCTCTGTTTATTATTCTTTTATTGCTGTTAGTCCAATGCTTGGCTTTTTTCAATTCCCACTTGTTTTCTTTACTTTTTTTGCATGGATTTATTATATTTACTGCATTTATTTTCTAGCTTATCCGCCGAAAGGCAATGAAAAGAAAAAGTGGATTTATGCACTCGCTTTTGATACATGTATTCGACGTTTTTTCAACAGTATTATAATACTTGCAACCTTAATTGCGATTAGTTTTCTCGTACGCATCAATTTATTAGTATTCCTCTTCTTCGCTCCACCGCTAACCATTTTTTTGACAAAATATATTGTACCAAGACCAAATTAACAAAAAACAGGGGATAGCACCTTATGAAGTGCCATCCCCTTTTCTCTTATAAACCTTATTTCACCGAACCAGAAACACCGTTATAAATATGCTTCTGTAATGTTAAGAATACAATTAAAATTGGCAGAATTACAATGATAACTCCAGCAAGAATAACTGGCCAATCTGTGCCGTATGGACCTTTGAAGGCAAACAATGCTGTTGAAATTACCTTCAAGTCTGGTGATGGCATGTAAAGAAATGGATTGTAGAAGTCATTGTAAATTCCTACTCCACTGATGATTAGAATGGTAATCATCGGCGCTTTTAATAATGGAAGAATGATTTTACGGTAGATGGTAAAATAAGATGCTCCTTCCAAAATGGCTGCTTCATCTAAAGAAACAGGAATGTTCTTTAAATACTGTAAAAAGATATAGACGGCAATTACATCCGTTCCTAAGTTAAGAACAATAACAGACCAAATCGTATTAAATAATCCCATTCCATTTATAATTTGGAAGGTTGCTACCTGTGTTGTTATCCCAGGAATTAGTGTTGCAATAAGGAATAGGGCAAGAATAACCTTCTTCATTTTAAAATTAAAGCGATCAAGTACATATGCGATCATTGTTCCTAAAAGGAGCTTTCCAATAATCGATGCAATAAAGATGAGAATCGTATTTTTAAAGCCAGTGAGCATTTGGCCATCAACAAAAGCAGTTACATAATTGTCGAAGGTAAAATTCTTCGGCAATGCTAGCACACCTGTTGTTAAAAATTCCTGCTTCGATTTAAAGGAGCCAATAATCACAACTAAAACAGGGATAATGGCAACGGCTGCTCCGAGTAGCAAACTTCCATATTTTACGATGAATCCAAGGATATTCTTGATTATCATCGCATTCGTTAATCCATTTTCGCCTTTTATTCCTGCTTGTTTTTCATATCCTGCTTGTGATTTCATGCTATTTCGCTCCTTTCTCTCTTGTTAAGTATTGCTGTAGCAATGTCACAACAATAACAATAACAAGTAATACTAATGCCATCGCAGAGGCTAATCCTACTTTGCTAAACTTAAAGGCCGTGTCGATTGTCTGGATAACGAATGTCTTCGTACCGTTTGATCCGCCTGTCATAATGTAAGGAATTTCGAATACGCTAAGCGATCCACTAATACCAAGAATGATATTTAAGAAAATAATTTGTTTAATGCTTGGCATGATAATATATCGGAATTGCTGCCAGCGATTTGCTCCATCAATCTCTGCAGCTTCATAAATTTCTGAATCAATAGACTGAATAGCCCCAAGAAAAATAATAAAGTTAAAGCCCATATAACGCCAGATAGAAGTAAAGGCCATCGATATGTTATTAATCGAGCGATCTCCTAACCATAAACGGATTTGATCTTCTAATCCTAAGAAAGATAGTACTGTATCTAACGTACCTCCTCCTTTATAGAAGTATAAGAAAATAAATCCGATTGCTACCCCATTCAATAAGTATGGGAAGAAAAGAATCCCTTTCCAAAGATTCGCAAATTTCACTTTAAAGGTTAAAACTGTTGCAAAATATAAAGCGATTCCTAACTGCACAAATGTTGCAAAGAAATAATATAAACTCACTTTAAAAACAGAGAAATATTCAGGAGTAGTAAAAATGCGAATATAGTTATCCCAGCCAACATTTTCACTTGTTGGGCTTATTCCATTCCAATTTGTAAAGCTATACTGGACCATTTTTAATAATGGGTAATATGAAAATAACAAAAGCAAAAATACTGGTAGTGCGGAGAACAATACAATGATTAATCTTCTTTGCCCATCGTATCCCAATTTAAATTTATTCATCTTGCCTACACCTCTTTATTCTTTCGATAACGCCTATTTATGGAAAATTTTTCACCTCTGTTGGCGCCGGAGCAAAATTTGAAATTAACAAAGACGAAACTCTCTTTTGTTATAGCAAACGTACAATGAATAAATAATAGCTACAAAGTATGGTGGTATTCTCTTGCTGTGTTTCGTCTATTTGCCTAAACTTATAATTAACGAAGGTTATCTTAAGAGATTGACTCTTTTAAGATAACCCCCATTTTTAAAAACTCTTTTCTATCAATTGTTGTTTTTAACCGTTTTCATTAATCTATAAGCTCCGTCTTTTATTTAGCATCATTCTTAGCTTATTGACCAACGTCTTCGATTGCTTTACCCCATTTTTCGTTAAGATCTTTCATGATATCATCGAAAGATTCTTTCGTGTTTCCTTTAGCAGAATCCACGATGCGTTGTTTTGTTGCATCTGTTGTACCTAAACCAATTTCAGAGCTATTATTGATATCAGCAAATAATGATTCTTTTCCAGCAGGTGCTGGTGTTGGTTGGAAGAATTCCACGCCAGCTGTTTCCATTGATTTAAGCGCATTCGGTAATTGTGCTCCCACTATTGGAGAAATGCCTCCAGTATCAGCGGCATAATTAGACTCGTCTACAAACCAATCTAAGAAAGTGCGTGCTGCTTCTTTATGTTCGCTATTTACGTTAATACCGATATTGTAGTCTCCACCAATTGTCGTATATTGTTTTCCATCATGTGTAGTTGGGAAAGCGGCAAATTGAATATCATCTGGATTTTCTGCTAATGCTTGTACCTGTTCAATCGCCCAGCTTCCTAATACCATTGCCGCCACTTTTCCATCAGCAAGGTCTTGCTTAGATTGTTCCCAATCTGTTGTGGTTGGATCTGCTTCTGTATAGCCTTCTTTTACAGAATCATAAAGCAATTTGTAAATAGTATTCATAGGTTTTCCATCATCAAATGGCGTTTTATCTGTTGTTAGCTCATTTGTGAAGTTTGGATCGCCTGCTGCAGATTCACGTACGAAATCCCAGTTAGACATTGCCCAGTTTGATGCATAGTTTGTATATAATGGCGTAATATCCGGATTCGATTCTTTAATTTTTCCTAAAGCTGTTAAGAAATCTTCTGGTGTTCTTGGGAATTCTGTAATTCCAGCATCATTAAACACTTTCATATTAACAAGAACTCCTGTTGTATTTACTGCAATTGGAATACCGTATGATACACCGTCATATGCACGGTCTGTTAATAGTAAGTATTTTTCTTCTAATTCTTTCTGATCGCCAAGTGGCTCAAAAAAGTTTGCATTGTCTTCTGGCTTAATAGTCGTTGGAACCATTAATACATCGCCATAGTCTTTTGAATTCATACGAATTTGCATTTGGCCTGCATAGTCTGTAATTGTTTCTACTTTTACTTCAATGTCAGGATGCTCTTCATTAAATTGTGCAATGTACTCATCCCATTTACCATTCCCAGACCAGTCTGTTTTGTGGTTAATGAAAGTGATTGTCTCTTTACCGTCTGCCCCTTTCTCACCTTGCTTTTCTGAATCGCTACTACAAGCACCTAGCATTAACGCAGCTGCACTAGCAATTAGGCCAAATCGAAATAGTTTGTTACCTTTTTTGATCCCCATTTTATTTTCCCTCCAAATAATTAGGTCATATAAAGAGTTGAAGCATATTTAAAACCTTTACATTAAGCGCTTACAAACATATTCTACCATGAAGTTTTTAATTTGTATAGTCTTTTATTATAAAAGTAATGACAAATATTTTTACGTGGTTCCGTAATACGGTAAGCGTGTTCATTTTAGGTGTTTTCTATTTTGGTTGCTGTTTGTTTGTGCTGTTTAGAGCTTCTGGGTTTCCTTTCTTTGATGAACGCTGCTTTTCCCTTTGGCTCCGTTGCTTTTGGTTTTCATCTCTTGGGTGAACACCACTTCCTCCATTAACTACATTAAAACTAGCCTTCATTCCATACTAACCTCTACACATCCTTACTCTCCACCAACTGATGAATAATAATCCTTAATTACCTTCTCAGCAGCTTTCCCATAAACAGCGTAATCTTGATCACTGCCTGCTTTTTCGATTGGATAGAGATGGGCTTTCCAATCCCATAATGCAAAGCCTTTGACCCAGCTTCGTTTACTTGTTGCTTTGAACATGGCTTCGTACCATCTTTTTTGGACTTCTTCGCTGAACTCGCCTCTTTTTGTCCAATCATTTGGAAGTAACTCTCCGCCTGTCCAGCTTGGGCAGCCTGCTTCACAGAAAAAGAATGGTTTCTGGTGCTTCTCTACTACTTTTTCAATACGATCTAATTGTGTTTCCCATGCGTCAATTGGATAATAGCCGCTAGATGAAATTACGTCGACCGCATCCCACCATTTTAAGACATCCTCTTGGTATTTATCACAATTGTAGGTAATTAATCCACTATAAACTTTGCGAACCTCCTTAATAAGGTTACGCCACTCGGACTCTCTTCTGTCTGCATTTACCAGCTCACAGCCGATTACAAACATTGGGCACTTCATTTGCTCAGCTATTTTTGCATAGTGAAGAATGTATGCATTATAGGAAGCAAACCACTCTGACCATTTTGGCTCACATGGAACATCGGTATCAAAAAAATTAATATGTGCACGCCACGTACCGTCGGAAACATTAACCATCGGCTTTAAAATAACCTTTAACCCCATTTTGTTAGCGCATTCAATTAATTCCACTGTTTCTTCATCACTGACTACATTCGGGTGATCCTTCCAATTAATCGTGATGGATTGTGGCGTGTCTTGTTCTGCTACAACTGTGAGGACAATATGTTCAACTGCACACCTTTCTTTTACCAAATGCAGTGATTCTTTTGTTCTAGCATCTTGCCATTCGCCCCTTTTGTTCATGAATCCAAAGCTAAACCCTTTAATGAATTCCATATAGATTCCCCCCTATTCATCGTTGTCCTTAATAAAATATAAAGTTTTGTATTGAATTGTCTATACTTTTGTTGTAAATTAATTATATATTTCGACTTCCGATAAGTAAAGACCAAATCGGGAGAAAAAATAGACAATTTAATAGAAAGAAAGTGACTGAATGGAAGATACCAAGAAAGAGTATTATAGGAAAATGTTGTATTTCACTATTCCTATTACTATTCAACTTCTGATTACATCTGGTCTCAATATAATTGATTCAATTATGGTGGGCAGATTAGGGGTAGATAGTATTGCAGCTGTAGGAATTGCTAATAAATTCACGCAAATCCCAACGATATTGCTGCAAGGTTTCGCTAGTGGGGCAACGATTTTCTGTGCCCAATATTGGGGAGCACGAAATAAAAATGGGGTTAGTCGTTCCGTTATTTTTGTAAGCGTACTCACCGCAGTGTTTTCTCTTATGTTTACCCTTTTGACACAGTTCTTCTCCTTTCCAATCCTTGGCTTCTTTTCTTCGGATGTGTCTGTTAAACAATTGGGTGGGGAATTCCTGAAAATCATCGGCTACTCGTATGTATTCACTGCGCTATCGATGATTTTTGTAATCGCTTTAAAAACAACAGGGGAGGTGCGAAAACCGACCTACTATAGCGTAATTGCTTTATTAGTTAATACGCTATTAAACTACATTCTTATTTATGGAAACTTCGGGGCACCAACACTTGGCGTAGAGGGTGCTGCGATTGCAACCTTAATCGCGCGTATCATCCAAACGGCTCTTTTATTCATGCTTCTTGTAAAAAAAGAGTTTATTTCTTTTTCGATTATTAAAAAGAATCTCGATGTTTTTCGAAGTAATTTAAGCAAGCAGTACTTTCAGATTACATTGCCATCGATTATTAACCATGGTACTTGGACGCTTGGGGATACGCTCTTTTTCTGGCTCTATGCGACAATGGGAACGAATCAGACAGCTGCTATTTCCATGATTGATCCGATTATTTTTATCTTCACTTGTGTGTTTACGGGGATAAGTGATGCATCTGCTGTGATGATCGGAAATCAGCTTGGAGCAAATGATAAGAACGGTGCTTTTCAGTATGCAAAGAATTTTATCCGCATTACAACAGGCACATCTGTCATTGTAGGCATTCTCATTCTGATTGCTTTGCCACACGTATTATCCCTTTATCAGCTTACACCAGAAGTAGAACAACTTGTATATGGCGTTTTCTTTGTTTATATTCCCTATTCCATTGCCAAAAATTTAAACTATATCAACAATGTAGGCATCCTTCGAGCTGGTGGGGATACTAAATATGTAATGTGGTTGGATACGATTGGCGTTTGGCTAGTTGGTCTTCCGCTAGCAGCATTAGGCGTTTATTTTCAGTTCCCTTTGTTTGCAGTCTACGCACTTGCAAACTCACATGATTTTATTCGTGCCTTCTTGGGTATAAAAAGGACTTATACAAAGAAATGGATTCGAAATATTGTCAAAGGATAAAAAATGAATTGTTAAGGAGGAGTTTCCATTGAAAAAAGTGGAGTTTATCAAAGAGTTAGAGAATCGTATTTTGCCATTTTGGTTGAATTTAGTTGATAAGGAGTATGGGGGTTTTTACGGAGTAGTTGATTATCAATTAAAGGTGCATCCAGAGGCCCATAAAGGGGGCGTTTTAGGTGCTAGAAACCTATGGGCCTTTTCCGCTGCCTATCAATATAAACAAGACCCCGCCTATTTAGAAGCAGCACACCATGCCTATGATTTTTTGAAAAATAAGCTTTGGGATCAGGAAAATGGTGGCATCTATTGGCTTGTTGACTACAAAGGAGATCCTGTCATCTCTTCCAAGCACGTCTATGCACAAAGTTTTGCACTCTATGGCTTAAGCGAATACTATAAGATATCAAAAAGTGAGGAAGTATTAACCTTAGCCAAAAACCTATTTCATATCATTGAAAATATTTGCTATTCAGAAGACTCCAACGGCTATTTAGAGGAATTTAATGCTGATTGGACAAAGAAAGAAAATGTTTTATTAAATGAAGGAGCGGAGGCTGCTTTTACAACAAATAGCCATTTGCATATTATCGAAGCTTATACAACACTCTACCAAATTTGGCCAGACGAAGGGCTATTAAATAAAATCGATAATCTATTAACACTGTTCCATACACATATTTTTAACCATGAAAAGCATTATTGCCAAGCTGCCTTTGATCAAAATTGGAATAGTATTAAAGACACATTTTCGTTTGGGCATGATATTGAAACAAGCTGGCTATTAACGGAAGCGATGGAAGTAACAAAGCTTGATCGTCCCGAAGTAGTGGAAATTAATAAGCTGATGGCACTTGAAGTCGCTAGAGAAGGACGAGCTGAAGATGGATCACTGATGGATTGCAAGGCAAACGACATTATCCGCCCAACAAGAGTCTGGTGGGGCCAGGCGGAAGCTGTCATTGGCTTTCATAATGCCTATGAACTAACAAATATCCCAAACTATTTAAGATACAGTGAAGAGGTTTGGACATATATTCAAGCGTCTATTCTGGATAAACGAGAGGGTGGCGAATGGTACTCCCGCATTGATGCAAACGGGGAGGTTATTTCTTCCCTGCGTGATCCTAAATACAGTACGCCAGAGAATATTGTTGATTCATGGAAATGCCCATACCATAATGCAAGAATGTGCTTGGAAATGATTAAGCGTTTAGAAGATTAATAAAAATAAGCAAACCCACTTGGGCAGTGGGTTTGCTCTTTTTATGCCATTAAAATGCTGTCTATAGCCGCTAGCTCTTCTTTACTAAAGTGAATGTTATTTAAAGCTTTCACATTATCTTCAATCTGACTCACTTTACTTGCACCAATTAGAACACTCGTGACAATTCCATCGCGTAAAATCCAAGCAACCGCCATTTCTGCAAGTGTTTGCCCTCGTTCTTTAGCAATATTGTTTAATGCTTTTACTTTATCAAGCGTTTGGTCCACATTTTCTTTATGTAGCCATAACCCCGTTTCGCGATTTGCACGAGAATCTTCTGGAATCCCATTTAGATATCTGTCTGTCAATAATCCTTGAGCAAGGGGACTGAAGGCAATAGCCCCAAGTTGTTTTTCAACAAGGACATCCTTCAAGCCTTCTTCAATCCAGCGGTTAAACATGCTATAGGAAGGCTGATGAATAATGAATGGCGTTTTTTTCACTGCAAAAATTTCAGCAATCTCTCTAGTTTGCTCTGGAGTATAGTTCGAAACGCCAACATAGAGAGCCTTCCCTTGACGCACCAATAAGTCCAATGCTTCCGCCGTTTCCTCTAAAGGAGTCTCTTCATCTGGACGATGATGATAATAAATATCTACATACTCAAGCCCCATTCGCTTTAAGCTTTGATCCAGACTAGCTACTAAATACTTTTTCGAACCTCCATCTCCATAAGGACCAGCCCACATCCCATAGCCTGCTTTCGTGGAAATAATTAATTCATCCCGATATGGCCTCATATCCTTTTCCATAATCTTCGCAAAATTCTCTTCCGCACTACCAGCAGGAGGTCCATAGTTATTCGCTAAGTCAAAATGCGTGATACCTAGATCAAACGCTCTTCTCACAAGAGCACGACTATTCTCAAATAAATCAACATCCCCAAAATTATGCCATAGCCCTAATGATAACGCCGATAATTTCAACCCACTTTTCCCAACACGGTTGTATTTCATCTTTTCATATCTATGTTCATTCGCAATATACATAATCAATCCCTCTTCTCCAAGTATTTTAACTGCTACTTTTTGAAAAAAAAACATAGTGGACTAGCAATTTATTAGACTTTAGGTAGAACATTTGGTGGTTAATCACCACTTCGTCGAAACAGTACCAGTTTGTTTGTGAGTTTAGCCGTTTTACATGCGCATTTTGCTAGTTTACTTGTGGGTTTGGCGCTGTTACTTGCGCCTTTCACTGAGTTAGTTGCGCCTTCTCCAGTTTTTCTTGCGACTTTCTCTACTTTACTTGCGACTCCGACTCTTTTTCTTGCGCCCTTCGCACCTTTTCTTGCGACTCCGACTCTTTTCTTGCGACCGCTACCTTCCAAACGCAAGCTGATAATTATATACTGCCCCAATTAAATTCGCATCGTTTCGAAATTCGCAAATTGCTACTTCTGGAACAAATGGAGCGATTTTCGCGCTTTTTACAACTTTTTCGAGATATTTGTTCAGCTTGTCAAGTAAGTCTTCCTTGCTAGAGACACCGCCGCCGATAATGATTTTTTCTGGATCAAAGCTGTATTGCAGATTATAGATGCCTGTTGCTAAATAGTGATAAAATGTTTCTACCTCTTCTTGTGCAATGTCATCTCCTTGTTCTGCGAGCTCAAATACTTCCTTGCCGCTTAATTCCCTTTCTAATTGCTTCCGTTTGGAATAACGCTGTGCCATTTTCACCGCAGTACCTAGGTCGCTGAATGTTTGATCATCTTTTAAAAGCATGTATCCGAATTCGCCGCCAAATAGATGCTTTCCGTGACGTATTTTCCCGTCGACGATAACTGATCCGCCAATTCCAGAGCCTATAACAACAAACAAAACATTTTGCAGTCCTTTTGCTGCTCCTTTCCATACTTCCGCAAGCGCTGCACAGTTCGCATCATTTTCCATCGAAACAGGGCAGCCAAAAAGCTCCTCTAGCTCGAAAAAAATGGGAAAGTGATGGACATAAGGAACTGCACTTGCCCCTTCAATGACACCTTTGCTCTGGTTAACGGCACCTGGAGCACTGATTGCCACACCGTCAATTTGATATATTGCTTCCATTTTATTTTTTAGCTGGACCATCTCCTGCTTCATCTCATCCCATGTTTTAGGTGTGACGAAAGATCCTTTGTCCACTAGTTCTTCTTTTTCCCATACGGCAAACTTTACAGAAGACCCGCCTATATCCATTACTAATAACGACATATGAATACCTCCACTTTTGTGTGCGTTTTCACTATTATTATATGCTTTAAGAAAAGACCATCGCAAAAGATATGCGATGATCTTCTTACTAATTATTCAATCCCATTATTGGCACTTACTTCTTTGATCCAATGACCTGACTTTTTAATGGTTTTAACCTGTGTATGAATATTATTGGAGATAAATCCATAACGGTTGCGGTAGGCGTTCATCCAGCTCCAGCAATCGATTGGTGTCCATAAATGGTAGCCGTAGCAATTAGAGCCTTCTTCGATTCCTTTATGAACCCATTCTAAATGCTCTTGGATAAATTCGATGCGGTAATCGTCCTCGATTACGCCCTCTTCATTTAAGAAACGTTCTTCACGGGAAACACCCATTCCATTTTCCGATACGAACCATTCGATATTTTTGTAGTTGTCGCGAATATTGATGGCAATATCGTAAAGGGCTTCAGGGAATATTTCCCATCCCTTATCTAAGTTCATACGGCGGCCTGGCATTGCGTAATTATCATAGTAACGATCTGGCATCCAATCTCCGACACTATTTGGTGCTACATCTGGTGCTTTTACGCGAGATGGGTGATAGAAGTTGACGCCAAGCGTATCAATTGTATTTTCTTTTAAAAGCGAAAGCTCTTCGTCTGTTGATTCCCAAATCACTTTATCCTTTGTTAAAAGTTCCACTAACGCTTTTGGAAACTCTCCGTAAACAGCTGTGTGCAGGAACATTTCATTGCGCCATAGATCTGCAATTCGACCTGCTTCCACATCTTCCTTCTTATCACTTGCTGGATAAGAAGGAGTTAAGTTTAGGATTGTACCAATTTTTGCACCCTTCTCATTCATTTTTAAGGCACGGAATTCTTTAATCGCTTTTGCAGATGCTAGGTTTAGATTGTATGCTACCTGTACTGCTTTTTTCCCATCGACTACTTTTGGATAATGAAATTGATATAAATATTGACCATCGACAATGACCATTGGCTCATTAAAAGTGAACCAATGCTTTACGCGATCCCCGAATAATTCGAAGCAACGGCGAGCATATTTGGCAAAAAGATCGACAACATGCTTAGACTCCCAGCCCCCATATTTATGATATAGCTCTTCTGGCAAATCAAAATGGTGTAGGTTCATTACAGGTGTAATCCCTTGCTTAATAAATTCATCGATGACATTGTTATAAAAACGTACACCATCTTCATTTAGGCTTGCTGTTTCGAAATCATCAATTAAACGTGTCCATTGAATAGAAGTACGAACAGAGTTTAAGTTAATTTCTTTCATTAACGCTATATCTTCTACATAGCTATTATAAAAGTTGGACGCTGTATCTGGTCCGACTTGATTATAGAATGCTTCAGGCTCTTTCTCATACCAGTAGTCAAATACATTTGCATGTTGTTTATTAAATCGTCCTTCACTCTGTGGTCCTGATGTCGCTGCACCCCACCAAAAATTTTCTGGGAACTTTTTCATGTTCATTTCTCCTTTATTGTTTCGCTGTTAAATAAAATATTTTGCTGTTGTAATCCGTTATATGCTCTCTTGACCAGTATTCGCTGGCACGGTCAATATAATTTCCTGCGAAAAGGAGACCGATTTCCATTAAATCATCGCCATAGCGCACTACTTCATTGTTTATTGTGTATAATTTATCTGCTGCTAAGCCTTTTAGCTGCAAACGCTCGTAAGGTCTATTTGGCTTTGCTAAAACTTCATAGTAGCCGACAATTGCTTCTGCTCGATCCTCTGAGACAACCATCCACGCTGTTTCATTTTTCGTAAAAGGACTTTGTAGACGGATAAACGTCCCTTGCTGAATCAGCTTGCGATGCTTTTTAAAGAAAGCAATATGCTCCTTTATCTTTGCATGCTCCTCTTCAGTCATTTTTGTAATGTCTAATTCATAGCCAAAAGTACCAAAGAAAGCAACATTCGCTCGCGTATCTAAACTTGTCATTCTACCAACTTGATGGTTTGGAACGGCTGATACATGGCTTCCAATACTAGAAAGTGGATAAACCATGGACGTACCATATTGAATTTTCAATCGCTCTACAGCATCTGTATCATCACTTGCCCATGCTTGCGGAGCATAATAGAGCATACCTGGGTCAAATCTTGCCCCACCTCCTGCACAGGACTCAATTAACAAGTGAGGATATTTTTGAAGTAATCTTTCATATAGAGAATAGACACCTAAAATATATCGATGGAACACTTCCCCTTGTTGCTCCTTTGGCAAAGCAATCGAGAATACCTCAGAAATATAACGGTTCATATCCCACTTAATATAGTCAATTTTGCTCGTTGAAAGAATTGCATCCATCTGTTCAAAAATACGATCGACAACTTCTTGTCGAGAATAGTCAAGGACAAACTGATTTCTGCCATGGGATGTTCTTTTTCCAGGGACATGAATAAGCCAATCTGGATGCTCTGCAAAAAGCTTTGTTCCTTTATTAATCATTTCAGGTTCAAACCATAGACCGAATTTTAGGCCTAACGCATGAATCTTCTCTGCTAAACCCTTTATGCCATTTGGCAATTTGTCTTTATTTTCAAACCAGTCTCCTAAGGAAGAAGTGTCGTCATGTCTTTCGCCAAACCAGCCATCATCTAGAACAAATAGCTCTACCCCAAGCTCGGCTGCTTTTTTCGCAATTTCGACAACCTTTTCCTCGTTAAAGTCAAAATAGGTTGCTTCCCAGTTATTGATGAGAATCGGTCGTTCCTTATCCCGCCATTCGCCTCGAGCAAGTCTCGTGCGATAAAGCTCATGGAAGGTCTGACTCATGCCATTCAATCCTTCATCCGAAAAAACAATGACTGCTTCTGGTGTTTGAAATGATTCCTTTGGCTTTAATCGCCAAGAGAACTCGAATGGATTTATTCCAATCATCGCTCTTGTCACTTGATACGTATCAACTTCAACTTGTGCCAAAAAATTGCCGCTATAAATGAAGCTGAATCCATAAGCTTTTCCTGTATGCTCTGTCGTATCTGGACGAACAAGTGCCATAAACGGATTATGCTGATGACTGCTCGCCCCTCTTGCACTAGAGATAGTTTGAACACCCGTTATTACAGGCTTTCGCTCCATATGATTTTCCCGTGCCCAAGCACCATGCAAATGAACGAGCTCAAAGTTTTTATCTGGAAAATCAAGACTTAAGCTCATGGCCGATTCTAAATCGAAGACTTGCTCTCCATTATTTACAAATTTCACACTTCTAGCAATCGCCTTTCTTCCAGCGAAAATAGTATAAAATAAATGAATGCTTATATCCGAATACGTATCTTTTAATACTACTTCTAGCGTTTCTGCTTCTTCCTTATCCTCTACATAGGTGGCAGGCAATCCAGTTAATGCTGGTTTCCCTTCTAGGATTTTATGATAATCGTAACGGAAATCAGAAATTCGATCCCCCTCTGGATAGCGAATTTGCTGAGCCGGTGTGCGAAAATCAGTTGTTCCATAGGAAGGATATTCTTGTCTTATATGTTCTAAAGAAGAGGTATGGTCCCCCTCTAATTGATTGTTGGAAGGACGAATTTCTCTTTCTAATAAATATTGAAAATTTTCACGATGTCTAATCGCTTTGCCAAAGTAAAGATGCTCAAGCTGGGACGTTTTTTCAATGACGCGAAATAAATAACTAATAAGTCCATTTGTTAAATGAAATTCCAAGGTATCCTCATTGAAAACAATCATTTTACTCATCATTTAACAAAAACCCCCTGACTCTATCTCCTAGCTTCGGCAAATATTCATGGCCGTACTCAGGGAAGAATATCATCTCTTTTGGTGAAGAAATCTGATTGTATACAGCAAATTGTGTTGCCGGCGGACAAACTCCATCTTCTAGCGCAATGGCCCATTTCACTTCCGCCTTAATTCTTGGCGCCAAATGCTGTAAATCAATATATTCTAATGTATTGAAAAATTCCTCTTCTCTGTCATGCATTGGATCCCGGAATCGGAACCAATATGCCAATTCCTCATATGCAGATGAATTAATATCTAGCTCAAACACCTTGCGATAATCGCTAAGGAATGGGTATTGCGCGACTACTTTTTTCACCCGCGGTTCCAACGCCGCACAGACTAACGACAAAGCACCACCCTGTGAAGCTCCCTGAATAGAAATAGCCTCTTCATCCACTTCCTCCATGCTCATTAAAATTCTTGCCGCATGAGCAGTATCTAAAAATACACTTCGATAATAAAGGCTCTCTGGCCCTTCTTCGACACCACGGATAATTAATCCTTTTAATGTCGTTCCTTTTGCAGTTGTATGGTCCTCTGATTCTCCGCCTTGTCCCCGGCAATCCATTGCAAGAACGGCGAACCCTTCTGTTACCCAAGAAAGCTTATCACCAAAATCCCCACTGTCTCCATGGTAGCCATGAAACATTAGCATACCTGGCACTTTTCCTTCTATTTTCTTCGGACGAATATATTGGCATCTTACTTTTGCCCCTTTTACCCCCGTAAAATATAAATTGTAAAAATCCGCAATTTTTGAAGGAATGTCTACTTTTTCTAATGTATAATCTAAGCTTTGATTATCTAGCTCTTGTAACGCCTTGTCCCAAAATGCATCAAAATCTTCGGGCTTTCTTCCAGATCCTTTATATTCTTGATATTCATTGATTACCTGCTCTTTTTTCATGAATGGCACCTCCGAACTGTTATCGCTTTCATTATAATGTATATACTTGAAATTGTAAATGTCTATATTTATTTTAAATATGTAAAACCAAAATTTTATTAGGAGATGGTCGGGGGATGTTTGCTTGAACTGATTGGCACTTTGTTCACTTATTGGTATTTCTGAAAGAGGATCTGTTACCATGATGCTCGCTTTTTTAGTCATTCGGGCTTAGAGAACGCTTCTCTGTTACCTTGAGGACCACTTTTTCT
>NZ_JVDT01000124.1:18164-18240 GCF_001076885.1 Bacillus sp. 522_BSPC
TTCTCTGTTACCTTGAGGACCACTTTTTCTGCCATTCGGGCTTAGAGAACGATTCTCTGTTACCTTGAGGACCACT
>NZ_JVDT01000125.1 GCF_001076885.1 Bacillus sp. 522_BSPC
AAGAAAAGCAGCTAAAGTCGCAAGTAAGTTGAGAAAGTTGCAAGAAAAGTTGCAGAAGCTGTAAGAAAAGCCGCAGAAGTTGCAAGTAAGTTGAGAAAGTTGCAAGTAAAAATGCAGAAGTTGCAAGAAAAGCCGCAGAATCCGCAAAATAATTTACAAAAAGACAAGCGACTCTTAAAGTTCTCTTCCTTTTGTTGCTTGTTCTTTCATGATATGATGATACAGGAGTATGAGAATTCGAAAATAATTAAGATGAATAAAAGATTTGAGGGTGTTTAGATGATTAGATGTATAGCGATTGATATGGATGGTACGTTATTAACATCCACGCAAGAAATTACAGAAGAAAATCGAGAAGCAATTAAAGATGCACAAGCTAAGGGTGTAGAAGTAGTAATTGCTACTGGCCGTGCGTATGAAGAAGCTGGAGATCTTTTAAAGGATGCTGGAATTATCACACCGATGATTTGTGCAAATGGGGCAGAAATAAGAACAAATGAGCATGTCATCGTTGATACGAACCCATTAAGTAAAGGTCTAGCGAGACAAATTGCGGAACTTTTACATAAACATCAAGTATATTATGAGGTTTACACCAATAGAGGTACGTATACAGTAGATAAAACAGTAGCCAGATCCCTTATTATGGATATCTTTACTGTGAGTGGCCATGTTAAGGATATGGAAGAGATAAAAAGAGCGGCTGAAGAACGATTAGCGGTTATTCACCAATTAGATAGCTATGAAGAATTATTTGAAGATGATGACCAAATTATTTATAAATTATTAGCCTTCCATTTTGATCCAATCGTTTTAGGCAATGTTAGAGAAGAGTTGACTAAGCTTGTAGGGGTAGCAATAAGTGCTTCTGGTAAGGAGAACTTAGAAATTACTTCTGTTCATGCACAAAAAGGAGTGGCCCTAGAGAAGTTTGTGAACGCTCGTAATATTTCTCTTTCAAACACGATGGCAATTGGGGATAATTATAATGATGTTTCCATGTTTCAAAAAGCAGGCAGAGCAGTAGCAATGGGTAATGCAGTGGAAGATATTCAACGTCAATGCCATTTTGTGACAGGAACAAATGAAGAAAGTGGCGTAGCTCAAGCGATTAGAAAAGCATTAGAGGTATAAGAGGCAGCAAATTTTTTGCTCGCATTAAAAAATGGTGGATGAACTTAGTATTAATGAGTTCATCCACCGTTTTTTTTATAAGAATGGCCTATTCACGAGGTTTTAATCCAAAAAGAATAAACTGAATGGTTCGTTCGATTTCCTCTTCGTCATCCCACTGTATATCGGGAAGGAGGATATGGCGAGCGATAAAGTAACCAATAATCGAAGTAACTGTTAGACGAACAGAGCTAAAAGAAGGAATAGAAATAATCTCTCCCTTTTCTTTATAGGATTCCATGATTTCTTGAAAACGACCAAAGATTTTCACGGCAATCTGATTTTTAAATGTTTCACGGAGATCATCATGAAAGGGGATTTCTTGTATTAAAATTTTAAATAATGTATTATTTTTTTGCAGAAATTCCATTCTATTTTTTACAATTGCGCGTAGAAAATCTTCAAAGTTATGATGAGAAACATTTAACACTTTGTCAAAATCTTTAATCACTCTTGGTGCAATCAATGTGCTTAATAGTGGAGAGAGAAGCGTTAGCAGTAAATCTTTTTTCGTTTTGTAGTGACGGAAAATCGTCCCTTCTGCCACACCTGCCATTTTTGCAATTTCACTAGTAGAGGTGGCTGCATAACCTTTCTCAGAAAACGCATCAATGGCAGCTATCAATATTTTTTTCTGCTTATCTGTTATCGATTGTTCTTCTTTTAAAATAATCTCTAATATATTCTCGCTATTATTCATAGGAAACTCCTTTATCCATACAATCTACTCTAATTATATAAGATAGTGAAGGGAAAATGTAATAACTTAGATACTGCGATATTTTTTCAAAGCAAAGATATTAATAATCATCAAGACAATGGAATAGCCAAGCAATATAACGAGATATCCTACTATTTCCATAAACCCGTTGCCACGAATCATTACTTCTCGCAGGGCATCTGCTGCATAATATAGAGGAGTTAAGTAAGAAATCCAACTAATAGCAGAAGATATCGTATCTAAGTTAAATAATCCAGAAAAGAATACTTGTGGTACAACGACAATAGGAATAAATTGAATCATTTGTAATTCATTATTGGCAAAGGACGATAGGAGAATTCCTAATGTAAGTGCTACTAATGCCAGCAGTAATGTAATTAATAATACATATAAAATGGAACCAGCGTTTGACATATGAAGTACATAAACCGAATAAAGGACGATGATTCCTGATTGCACCATTGTGAATAAACCAAAGCCAATGATATAAGAGAGAACAAGCTCCCATCTTCTAATAGGGCTCGAAAGCAATCGTTCTAATGTACCCGTTGTTCTTTCTCTTAAAAAGGATACACCGGCTACTAGAAAAACAAAGAAGAATGCAAAAAATCCAAGTAAAATAGGACCGAATGCATCAAATTGTTTCATATCAATAGAGCCGTAAAGTGCGTCTACATCAATTGCTGCTTCATTAGGAGATAGACTTTGCATGGCTCCCTGTATCTTTGCTGTGGTTGCTTTGCTAATGGAGGGATCGCTTCCTTCTACCATTAATTTGGTCTTTCCATTTTCTACAGCGAAATAAGCATCGATGTCCCCAGCCTTTAACGAGGCTATTGCTGTTGCTTCCGATTTATAGATGGAGGTTCGTAAATCTTCTTTTTCAAAGGCTGTACTTATAGGTTCAGGCACATTAATTAAGCCTATTTTTGTTTCATAGTCATCCCCATTAAATACTAGATTTACTAAAGTTAATATGAGAATAGGAGCTAAAATCATCAATGCAAGGGTTCGTTTGTCACGGTAGAACTGTTTTATAATGCGCAATACTAGTGCATTAATTCTCATTTGCTAAACCTCCATAATATAAAAATGCTTCTTCCATCGTCTGTGCATTACAGTTACTCATCAAGTTGCTTGGAGTATCGATAGCAATAAGTTGACCATTTCTTATCATTCCTAGTCGATCGCATTTTTCTGCTTCATCCATAACATGTGTAGTTACAATAATCGACGTCCCATTCTCTTTAAGCTTGTTGAAGGTTTGCCAGATAGCTTTTCGGAGAATTGGATCAATCCCTACTGTAGGCTCATCTAAAATAAGAAGCTTTGGATTGTTTAACAGTGCAATACAAATAGATAACCTTCTTTTCATTCCCCCTGAATACTGGGATACAGGCTTGGAAAGATGTTCAGACAACTCTACTAAAATGGCAGTACTTTCGATTCTATTTTTCTTCTCTATTCCTTTTAATCCATATAATCTAGCAAAGAAATCAAGATTTTCTCTAGCGGTTAAATCTTGGTATAAAGCGTCAGCTTGTGCCATATATCCGATTTTTGACATTATGTTCAGATTTGGCATTTTTTCATCCAATACATGAATGGAACCATTATCAGGTAAATCTAAACCAATAATCTCTTTTATAAGTGTTGTTTTTCCAGCTCCTGAAGGACCGAGCAATCCTAAAATTTCGCCAGGATAAACTTGTAAGTCGATAGCATTTAAAATTCGTTTTTTTTCAAATGATTTGGAAAGATTTTTAACAGAAACAATGGATGGTACAATCATGTAAAGACCACCTTTCTAAGTTTGTGAGTGATTACTCACTTCATATATTACGATAGAAGAAATAGTTTGTAAAGTGAGTAATCACTCATTTTCAATAAATATCTGCTTACATTCCATGGAACTTTTGAAATCAATTATTCAATTCCATATGGTATTCGCTATAATAGAAATAATTAAATTAAAAAAGAGAGATCCTATTGAGGTGGAAAAATGGCTGATTTTAATGCGAGTGTAATTATTTGTGAGCCCATTGAAGAAGTGTTTGCCTATTTTGCAGATATGGCAAATGCTCCAGAATATATGAATAAAGTGGAATCAACAGAGAAAAAAACAGATGAGCCGATAGGCGTCGGTACAAAATATACAGAAGTTAGAAATGTGCGGGGTAATAAGGTGTATGCAGAAATAGAATATTTATCTTATGAAAAAAATGTAAGGTTTACACGACGTAGTAGCTCGAATGGATTAACTATTGACTATGCATATCGTTTTTCAGAGATTCCTGAAGGTACTCAAGTAGAGTTTGCAGGAACCGTTCATGTTAAAGGGCTCAAAATGCGACTAATGAGAAGCTTTCTTGTGAAAATGGTGAAATCAGAAGATAGTGATCATGTCCAAAATGCAAAAGAAGTGTTAGAAGGGGTAGTAGAAAGTTTGTAATAGTGTGAAGAGCTGAGGCAAAAGGTTTTTAGAAAAGACTTTTTATTCAGCTTTTTTTTTAAAATAGGTTGACTTAAAGAAGGGAAATGGGTATTATAAAATTAAGTTGTGTACAATTTAATTTTATAATTTTTAACCATAAGTTATAAAATGTTACTCTCTATGCTAATGAGAAGAAATCATATAGCGAATAGGAGTAAAAAATTTTAATTATTTTAGTTGTGAGCAATTTAATTTTAGAAAATTATAAGGAGCAGATAATCATGAAAAACAAACATCAAATTATATTAGAACCAGCGGCTAAAAAGTTTACAGAAGATACGGCTAACCCTCCATATTTATTCGATTTGGAGCCAGAACAAGGAAGAGTCGCAGTAGATGAAGTACAATCTGGAGAGATAGAAAAATTACCTGTGGAAGTAAAGGAATTGTTTATTGAGGGTGGACCAACGAATCAAGTTTCCATTAAAATTGTCCGTCCAGAGCATACATCTGCAGTTAAACTACCAGTTATTTTATATACACATGGTGCAGGATGGGTATTTGGAAATGCCCATACACATGATCGTTTAATTCGTGAACTAGCGGTTGGGTCAAATGCAGCGGTTGTATTTACAAATTACAGCCTATCTCCTGAAGCAAGATATCCGATTGCAATAGAAGAAGTATATACAGTATTGGAATGGGTTGCAGAAAAAGGAGCAGACTATTACTTTGATACAAATAATATTTTTGTCGCAGGTGATAGTGTCGGAGGGAATATGTCTGCGGCAATCACGTTAATGGCAAAAGAACGTAAAGGTCCCGTTATAAAAAAGCAATTGTTATTTTATCCTGTAACAGATGCATCTTTTGAAACAGAATCCTATCAACAGTTTGCAGAAGGTTTCTTTTTAAGAAAAGATGGAATGCAATGGTTTTGGGACCAATACACTACAAACGAAGAAGAAAGAGCGGAAATTACAGCATCCCCTTTACGAGCAACAAAAGAGCAATTAAGTGGTCTGCCAAAGGCTTTAATCATTACAGCAGAAGCAGATGTATTAAGAGATGAAGGGGAAGCCTATGCCAATAAGCTTCGTGAGGCAGGAGTAGATGTAACAGCTGCTCGCTTTGGTGGAATCATTCATGACTTTGTGATGCTCCATGCATTAGCTCATACAGAAGCAGCGAAAGGAGCTCTAATGCTTGCTAATGCTTGGCTAAAGGCATAACAATGAAATATAGTAAAAAAGCAAGCACAGTGAACTGACCTAGCCAAATGAGACATATATAAAACACCTATCCATATTAAATTTAACACTTTTTCATTAATTTGATATTGGTTCTTTACTGGAAATAGTTCAGGCACTTTGTCACTTTACTTGGAGCCTCTGCGGGCATAGATTCTTTAGCCAGGAAGCCAGATATCTCAAAGAGAATCTGGCTTAGCCATAATAGGCTATCATGCCCGCATCTCCAAATAAAGTGCATGTCTTTTCTACATGCAAAGTGGATAACCCCGAAATCCTTTAAGCTGCCTTTAATCCAAATTCTATTGGAGTTAAGTAGCCTAATTTTGCTTGAATCCTACCCTCGTTGTAATGATGAATGTACCCATCTATTCTAGAAATAACTTCTAAATTAGCTAGGGTATTAAACTTACAATATTGGAATTCCTCTGTCTTTAAATTTGAATGAAATGATTCAATCACCGCATTGTCCCAACAGTTCCCTCGTCTGGACATACTACCTACTAAATGATGTTCCTTCAAATAATTTTGAAAAGTAT
>NZ_JVDT01000126.1 GCF_001076885.1 Bacillus sp. 522_BSPC
TTTTAAACTTAGATGTGTAAATTGTTTTCCGAGGTGACCACTTGACTCATTGGGGCGAGCGCCGAGCCGCTTCGTCGCTACGCTCCTGCAGGGTCTCGGACTTTCTCGCTGCTCCCATAGGAGTNAAGCGGTCACCTCTCCAAACCAACTTAATATTCGCTTTCAAATAATTAAATTCTTATTTAATTTGGAAAAACTCCCAAAAAAAGGGGGAATATGCGGAATTTCTCCCCATATTCCCCCTTTTTCTTATATAATGGAAAAAAACGTTGGTGGGGAGTATTTTATGCTTGAAAAACAAGAGACATTAAACTTAAGTCCATATATGTTTATCTACGATTTAGTTGTTCCGAAAGATAACATGCTTCGCCAAATAAATGATTTGGTTGACTTTTCCTTTATCCTGGAGGAACTAACATCCAAGTATTGTTTGGATAATGGAAGAAACGCTATCCCACCAATCCGTATGTTTAAATACCTACTCTTAAAGGTAATCTTTGATTTATCCGATATCGATGTGGTGGAACGTTCTAAGTATGATATGTCCTTTAAATATTTTTTAGATATGGCTCCAGAAGATCCAGTGATCAATCCAAGCTCCCTAACGAAATTTCGGAGAATGCGGCTTCAAGATATTGCTTTATTAGACTTATTAATTGGGAAAACAGTAGAAATCGCAGTGGAAAAGAAGATAATCACGAGTAAAACGATTATCGTAGACGCCACCCATACCCTTTCCCGTTATCGAAATAAATCACCGAAAGAATATTTACAAGAGAAAGCCAAAAAAGTACGAAAGTTAATTTATTCGTTCGATGAATCGATAAAGGAAAAATTTCCGGCCAAACCTACTTCGAATGAAGTAGAAAAGGAGCTTGCCTATTGTTCCGCATTAGTAGAAGTAATAGAACAGGAGGCAAAGGTCGTACACATTCCAGCTGTACGTGAAAAAGTAAATGGATTAAAGGAAATAATAGAAGATTTCCAGGAACAGTCGTCTTATTCCAGTGATGAAGATGCGAGAACAGGTTATAAATCCGCTGACCATGCCTTTCACGGCTATAAAACACATATTGCCATGTCTGATGAACGTATTGTGACTGCCGCTGTTATTACCTCTGGAGAACAAGGAGAAGGAAAGTATTTAAAAGAGCTAGTGGAAAAGACAAATGAAGCAGGAATGAAGGTAGAAACTATCTTAGGAGATACAGCATATTCTGCAAAAGAAAATTTAGAATATACCAAGGAAAATAACATGCAGCTTGTTTCAAAATTACACCCAGTAATAACCAATGGACAACCTCATCGTAAGACGGGATTTGAATTTAACAAAGATGCCGATATGTATGCCTGTCCCGCTGGTCACTTAGCCATTAAAAAAGGAAAAAAGAAACGAGAAAAAGATGAAAACAGAAATCCGCAACTAAAATATTTTTTTGATGTTGAGAAGTGTAAAGTTTGTCCATTTAAAAATGGGTGTTATAAAGAAGGAGCGAAAACAAAGTCGTTTTCCGTTACGATTAAATCCAATACTCATTTGGAACAAGAGGCATTCCAAAAGACAGAAGAATTCAAAAAAATGGCAAAAGAACGATATAAAATAGAAGCGAAAAATAATGAATTAAAGAACAGACACGGGTTGAAAAAAGCAACTTCCTCGGGTTTATTTGGTATGCAGATTCAAGGGGCCACCACCATATTTGCGGTGAATTTAAAAAGAATTCTAAAGTTAATGAACGAAAAATAAGGGGAGGAATTGAAGGATTTAGGAAATCCACCTTTCATATATGGAGATATGTGGAAATAAGACATAAAAAACTAGAAA
>NZ_JVDT01000127.1 GCF_001076885.1 Bacillus sp. 522_BSPC
TCACAGGCTGTTGTAGAGCTTCTAAGAATGGGAGAATTAGAGCTTTAATGTAGAAAGGTGACTCGCTAAATAGACAAAACCAAACGTAATCTTTCCTTTAAAATTAAAAGAAAAGATTGGGGATGTCTTATTTGGGTCACCTTTCGAATTAGTATAAGAATGATTCAATGATTTAGTAAATATCTTAAAAAGAAAAGTAAGTCTAAATTCAAACAATGCATAATCAAACATCTGCACCTCTTGGTAAGATACTAAATGTATCATCTAGGAAGTGCTTTTTTATCTATTTTTCTTTATTTAACATTCCGTTTTCTTGTAAAATTTCCACTAGCTCGGAATAAGGGACAGTTGAAGCATAGATGGCTTGATTTAGTGGCATGAACATTTCTTTGTTATCTATACTGTATACTAGTTTTGGTCTAATAACGGCATTACCTTTAGTTTGGTTAATATTTAGATTTATAGTAAATCTGTTCTCTTTCATTTTGTATAAAACATCCTGTGAAATTCCAGTTACTATATTTATTCTAGGATTATTTATTTCTATATCTTTAATTAGGATACTTGAGTCGCTTATATTATGAAGGTTAGTTGAATATTCAAAATTATTGTTATAATTATCTGTCCAATTCTCTAACAAAGTCCCACCCTTAATTTCAAGAAAACTATTGTTTAGTTGTTCTTCTTGTATTTCAAAGTTCCACTTTCCTAAAGTTTGGTTATATTCATTTTCTTCTGTAGTAATTGTTAATCTTAAATCATCTAAATTATGTTGACCCTCTTTTTCAGGAATTAGAGTAATATCAAGAATATATTGGTCAAAGTCTTTGAATTTATTTTTAGGGGTTAGCTCTAAATCTTTTACTTCTCCAATATGAAAGTTTTCTAATTTAATATTAGAGGATTTTAGCTCTGAATCAAAATCATATACGGGAATCTGGATTTTTACTTCCTCATTTTTATTTGCAAAGATATAGCTATCCCAAAAAGAATAAATAAGTATACCTTTTACGGATGAGAAGTTAAAGTCTTCTTCTTCACTTTGGTTAGCTTTGGAATTGCTATTTTTTAAAAAAACTAAAGAAAAAGTGCATAAAATTAATAATGAAATAATTAAATATAGGATTTTTTTATTCATATTTACCTCCTAATTTTTTTCAGGGGATAGCTGTTTTATATTTATTTATATTATTTAAATTCTAAAGTTAATTATAAAATTTCATCGAGTGTCGGTAACGTTGTAATCATAACTAAAGTTATCAAACTTTTTAGGATAAACATATGCATAATCACTAGTCCAATAATGTGTAGAACCTTCATGTCTATAAGTACGCTGAGTTACCTTCCATTTATCATAACGTTTTCGATACATAATCGTCCATTCTTGGTTGCATGGTGGTTCAACTGAGTAAGTAGCGGTTTTAGTATATGATGTACTAATGGAAAAACCTACTGAAGCATCGACTGCAGACTTGCTAACTTTTAATGTACCTGTATAAGAGTTAGAAACTCCTATTCTATCTGACCATGAAAGTCTTGATGGTCCCCACCCAGATGGACCTGCTATCCAACTTCCATATACATCACTTAATTGAGATTTTGAATAAATTCTCCATTCTGTAAACATATATGCATTTGGTGTTATGCCTCCAGTTCCTGTACCAATTGAAGGAATCAATATATTAGATTGTTGACTATCTTCAATAATTATTTCAGTTAGAACATAATCTGGGTCAACGATCTCCTCGAAAGTATCATCTTCAGCAGATACAATACTTTATTTTCAAAAGAAAAGCCTAAACATAATGTTAAAAGTGTTAAGAAAAGATAACTATTTAACTTATTCAAAAAATTTCCCCCTCAATATATAGCTAGACACCATATATTTACAGTTAAACATCAAGTATCTAAATTCCTTTTTTTACAAAAAATTCGTAAAATTTTACAATAGTATATATTAGTGATTATTCTATACTTTTGTTTAGACAAATAAAATATTCATATTTCCTTATTTTTCTATTATTCTGGTGATTTAGTGAAAAAAACGGATTTAAACAAAGAGAGTTTGAAAACTTTATCAGCTTTTTAGAAAATGAAGGGTATTTAGAACGTGTTTTAAGAGTAGGAGATTATTTTTCTATTAAACCAGCAGGGATAACTACAAAGGGAACGGAATAAATAAATTCTAATATAGATTACGAAAAGGAATATCCTAAATGACAGGGTCTTATCAAGTGGGTTCAAGTTGAAAAGGATTTATATTCTAATTCTTCAGATGAGGAATAAATGAACTGTGAAATACTAATTGTTTCAAAGCCTTAATAGATCACGTTTACACACCATCATAAAGATGGATGTACTTATGTGTTTTTAGTATGCAATAGGTATATATTCCCAATGTTATGCAGAAGCTGGGCGTGAAGGGGCGTTCACAGGCTGTTGTAGAGCTTCTAAGAATGGGAGAATTAGAGCTATAATAAAGAAGATGATCTCGTATAAGCGGGGAGGAAATTCTACTCCTTTGCCGCTTATATGGGTCATCTTCTTTTTAGTTTGTTTAATTGTTGACTTTAAAATAGGAAAGCTAAGTGAGAAAAAACTATAGAATGAGAAGAATGATCATAGAAGTCAGAAAATAAACACAAATAGATCATTAGACCTATTCTTAATGAGGACTGTTTTTATTTACCTTTGTCTTTTATTTGGCTGTCATTTTACCAATAAAAACCACGAGGAATTAGTCATCCCGTGGCTTTTTATTGTTTCCTTTTATAATTAATGCTTAAACGAGTTTCTAATTTGAAACTCCATTATCTTTTAAGAAAATTGTTTGCATATTTTTGGGTGTTCCATGAATATACCCTGGAGCTTGTTCTAACTCGGGAGCTTGCCCTGTTCCAACAGGATGTTCTACATATTCAAATTGTCCCATGCCATCCATAGATGGACCTTTTGCCCATCTACCGGCTTGACTTTCAGTACCTTCAGAACAGCTTATGAATTTATAAGCAACATCAGATTTTTCGTACTGGCGATTAAAGGTACTTGGTACTACTTTGCCTTCTTTCTCTTCTAATTCTGCGATTGCGGCTAACCATTGGTTTTGATGCATGGTGTCACGTGCAATTAAGAAGGAAAGCATATCTCTTACACCTTTATCATCTGTCATTTCATATAGACGAACGACTTGGAGTCTTCCTTGTGATTCGGCATTTAGATTTGCTCTGAAGTCTGCAAGAAGATTTCCACTTGCAATGGTATAGCGAGCATTCCATGGATAGCCTGCGCTATCGTTTGGGCTAGCTCCTAAACCATTAACTATTGCATGCTGTGGATTCATTCCGCCCATAACGCTAGCAATTATTGGATCTTTGGCCGCCTGCTCTTGTTCCTCTACAGGAGCCTTGTCAAGTAATTGTGCAATCATGGTAGCTAACATTTCAACATGAGCTATTTCTTCAGTACCTATATCTAAAAGCATATCTCGATATTTTTTTTCAGCTCTGCAATTCCAACCCTGAAATAAATATTGCAACATAACCGAAATTTCTCCAAATTGGCCACCTAACACTTCCTGAAGCTTTTTTGCATAAATAGGATCTGGGTTATCTGGTTTAGCTATGTATTGCAATTCTTTCACATGAAAAAACATCCTAACACCTCCAATTATATCTTTAATATTGTGAGGGAAATCATTCTTTTTATTCTGTTAGTTTTTTCCTGTCAGGAATGGGAAAGGGTAACACATTTACGATTTAATAATTGTAGATTATAATTGTAAATAAAGAAGATATGAAATTTGTCGGAAATTAATTATATTTGTATATTTATAAGTAGGAGTTGGAATCATGATGACTGAAGAGAAAAACGCAAAGGAATACTTAGAGAATATAGCTACAATCGAAAAGGATATGCGATACATATCTGGTATCATCAAACAAAAGGGGAGAGAAATATTAAGTAATTATACAATGACTCCTCCTCAATTTGTCGCCCTGCAATGGCTATTTGAAGAGGGGGATATGACGATAGGAGAATTGTCGAATAAAATGTTCCTAGCCTTTAGCACAACAACTGATTTAGTTGATCGTATGGAAAAGAATAAATTAGTACTAAGAGTGAAGGATCCGAATGATCGACGTGTCGTTCGTATTCATATGCTGGAAGAAGGGAAGAGGCTAATTGACGAAGTAATCAAAAAGCGTCAAGGCTATCTTCAAGAGGTACTGAATGACTATACGACTGATGATATCGAAGAATTAAAGAAAAATTTCATGCGTTTACATCAAGTAATGCGAGAAAAATGAGGCGGTTTTTTGGAAAGAGCAATAGGGGTTATAGATTCTGGAGTTGGTGGATTAACGGTAGCAAAGGAAATTATACGCCAGCTTCCTTTTGAGAACATCGTATACTTAGGAGATACGGCAAGATGTCCATATGGACCAAGAACCGGAGAAGAAGTGAAAAAATTCACTTGGGAAATGACTAGGTTCTTGTTAGAGAAAAATATAAAAATGCTTGTCATTGCCTGTAATACTGCTACTGCTGTAGCATTGGAAGAGATTCGAGCACAACTATCTATTCCAGTAATTGGAGTAATCGTTCCAGGGGCACGAACAGCATTAAAGGTAACAAATAATAATTATATCGGTATGATTGGAACAATTGGTACTGTTCGAAGTCGAGCGTATGAAAAAGCACTAAAGAAGATTAATAATAGAGTAAGAACAGTTAGTTTAGCATGCCCAAAATTTGTTCCTTTGGTAGAGAGCGGAGAATATGATGGTCCGGTAGCAAGGAAAATCGTGAAAGAAACGCTGTGGCCGTTAAAGAACAAAGAGATTGATACATTAATACTTGGCTGCACCCATTATCCTTTGTTGGCAAAAGTAATTCGAGAAGAGATGGGGAATAAGGTAAAGGTGATTAGTTCTGGAGCAGAAACGGCACGAGAAGTTAGTACCATTTTAAATCATAATGACCAACTTGCTTCAGGAGAAAATGAAGTAGAACATCATTTTTATACTACTGGGTCGAAGGATATTTTTGCGAGGATAGCTTCAAACTGGCTTAATCAAAAAATAGATTCTGTTGAAACAATTAAGCTGACATAATCAATTAAGACTGTCTTATCGGTATATTTCCTATTATTATTTGGTAAATGATAGTTGATAAAAACCGAAAGACAGTCTTTTTAAAAAAAAATCTCCTAAAGGCGGTCTAAAAATAATATAGGCTCGTATATATATTAGTACAAACTGTCTTAGGAGTGATGAAGATGTCTAAGAATAACAAATTGACCATAGTTTCAGCGGTTATCATATCATCTGTGTTGATCTCTGGTTGTAGCTTATTGGGAGATAAAGAAAACGTAGACCCACCTCAATCTACAACTTATGAGGATGATGCAGTTAAGGAAAATGCTGACCAAGAAACAACAGGTGAAGTTGCAGCAGAGGATACAATGCCTATTGAATTATATTTAATGGATAAATACGGTTATGTTGTCCCTCAAACATTAAACTTGCCAAAAACAAACTCGATTGCACAAGAAAGCCTTGAATATTTAGTTACGGGTGGAAAGGTAACGGAAATGCTGCCAAATGATTTTCAGGCAGTTATTCCCCAAGATACAAAAATCAGTATAAATGTCGATGATGATAAAGTGGCTACTGTTGATTTTTCAAATGAGTTTAAAGAGTATGAGGCAAAAGATGAAGAGAAAATCTTACAATCTATCACATGGACGTTGACACAGTTTGATTCCATTGATTCTGTAAAGCTATCTCTAAACGGTCATGCATTGACAGAAATGCCCGTAAATAAAACACCGATTCAAGGTGCTTTGACAAGAGCAGATGGCATAAATGTTAATACAGATGACGTGACAGATATAACAAATACAAAGCCGTTGACTGTTTATTATATTGGCGGAGATTTAGAGTCTTACTATTATGTTCCAGTAACAAAGCGTGTCAGCAATGGGGAAGAAAATAATGTAGAAGCAGCAGTTGGGGAGCTAATAGAAGGACCAGGTATGAGTGCATCACCATCCTTAACGAGCTTATTACCTGAGGATGTTAAGCTATTAGACGATCCGGTAGTAGAGGATGGAAAGGTTACGTTGAATTTCAATGAAAATATTTATTCAAGCGGACTAGATGGAGAAGAAAAGGTAGTCGCTGATGAGATATTAAATTCCTTAGTACTTTCTTTAACAGAACAAGAAGGCATTGAAAGTGTTGCTATTACGGTTAATGGAGAGGCTGATTTAGTAAATGCAGAGGGTGAAAGCTTAACTAAACCAGTAACTCGTCCAGAAAATGTGAATACAGGTAGTTTTTAAGATTAGTTTAAGAGGCGAAAGAAGCTTGGGATACTCCTAGGCTTCTTTTTATTTAGTACAGAAAAAATAATAAATCTATTACCTCACCACTACCCTTTATGTTTAATGATTGGAAAAAACTTCACAAAACCTCCTTTTGAATTAAGGAAGAAAGGGTATATACTGTGTATATAGACGTATTTTTTTTAGCGTAGTAAACTGAAGAATATAGTTTGTTTTATGTTAAAGTAAAGGAAATGACATTTTTGGTTAATTAAGGAGAATTATGATGAAAGAGATTATAATTGCAACAAAGAATACAGGTAAGGCGAAGGAATTTGTTCAAATGTTTTCGCCACTTGGCTATGAAGTAAAAACACTTATAGACTTTCCAGATGTGCCGGATGTAGAGGAAACGGGAAGTACATTTGAAGAAAACGCCCTTCTCAAAGCAGAAACCATTTCTAAACTACTAAATCGTGTCGTTATTTCTGATGATTCTGGTCTTGTGGTAGATGCTTTAAAGGGTAGACCAGGAGTATACTCAGCTCGATATGCTGGAGAACAAAAAAACGATCAAGACAATATGGATAAAGTTTTACGTGAATTAGAGGGAATTCCAACAGAAGAGAGAACAGCTCGCTTCTGTTGTACATTAGCGGTTGCTATTCCAAATGAAGCCTCTCTAACATTTACTGGCACCTGTGAAGGGGTTATATTGGAGGAAAGAAGAGGAGAATATGGATTTGGTTATGATCCGATCTTTTATGTAGTAGAGGAGAAAAAGGCGATGGCTGAATTGCCTCCAAAAGTAAAAAATAATATTAGTCACCGTGCAAATGCATTGAAAAAACTAAAAGAACAGTTACCTGCTGTTTTTAAGGAAGGGAACTAGGATGAAGGTTTTGATTGTTAGTGACAGTCATGGTTTGGTATCCGAATTAGGTGTTTTAAAGAAAAGACATGGAAAAGAAGTAGACTTATTTCTACATTGTGGCGATTCAGAATTAGCTGCAAGCGAAGATGTGATGGAGGGCTATATTACCGTTCAAGGTAACTGTGATTATGAGGACAAATATCCAACCGAAACAATTCAAGAAATCGCTGGAAAAAAGATTTTTTTAACGCATGGGCACCTATATGGTGTAAAGTCTTCTCTTAATAGCCTATTGTATAAAGCAAAGGAAGTACAGGCAGACATCGCTTGCTTTGGTCATTCTCATTATTTAGGGATGGAAGTAGTTGATGATGTTTTATTCATCAATCCTGGTAGTTTGCGTCTGCCTAGGGGAAGAATGGAACAAACATATGTGATTTTAACGATTGAGCGTGATCGGTTAGAGACTGAGGTCTATGATTTTCATAAAGGTTTACTTCCAGAATTAAAGAATGATTTTTCTCTTTAGTATGATTTTTCCTAATGAGGAGAAAAAAATTCCTCATTAGGAAAAAAACTTTAATTAACTATTGACTTTGTTTTTCTATAGTCATATAATAATTATTGTCCTCATTAGGACTAAAGCAAATACATAACATGTCCCAGTAGCTCAGCTGGATAGAGCAACGGCCTTCTAAGCCGTCGGTCGGGAGTTCGAATCTCTCCTGGGACGTATTTTTATAAACTTAAATTATTTTAAGTATATTTTAATAGATTATTTTCAACTTAGTAACACTTAAATTATAGGTATTATAAAGAAAGACTATGATTTTTTAAAAGGTTATGATACAATACTTTAGGTAACTGTTTCGAAAATAATCAAATAAACCATGTCCCAGTAGCTCAGCTGGATAGAGCAACGGCCTTCTAAGCCGTCGGTCGGGAGTTCGAATCTCTCCTGGGACGCCATTACATAACAGTTTAACCCTTGATATGACAGGGGTTTTGACAGATAAGGGATGCTAACACAGATTATAACACTGTGGGAGCATCTCTTTTTTTATCCCTACAATTTTCTATTGCCTCCAAGTTAATTTTACTGGAGGAGATAGCATGACAAAGAAAAAAGGTATTTTTGATGTAGGAGCAGATATTAACCTGTTTAAGCAGGGCATTGGATCAGGAGTAGAGACTAAGCTCTCTGGACAGTCTAAGTACTCAGGGACATCCTCAGCTCATACAACAGTAGCTGTAACAGTAGCTGTAAAGGAAGAAGGCAGAGATTTAGACAGTGTTATTGAAATTATCATTCAGCAAATGAAAGTTAGTGGATACAGAGAAAGAACTATTACTGACTATTTAAACTACATGGTACAGTTTAGGAAAGCCACAAATGTAAAATATCTTGAGCAAATAACAACAGATACTATATACTCATGGCTCAATTCAATGGATGTATCCAATCAGACTAAACTGACTAGGCTAAAATGCCTCAAGGCTATTCTAGGCAAGTGTTTTAATAATGGATGGGTACAATCAAAGTTTTGGAATGGCATTAACATTAAAGTTGATAAACAGGTCAAGAAAGGTGTTAAGAAAGATGATGTAATGGTTTTACTCTCTTTGTTAGACTTGAATACCTTTATAGGTTTGAGGGATGCTGTGGCAGTTCTCACTCTGTATAGGACAGGAGTTAGGATAAATACATTAGGTCAGCTCCAAGAGAAACATATTGATTTTGAGAATAAGCTATTATGTATGGATGGCACAATACTAAAAAACCACAAGCTGTTAAAGTTACCTCTTGATGATGAGTTAATACACTTGCTAAAGATTTTAATCATGCAGAATGACAAGATAAGGCAGTATTATGGTCAGAAGAATTCTTATCTGTTTATAAGCTACAAAGGTACATCATTAGATACAAAGTCAACTAATAATGCCATTTCTAAGCAGCTCCACAAATATTCTAAAAGATATGGCTTAAATAACATTAATCCTCATGCTCTTAGAAGGGGATATGCAAAGAGCTTATTAGATAACGGAGCTAATCTTGCACTAATATCAAAGGCTCTTGGACATTCTAACTTAGCAGTTACTACTCAGCATCTTGATTTAGATGTTGAGGAAGTTGTGGTATGTCAACACTAAACTGAACAAATATTTAATGGAACATAAACTTGTTTGTGGTGTTCTAAGTTCTAGCACTTTATTGGAAGCTAGTGCTTACTTTTTGTCACTTGACTTTGAGCCTCTACGGGCAAGATTTTGAGCCAGGAAGCCAGATGTACAATAAATCTGGCTCAGCTATCTAGGCTATCCTGCCCGCCTCTCCAAGTAAAGTGCACGTTCCTCTACGAAATAGCGCATGTTCCTGCCTGGTCCCTATTCTTGTATTCCTTAGGTGTTAAATAGTCTAAGGATCCATGAATTCGAATATTATTAAACCAATTTACGTAATCAAAGAGCTCCAGATCAAGCTCTCGTTGACTTGAAAAGACCATACTACTTACAAATTCTGTTTTAATCGTTTTGAATGTTGCTTCGGCCACTGCATTGTCATACGGTGTACCTTTTTCACTTAAGGATCTTTCAATACCAAATGTCTCTAGCGCTTCATCAATAAGTTTATTTTTAAATTCACTTCCTCGGTCTGTGTGGAAAAGTTCGAGACGATTTAGATTGTATTTAACTGTCGCAAAGGCACGTTGAACTAAGGCTGCGTCCTTATGAGGACCAGCACTGTGACCAATTATTTCTCGATTATATAAATCTACTAATACACAAATATAGTGCCATTTTTGTTGTACACGAACATATGTTAAATCACTCACAATAACCTTTAATTCTTCTTCTTGATCAAATTCTCGATTCAAGGTATTTCCAATTTCAGACTCATTTACAGTAGTTTTCTTTGGTTTAAATTGAGCAATTGTGTACTTGGAGACAAGTCCTTGTTCTTTCATTATTTGCCCAATACGGCGACGTGAAACTTGCCAGCCTTTCTTAGATAGCTCCTTCTTTATCTTTCGCTGACCATATACACTTCTGTTCTTCTTAAAGATATCTATAATCAGTTCTGTTAATTCTTCTTTTTCTTGGTCATCACGGATTTTGGCTTCATAGTAGTACGTACTTCTTGGAAGTTGTAGGACGGCGCACATTGCTGATACAGAGTATTTGTGACTGTTATTACGAATCACATCTACTTTCGTCCCATGATCAGCGCGGCTTGCTTTAAAATATCATTCTCCATTGCAAGTCTTTGATTTTCTTTGCGGAGTCTGATTAACTCCTCTTGTTCTGGAGTTCTGTTGTCTTTCTCTTCAAAAGATCCAGTTGTTTTATGTTGACTAACCCACTTATCAAAGGCAGAAGGCGTCAGCTCATATTCTTTGATAAGTTCATTTCTAGGTTTTCCTGAAAGGTGCAGCTGGACGATTTGTTCTTTAAACTCTTTCGAAAATGTTCTTCTTTCTCTTTTGGTCATAATTGACTCTCCTCCGACATTTATTGAATCAAGTTTATATGACCTTAACGAATCTGTCCAACTAAGTGTAACCTATCCAGTTGTAGATAATTTAAGGGAATACCTATAAGAGAATTACTCCTGCTACATCTGAGGCAGGAGTTTTCTTTTTAAAAAAATTCAATAAAAAAAACAGAGCATTTAGCCCTGTCAGTTTGTGCAAATACATATAGATATTATTTTTGAAATAAAGCTGTAGTTAACCCTTTAACTCCAAATAAATTATTTGGTTGCTCTATCTCAAGCATTTTTCTTATTTCAATTTCTTTAAAATCCTTGAAGATTTCTCTTAACTTTTCCTCTGAATAGCCTAGACCACCTTTTAAACTCATCATCCTGTAAACATCCCAATCTGATATTTCTGCTCCACCAAGTTCTCCACCTGGAATAAAGCAAGTGAGAGCAAAGAAACCATTTGGCTTTAATGCCTTCTTAACTAAATTTATGTAACTCATTCTTCTGTGTGGAGCAATATGATGAAAGCACCCTGAATCATAAACAATATCATATTGACCTTCTGTTATTTCTAATTCAAATATGTTTTTATTTATAAAATTAACATTTGTATTTTTTTCAGTGGCTCTTTCTTTTGCCCATTGAATTGACTCTTGAGAAAGATCTACTGCATCAACACTGCAACCCCTTTCTGCAAAATAAATGGCATTCCTACCAGGTCCACAACCTAATTCAAGTACTCTTCCTGGCATAAAAAGTTTATTTTCAAAATAACTAACTAAATTTTCATCAGGATAGTTTACAAAAAAAGGTATCCCCCTATCTCTTTCAGAATAAAAGTTATCCCAGTTGAACTTTGACTGCTCTTTTAGCAAATGATCTAACATCACTAATATATCTTTGTGTTCACCAATTACTTCTTTCAAAGATTATCCCCTCTTTCTAACATGTTAGCTTGCTATCTAACTATACCAAATTTTACAAATGTTAATGTTAAGAGAAGATTAAGAAAATATTATTTCATACCAAAAATTATACTTAAAGTCATTTAGTATATGCCCTTTAAGAGCTTTGTGAGCCACTGAATTCTCATACAATATATTACTGAATGGTAACCTACCTCTTTTATTAAAAATCAAAAATAAACCACTTTAAATGTGTTTGAGGAAGTGGTTATAAAATAGAAACTGCATTAATACATTACAAATGTTACATTAAGGTTACAAAACGCAGTGGAATAACTTGTTATTTGGTGCTTATTTCCATACAAGGTATTTTTTATTGTGGATATTTTTCAAGCACTTCTCCCCCTGCTCCATACCCCCTAATCCCCCCTGTACCCCCCTTTGGGCTTTCAGTCTCTAAATAGACTCTACCTTAATTAGACAATATTACTAGGAGGTAAGTAAATGAATGTAGTGAATGAAAAAAACTCAAAACATATTCCTAGAGATACCATACAACAAGGAAAGACTCTGCTGAGTGAAAGGCTTTCTAATACTGATATAGAACAAGAGCCTTTTGTTCATCTGTCAGTAAAAGAATCTTACAATTTTACTACTGATGAAATTGATAAAAAAGTTTATCTATCATTAGACAAAGATTTTATTGCTCAAGGGGGACTGTCCAAACTTCATCCATCAGCATTAAAAGTATTACTTGTTATTGCATCTCATACTGATAAGGATGGTTATGCTTGGATTTCACAGGAGAGCATTGGAAATCTAGTAGGACTTTCAAGACAGCAAGTAGGTGTTGTAGTTCATAAGTTTTTGTTAAGCAATGTTTATCTAAATAAAAAGCTCTTGGAGGCTATAAAGCTAAGGAAAAAAGATGGTCAGGAATTTTATCTTTATCATCCAATCAACTGCTATCTGGATTATGAGGTGTACTCAGGAGAAGATGAGCTTTCTAGGGAGTATCAGGAATTAGATGCAATTGAAATTGACTAATAAATTATTTGGGGGAATTTAAAATGAGAACAGAGATTAATAAACAAATTGTAAAAAATAATATGGCTGCTAAACTTGATGAGCTAAAAACTTCAAGACAGGCAATAGAGACATATTTAGAGGAGATAGAGGAGCAGGAGAAAAAGGACAATGAATATATAAAATCATTAAAAGATAGATTGACTGAGGCTGAGGAGGCAAAAGCAACTGCCACTGATAAAGTAACTGTCAAAAAAGCAATCATCACAATTACAGAGCTAACTCAAGAGATTACATTAGAGGAGGCATCTGTTGTAGCAATGGCTAACAAGTCTAATCAGGAACTGAGTAATGTAGTAGAAACTTTCTTTGATAAGTATGTTCAGGCTAGGCAGATATTTAATAACTTAAAATATGTTTTCATAGCTGAGACAAGCCCTAAATCAATAGAGGCAGATATAGCTGAGTTAAAAGAAATTATGATGAGTATCAATGGTTCTTTTGCAATGGTAAAAAGTATCATGACTGATAGGAAATTAGTTTCTACAGCAGATAGGTTCTTTAATGCTCCATCAGGAAAGAGAGTTCATCTAAGTCAGATGGGATTAGAAATTCACAAGCTAGAGCATTTAAGGCAAGACATAATGCCTCTTTTAAGAGATTTGAAAAATGAGGGGTTACTCTAAAGGAGGAGAAAGTCAAATGAGTATTCATTATCTGTTTAATACTTGGAGAGTCTCAGAGAATCAAGCTCCTGTATTTAGTAAGAAGTCTTATAACCTCCTGAGAATTAATTCAGAAAGCAAGGGTTACACAGGAGAAATACTAGGAGCTATTTTGTTTCTCCATTATGTCAAAGGTCTCACAGTTTCTGAAATTAGAAAAACTCCAATAGGCTATACTATCCCTTCTGTCCAAATAAAGAGCATATTAAAAGGATCATTTAATCCAAAGGCATATAATTTGTTTATGGATATGCTTAACACTGAACCTGATATGTTGGACAATTTATTGAACAAGGATAAAAAATCAATACTTAACTCAGCAATTGAATAAATACTAGGTCTTGGACATATACCTCTCTTTAGGGAGGTGTGTGTCTTGAAGCTTGTTAGCAATAAATACATTATTATTCTTTTTTGTTTTTACATTGCCTTAGTCTTGAAATTTAGTTTTATTGGTGTTGGTGTTTCTTTTCCAGAAAGGCTTTTAGGAAAATATGATGATGTATCACACAATTTAATCCCTTTTGAAACCATAGGGACTTATTTAACCAATTTTCATCATTATAATTTTAATACTTGGTTTTATAATACTTTTGGCAATGTTTTATTGTTTATGCCTTTAGGAATTCTACTTCCACTTATCTTTACTAAGATAGAGGGTATTAAACAGTTAATCCTAGCATCTTTTATTGGTATCCTGACAATAGAGATTGTTCAATATTTTACTTTGTTAGGTGTCTTTGATATTGATGATATTATTCTAAATCTATTTGGTGTTGTTATAGGCTTTTGCATTTTAAGTCAATATATAAAATTTAGAAAAAGGATCATCATACACAAGTTTAGATAGACAGTTGTTTATTTGTAGGGCAGATGTAAAACTTCTCATATTTTTCTAAGTTAAAGACAGAATAATTTAGAGGTGAAAATATGAGAAAAATACTCTTGCTCTTTATTTTATTTATTTTTATGTTTCCAACAGTATCCTTAGGGGACATACTGGGTTCAGAATGCCCTAAACCTGAAAATCTTGTGATGACTACTGATAAAGATAAAGATGAACTAGTAAAAGCCTTGAATGAAATTATTCCTAAAGTATATGGTAAAGGTTTTGAACATAAAGAATGGGAAATTGAAATTATTGAACCTATGCCAAGTCTTACAGGTTTTGAGGAGAATTATTACAAAATGGCAATACACTTTTGTGGGAAAGAAGTAGCAGATCATTCATGGTTTGTTAGGTTAAGGTTTCCAAGACTACTTCCTGCTCAAAGTGCATCATTAGGGGAGCTTTATATTGTAAAAGATAAAAACAATAAATGGTTTGCATGGTTTCAATATCATTAATAAAATAATGAAACAGGAGAGGCAACTTAATACCTCTCCTTTTATATTCCTAAAATTTAAATGTATTAATAATCTGATATGCCTTTTAACCATTTTTGTATTTTAGTAAGTCCCTTATCTTTGTGAAGGAAAAGGAGTAAGCATACTTTTTTTACTTTGACTATACCTGCTGAATGTCTAGATAACAGTTTGGAACTGTTTCAACAATAAGCTATAAATTTGCAACTTGAATTAGAAGATAAACCTTGATATTTAGTCAGGAATTGAGTTATTCTGTTGATATAAGGTAATAGAACTTTGTTAGGGAATTGTACTAATCCCTACTATAATACATTGTAGACAGACAGTGAAAATTTAGTCTGTGTTAACCTTTGATATGCCTGTTGTTTGGCTGATAAGGGACAGTATTCCTCCCAGTAGCTCAGCAGGATAGAGCATACGCCTTCTAAGCGTACGGTCGGGAGTTCGAATCTCTCCTGGGACGTCAAGGGTTCGGAAAGAGAAAGTTTGAACCATATGAAGATGCTTCAAATCCTTATTTTTAAGGGTTTGAAGCATCTTTTTTTTTGGAAGAAAAGGAAACAAATAAAAAGATAAAGGTGCTTCTTATTCACAAATTTTACAAAAGGATATATGTGTTTGAAGTAAGTAAATCCAAAGTTAACGGGAAATTTACTATCTTCCATTGATAAACCAACTAATTCTCTGTTACCTCCTCTATTCAAGCCCATTAGTGTATCTTAAATGTAGATACTATTTTGCGGAGGGTTTTTAACGTATTGGGAGTTTTTCTTTGCTTTAGGTAATTGATTAAGCCTATTTTACAAGTGAAATTTAGCAAATGGAGTACGATTTAGGCGAACGACTACTCAAATTTAATTGACTAACTTTCATAAAGTAAGTAAAATATAAAAAAACTTATAAAAAGAAGGCGTATATTGATGAATTCTTATGATTTTAAAATAATTGAATGTTTAATGGCTAATTCAAGAATTAAATGGGCGGATTTGGCAAAGGAAGTTGGGTTGTCGGCGCCAGCAACTGCTGAACGTGTTAACCGATTAATTCAGCAAGGTGTAATTAAGAATTTTAGTGTCTTATTAGACTCTGAAAAAGTAGGGAGCGAATTAACTGCATTTGTTGCAGTATCATTGGAGCATCCGAAAAATAGAGGTCCTTTTTTAGAATTAGTAAATAAATTAGAAGAAGTTCAAGAATGTCATCATATTGCAGGAGAAGATGACTATTTACTTAAAATTAGAAGTAGAAATACAAAGGATTTAGATCGTGTGATTAGTCATGAGATAAAAGGTTTAAAAGGTATCATCAGAACAAAGACAACGATTGTCATGGATACAACAAAAGAAACTTTTCGAATGCCGTTACAAAAACATAAATTTTTAATAGAGGAAGGAGAGTAAGATGCTTATTGAATTTTATATAAAGGGATTACTAATTGGTTTATCAATTGCAGCACCAGTTGGACCAATTGGCGTTTTATGTATCCGAAGAACTTTAGCACATGGAAGAATAGTGGGATTAGTTTCGGGATTAGGAGCAGCTGCTGCGGATGGAATTTATGGATTAATTGCGGGATTTGGTTTAACTGTCATTACTAATTTATTAATTGGTCATCAATTTTGGATTCAATTAATAGGTGGATTTTTTCTTTGTTATTTGGGAATAAAAACGTTGACTTCTAAGGCTAGTTTTACACAGTCAGATACTCAAAAGAAAAATAGGATAAATGCGTTCGTATCAGTTTTATTTTTGACTTTAACAAATCCAATGACCATTCTATCATTTATTGCCATTTTTGCAGGTTTAGGTATTTCAAACTCAGAAAATACTATCATTTCTTCTGTTATTTTAGTGATGGGGGTGTTCTGTGGTTCTACATTATGGTGGGTAATATTAAGTAGTAGTGTAGGATTATTTAGAAATCGAATTAGTGGCCAATCTTTAACGATTATTAATCGATTATCAGGATTAATCATTATTATTTTTGGTGGTATCACTTTATATGGATTAATGTAATGTATTATATATCTGCATTTCTAGAAGTAGTTAAAAAGTATTCCTCTGTCGTTACAAAAAGGGGGTGACAGAGAAGTAATACGACCAAAGAAAACTCCAAACAATCATAGTTTGATCGTTTGGAGTTATTATTAGTTATGGAAAAAAGGTGTTTTCGTAATATTACTCACATCCTGAAAATACGTCGTATTATGGGGCTTGCTCTTGAGTCGTCTGGCAAGATTTTGAACTTTTTTAACAGCCTCCGACGCTCACCTCTCCAAACCAATCGTTTATTTACTTTCAAATATGCTTTCCCATGAATCGAACTGGAGTCTACATGGATTCAGACTGCTTAGTTTTTTCAAAGTGGAAATAGGTTTATCTCACCATCTTTTTCTTATTCCACTTTCTTTCGTTCAACTGTGGTATGCATTGTTTGAGATGGCATGACTTCTACTTCATTATTATCGAAGTTTAGTTTATTTAGATTCTCTTGTTCTAATTCTCCCTCATTATCTAAGAGAACAATATATTTTCCTGCTTGTAATTCCTTTTCATATGGCTCAAGATCGGTGTCAGAAAAGAATGTCTTTAATCGATCTAAAAAGGATGTTGGCTCTACTTCTTCTATTCCAGTAGCAGTATCTACTTCTGTTTCTTGTTCAATTAATGCCGTTTGTTCGTTTCTTGTAATAACGGAAATATGATTGGGTGAATATCCTTTAGAGAGAAGTTCGTCTATAGCATTTACTGTTTCTTCAGGAGAATCATATATACCTACAACACTTTTTGTCATATACCTATTCCTCCTTTAAACAAATAGTTCTTGCATATTTTTTATATTCCCACTAGTCAGAGGGAATAAACAGTGGATTTTCTGTCTCAACAAAAATTCCTATTTTTGTGAATTAGCAAACTTTTTTCCCATAAAAAATAAAGAAATAGTTGTACCTTATATTAGAATAATGATAGAGAAATATCTCCTGTTAAATCCTCTATTTAATATTTTATTGGTTATCTTTTATCACAAGCAATGTAAGTATAGAGAGATTTCTATTTTAATATTCTGCTCTTTAATTTTCATTAAGACTCATCCTCATTCAAGGACAATCGCACGGGTTACGAAGGTTTGGATGATTTAACTAATACCTAACTAATGGAAGTTACACATTATTTCACCTACAAAGGTATAATTAGGAATAAAATAGCGAATAATGGAAGTAAGAAAAATAATGTTCAGAAAATCACTTGTAACACTTGAAAACGCTTACTGTTATCGTGTATAATAGGCTTAAGTAAAATAATCAAGAGATGAAACAATGTGAATAGATGAACATGACTAACATTATATAGAAGGAGACGTGCACCATGATTCTCAAAGAATTAGGAAGAAGTAGGCTAATTGTTATTAATTATTATAAGAATGGTTTTTTAGAAACATGTAAGGGACAAGTTCAGAAGCTAAATCTAATAGATCAAACCATTGATTTAAAAGATGATAAAGAAAATACGTATCAAATTCGTTTATCATGGATTCATGATATATGTGCGGTATCTTAGTTTGATTACCTAATTAATGCAATCGCTTTCTTTTTTTGCGGTTGCATTTTTTTGTCTGAAATTAAATTATATGAAACAAAATGAAAAAACAATGTAAGATTTTATTACATATTAGTTTTAAGTAAAGAATTATTTTATTATAATGAACCATATTAAGGATTTTTTTAGAATATTTTCAGCGAAAAAAGAATTTTTTAAATTTTTTAATTCATTAAAAAAGTACATGCATTCTTTATACAACAATATTGTAAACGCTTTCTAAATGCGGTTTCGTTGTTTAAATAATCAAATAATTCTCAAAAATACTGTTGACTCTTGTTTAAATTCAGCGTAAGATAACCTCAACAAATGAAAAACACAAAATGTTACATGCTAATTTAGCATAGCAAATAGACACCATGACTAACTGAATTTGTTTGACATGATTAATAGATTAATTCGATGATGAGGATAAGTAGTTTTCTATTTTGGATTCCAAAGAGAGCCGGTGGTTGGTGTGAACCGGTGAACCAATAGGAAATGAACTCACCTCAGAGTGTTAGCTTGAAAGGTAATCCTAGTAGAGCTAACCGAGTGTTTCCACTCGTTACCAAAAGAGAACGAACCGTTCAATTAAGTGCATACGCTTTTCGAAAGTGTATGAATAAGGGTGGTACCGTGGAAAGGAATGCCTTTTCACCCCTTTGATTACTAAAAAACATTAGTAATCATTGGAGGTGGGAAGGCTTTTTTCATGGAAAGAGCCCTTCTATTGATACTAATTAATTAAGTAATAGGAAAGTAATTTAGGGAGGTTATACAAATGTTACAGGAGACTGCCTTTGAAAAGACAAAGGCCCAAGTGAAACCGTTAACTGGTGCTGATCTCTTATTACAGGCTTTGGAAAAGGAAAATGTTGAATTTATTTTCGGATATCCAGGTGGAGCTGTCTTACCAATATATGATAAGATTTATGACTCTAAAATCTTTCATGTTCTGCCAAGACACGAGCAAGGAGGAATCCATGCAGCTGAAGGGTATGCGAGAATCTCTGGAAAACCAGGAGTTGTAATTGCGACATCTGGTCCTGGAGCAACTAATATTGTAACAGGACTTGCTGATGCAATGATGGATTCTCTTCCGCTGGTTGTATTTACAGGTCAGGTTGCAACAAGTGTAATTGGAACAGATGCCTTTCAAGAAGCCGACATTTTAGGGATTACGACCCCAATAACAAAATATAATTGTCAGGTTCGAAATCTTGAAGATATACCGAGAATCATAAAAGAAGCGTTCTACATTGCAACAAGTGGAAGACCAGGTCCTGTGTTAATTGATTTTCCGAAAGATATTGCGGCTACCATTTCAAGTGTTCCTGATGAAAAGGAAGTAGACCTTCCTGGCTATCAACCAACAACACAACCGAATTATTTGCAGATTCGAAAATTAACAGAAGCTGTAAGTGCAGCAAAAAAACCAGTAATCTTAGCAGGTGCAGGTGTCAATTTTGCAAAAGCTAGTGCTGAATTACTTGAATATGCAGAACAACAACAAATACCAGTCGTCCATACACTTCTTGGATTAGGAGGCTTTCCAGCTGATAACAAGTTATTTGTTGGTATGGGAGGGATGCACGGTTGTTACGCTGCCAATATGGCATTATATGAATCAGACTTATTAATTAATGTTGGGGCAAGATTTGATGATCGTTTAACTGGAAACTTAGCACATTTCGCACCGAATGCTGTTAAAGCACATATTGATATCGACCCAGCAGAGATTGGCAAGATAATTCCAACGAAAATCCCGATTGTAGCAGATGCGAAAGAAGCTTTGAGCATGTTAATTAAGCAGAAAGGTCTACATTCAGAGCATAGAGATTGGTTAGAAAAGATTGAAAATTGGAAAAATGAATATCCTTACTACTATAAGGAGTCTAATCTTCTTAAACCACAGCAAGTATTGGAGCTGCTTTTTGAAAAGACAAAAGGAGAAGCAATTGTAACAACGGACGTTGGACAGCATCAAATGTGGGCTGCACAGTACTATCAATTTAAAGAGTCCAACCGTTGGGTAACTTCTGGGGGATTAGGAACAATGGGGTTCGGGCTACCATCAAGTATTGGTGCACAATTGGCCGATCCAAAAGCGACGGTTCTAGCAATTAGCGGCGATGGAGGCTTTCAAATGTGTAGCCAGGAGCTTGCATTAATTAGGGAATTAAATTTACCAATTAAGATTATTATTTTTAATAATCAGGCGTTAGGAATGGTAAGACAGTGGCAAGAATTTTTCTATGAGTCTCGTTTTTCCCATAGTAAGGAGTCTTTCCAGCCTTCCTTTGTCGCTTTAGCAGAAGCATATGGAATAAAAGGATACCAAATATCATCTGCTAAAGAAGCTGCAAGCATTCTGGACGAAGTGTTAGCGGTAAGAGAACCTGTATTATTAGATTTCCGTATTGATCCAAACGAGAATGTATATCCAATGATAGCACCAGGAAAAGGATTACATGAAATGGTAGGGATGAAGCCATGAAAAAAATAATTAGTTTGACTGTCTTGAATAAGTCAGGTGTATTAAATCGAATCACAAATCTTTTTTCGAAAAGAAACTATAACATTGAAAGTATATCTGTAGGGCATACAGAGCATGAAGGTGTTTCTCGAATTACATGTGTTGTACATGTAGAAAGTGATGGAATTATTGAACAAATAACAAAACAGTTAAATAAGCAGATTGATATATTGAAAGTGGTTGACATCACTGACCAAGCAATTGTTGCAAGAGAGCTAGCTTTAATAAAAGTACTTGCTACACCGCAGACAAGGCATGAATTATACTCAGTAATCGAACCATTTAGGGCTTCTGTAATCGATGTAAGTAAAGAAAGTCTCGTTATCCAAATTACAGGAGAATCAACCAAAATTGAAGCTTTTATTGAACTGCTTAGACCGTATGGAATTAAAGAATTGGCCAGAACTGGCACAACTGCATTCCCACGTGGATCTCAAAAGACAGCAACTCATAAAAGTAACTATTCTATCGTTTAAATCTAATATTAAATAAATCTAAATTTTACAGACGAAAGGGAGAAGAAAAATGGCAAAAATGTATTATAATGGAGACGCAAATTTAGGATACTTTGAGGGGAAAACAGTAGCGGTAATTGGATATGGATCACAAGGGCATGCACATGCTTTAAATATGAAGGATAGTGGAGTAAATGTTATTATCGGATTAAGAAAAGGAAATTCATGGAATAAAGCAGTGGAAGATGGATTTGACGTATTCCCGGTTGGAGAAGCAACAGCTAAGGCTGATATTGTCATGATTTTACTTCCAGATGAGTTGCAAACAAAAGTATACAATGAAGAAATTAAACCAAATTTAACAAATCAAGCTTTAATGTTTGCGCATGGATTTAACATTCATTTTAGTCAAATTGTTCCTCCAAGTGAGAGTGATGTATTATTGGTTGCTCCAAAAGGCCCAGGTCATCTTGTTAGAAGAACATTTGAACAAGAAGCAGGAGTTCCAGCATTATTTGCAATCTATCAAGATGTTACTGGTGAAGCGAGAGAACTTGCTCTTGCATATGCAAAAGCAATTGGAGCATTACGTGCCGGTGCATTAGAAACGACTTTTAAAGAAGAAACAGAAACGGATCTATTTGGTGAACAAGCGGTTCTTTGTGGAGGGTTGACAGCACTAGTAAAAGCAGGCTTTGAAACATTGGTAGAGGCAGGATATCAACCAGAATTAGCATACTTTGAGTGTTTGCATGAGTTGAAATTAATTGTTGACCTAATGTATGAAGATGGAATGGCTGGAATGAGATATTCCATTTCTGATACAGCACAATGGGGTGACTTTGTAACAGGGCCACGTATTGTAACAGAAGATGTGAAGAAAGAAATGAAAGCTGTACTTACAGATATTCAAGAAGGGAAATTTGCTAAAGGCTGGATTTTAGAAAATCAAGCAAATAGACCAGTATTTAATGCGATTAATGACAGAGAAAGTGAGCATTTAATTGAAAAGGTCGGAAAAGAATTGCGTGCAATGATGCCATTTGTTAAAAGCTCTAGGAAGAAAGAAGTGGTGGGTAGTGGCAAAAATTAAGATATTTGATACAACATTAAGAGATGGGGAGCAATCGCCAGGTGTTAATTTAAATTTGGCAGAGAAGTTGGTAATTGCTGAACAGTTAGAAAAGTTGAATGTAGATATCATAGAGGCAGGCTTTCCTGCTGCCTCTAAAGGTGATTTTCAATCTGTTCAACAAATTGCGCGAACGATAAAAAATAGTTCTGTTACTGGTCTAGCAAGGGCAGTAACATCGGATATAGATACTGCTTGGGAAGCTTTAAAAGATGGGGCAGAACCAAGAATCCATGTTTTTCTAGCAACAAGCCCCATTCATAGACAATATAAGTTGAAACTATCGAAAGAACAAGTTGTGGAGCGAGCGGTTTCAGCTGTTGCATATGCTGCTAAAAGATTTCCTGTCATACAATGGAGTGCAGAGGATGCTTGTCGCACGGAACTTCCATTTCTAGCAGAAATAATCGAAGAAGTAATTCAAGCTGGAGCACAAATAATAAATATACCAGACACTGTAGGGTATATTACGCCAAATGAATACGGAGAAGTTTTTCAATATTTAAAAAATAATGTTCCATCCATTGATAAAGTTTCTTTATCAACCCATTGTCACGATGATTTAGGGATGGCCACAGCTAACTCACTGGCAGCCATTGAAAATGGAGCAACACAAGTAGAATGCACTATTAATGGCATAGGTGAAAGAGCAGGCAATGCTTCGATGGAAGAAATTGTGGTAGCGCTTCATATCAGAAATGATCATTATCAGGAAAGAACAAGAATTAATCTGAAAGAGATTAGTAGATCAAGTAGCTTAGTTAGTGAATTAACAGGAATGGTAGTACCAGGGAATAAAGCAATTGTTGGTCGCAATGCATATGCGCATGAATCTGGTATTCATCAGGATGGGGTTCTTAAGGAGAAAACTACCTATGAAATTATTTCTCCAGAACTTGTTGGCTATGTGAACAATAACAATATGGTGTTAGGAAAGCATTCAGGCAGCCATGCATTTAAAACAAAGCTGCAAGAACTAGAGCTTCAGGTAAAGGAAGAGGATGTAAAGAATCTCTTTATTGCCTTTAAGGATTTGGCAGACCATAAAAAAGAAATCTCTGATGAAGACATTATTGCTATTGTGTTAGAGAACAAGCTTGCTAAGGAAGAGAAGTATTATGAATTAGTTGAGGTTAAGGTTCAACATAAAAATGATAATGAAGCAGATGCGGTCGTTAAGCTTTCTGGGCCGAAAAATGAATTAATCATTCAACATGGCACAGGATCAGGAAGTGTAGAAGCGCTGTATAACACACTTGAAATGTCTATTTCTGGTCAAGTAACGCTAAATGATTATCGAATACAATCATTAGGTGCAGGTAGAGATGCCTTAGCTCAAGTATTTGTAAGAGTGCAATATGACCAAAAAGAAAGTACAGGTAGAGGATTGGATCAAGATGTTTTAATAGCATCCGCTAAAGCATATATAAATGCTATTAATAGAGCTATTCTTGCAAAAGAACAATTTTTGGAAAAAGTGTAGGCTTTAAGGTCTGAAAACCAAGCCTTTGATATAGGGGAGCGAATGAAGATGAACAAAAGAATCGCTGTATTGCCAGGTGATGGAATTGGACCTGAAATAGTTGCTGGGGCAGTCAGAATTTTGCAAACAATTGAAACTTTATATGGCCATCAGTTCGAATTAACTTATGCAGATATAGGTGGATGTGCGACAGATAAAACAGGGACTCCATTACCTAATGAAACAATTACGATATGCAAAAATAGTGATGCCATTTTATTAGGGGCAGTTGGTGGTCCGAAATGGGATTCTCTTCCTGTTGAAAAACGTCCGGAGCAAGGACTATTAAAAATCAGAAAAGCATTGAACTTGTTTGCGAACCTGAGGCCGACAACCTGTTACGAAAGTTTAGCTGACTCGTCCCCTCTAAAGAAAGATATTATTGAAGGTGTGGACTTGATTGTTGTGCGTGAGTTAACAGGAGGCATCTATTTTGGGACACCAAGCGAACGTAGAGAAATAGGTGGGAAGCCAGGTGCTGTAGATACACTGCAATATAAAAATGAAGAGATAGAGCGTGTCATCGAGAAAGCATTTGAAGTCGCAAAAACAAGATCAAAAAAGATTACTTCTGTTGATAAGGCAAATGTTTTGGAGACTAGTAGAGTATGGAGAGAGATTGCAAATCAAGTAGCAGAGAAATATCCGGATGTTTTGCTTGAGCATATGCTTGTAGATAATGCAGCAATGCAGCTTATTAGAAATCCAAAGCAATTTGATGTCATCGTTACGGAAAATATGTTCGGCGATATTTTGAGTGATGAAGCATCTGTCTTAACAGGTTCATTAGGGATGCTTGCTTCAAGCAGTTTATCAGAAGAGGGGCCATATTTATATGAACCGATCCATGGCTCTGCACCAGATATTGCAGGAGAAAATATTGCCAATCCATTAGCGACGATATTATCGACAAGCATGATGCTACGATTATCATTTCAGCTAGATAAAGAAGCAACAGTAATAGAAGAGGCTGTAAATAATGTCTTGAATAAAGGATATAGAACAAGGGATATTCTTTCACCAAATTGTAAAATTGTTTCTACAAATGAAATGGTAGAAGCTGTTAACAAAGAAATTTTCGAGTTAGTAGCATCGACACATGCTATATAAAAAAGAGAAGATAGAGCGGCAGTAATTGGGATATAGGGGACTAATAATAGAAAGAAACATGTTTATGGGCTTGTCAAAAGAATAATTTGACAGCCCTTTAATCTACAAAAAGGAAATAAAAGAAATGGATTGGAGGGCAAAGTAATGGGGAAATCCATTATCGATAAAATTTGGGAAAAACATATAGTGCATAGAGAAGAAGGGAAGCCAGATTTATTGTATATTGATCTGCATCTTGTTCATGAAGTTACTTCTCCACAAGCATTTTCTGGATTAAGAATGAAAAATCGGAAAGTAAGAAGACCAGATCGTACATTTGCAACGATGGACCATAATGTTCCAACACTTAACCGTTATAAAATAGATGATGAAATCGCGTTAAACCAGATGACTACTCTCGAAAAAAACTGCTTAGAATTTAATATTCCTTTAGCAGGGCTAGATAGTCCTGAACAAGGGATTGTCCACGTAATAGGCCCAGAGCTTGGATTGACACAGCCAGGAAAAACAATCGTTTGTGGAGATAGTCATACATCGACCCATGGAGCTTTTGGAGCCCTTGCTTTTGGAATAGGCACAAGTGAAGTAGAGCATGTCCTTGCTACACAAACTTTATGGCAAACTAGACCAAAAACATTAAAAATAGAGGTCAACGGTAAGCTTGCTTATGGTGTCAATGCGAAAGATGTTATTCTTTATATACTTTCTAAATATGGAGTTAACTTTGGTACTGGCCATGTTATTGAATATACAGGGGATGTAATTCGTAATCTTTCAATGGAAGAAAGATTGACTATTTGTAATATGTCCATTGAAGGCGGAGCCCGTGCAGGGTTAATATGTCCAGATGAAACGACCTTCTCCTATTTAAAAGGAAGAAAACACGCACCAGAAAACTGGGATAAAGCAGTACAAGAATGGCGTAGCTTAGTTTCAGACGAAGATGCTACCTACGATAAAGTTATTACGATTGATGGTCATGATATTGCGCCAATGGTTAGTTGGGGTACAAACCCATCTATGACTGCAAAAGTAGATGGAAAAATTCCAGCAACAGAAAATTATCAAGACGAAACAGATCGTCGTGCCCTACATAGTGCGCTTTCGTATATGGGGCTAAAAGAAGGAATGGCCATTACCGATATTGCAATTCAGCATGTGTTTATAGGTTCCTGTACAAATTCCAGAATAGAAGATTTAAGACAAGCAGCGAGTGTTATTAAAGGCCAAAAGGTATATCCAGGAGTGAGGGCACTAGTTGTCCCAGGTTCTCAAAAAGTAAAGAAACAGGCAGAGGAAGAAGGACTGGATAAGCTATTTGTAGAAGCTGGTTTTGAATGGAGAGACGCAGGTTGCAGTATGTGTTTAAGTATGAATAATGATGTGGTTCCAAGTGGGGAACATTGTGCTTCGACCTCAAATAGAAATTTCGAAGGACGGCAAGGAGCCGGTGCCAGAACTCATTTAGTTAGTCCATCGATGGCTGCTGCTGCAGCATTATATGGACGATTTGTTGATATCCGAAAAATGAATGTAGAATTACAAGCTACAACGTAAAGGAGGAAGCAATTGTGAGTGGTTTTAAGAAGCTTTATGAAAAGGCAGTAGCAATGGATCGAGTAAATGTAGATACAGATCAGATTATTCCAAAGCAATTTTTAAAGCGCATCGAAAAGACGGGATTTGGAAAATTTGCTTTTTTTGATTGGCGCTATTTGAAAAATGGAGAACCAAATCCAGAATTTGAGTTGAACTATCCTGAAAATCAAGGAGCTTCTATATTAATCGCTAATAAAAACTTTGGTTGTGGATCATCCAGAGAGCATGCACCATGGGCTCTTCAGGATTTTGGGTTTTCTGTCGTTATTGCTCCATCCTTTGCAGATATTTTTTATCAAAATTGTTTGAAAAATGGAATGCTTCCTATTCAATTACCTACAGCAGAAGTGGAGTATCTTTTAAAGGAAGCCCAAAATCAACCTTATTTTCTTCATATTAATTTAGAAGAGGAAAAAGTAGAAGATGATCAGGGCTTTACTGCAACATTTACTATCCATCCATATTGGAAAAAAATGTTGACTAACGGCTGGGATGAAATTGAAATTACAATCCAGTACAGTGATAAAATAGCAGATTATGAAAAGTCTGTTACACAAAATTAGCAGTTGACTTCGCTTAGATAACCTTTAGAAAACAGGTGCTTTCCTGCCTTTCTAAAGGTTTTTTTCTTTTGAGCCTATTTTATAGTTAAAATGATTACTATTACTTCATTATGAAATCAAATTTAACATGTTCATTATTATCAAGAGTTAATGAAAAGTATGAGTAAAATGTTTGTGGGAGAATAAATATCCTTTTT
>NZ_JVDT01000128.1:0-94 GCF_001076885.1 Bacillus sp. 522_BSPC
CCTCCTCGCTGCGCTGCGGGGTCTCAGCCTTTCCTCTATTTCCCACAGGAGTCGAGCGTCCTCCGCTCCATTTCACTTCGTTTTTAAACCTTTT
>NZ_JVDT01000128.1:101-10981 GCF_001076885.1 Bacillus sp. 522_BSPC
AACAAACACGAACTATAATGTAATTTAATTACATTATAGTTCGTGTTTGTTTTTGATTGAAATACTTATGTCCCAGCCTCATTTGACAGTCCCGCAAAGGATTGTTATCTGCCCTGAAATCTTTTATAGACACTATCCGGATTATGACAGTGACCAAATCCATGAAGATAGATAACTCCATTATCTTCACGATATCGATATATGGTACGCATATCGGCTGGGTGCTTGTTTACTCTTTTACTTTGATAATGAAAAGAACGATAACCCACATAATTATCTCGGAGCAGCCCTCCGATATGGGGGTTTCTTTTAATTTGAATAATCGATCGAATAACATTGTCAGCGGCGGAATCGAAATCGAAATCGTTCGGAAAAGCATTTGCTAAATTTATAACGTCGGTAATAACATCTGTCGGTACATGTTGAATGCCCGATATGGTAGTAATTTGAGCAATCGTTTCAGCTATTTTGGAATTACTTATCATCATCTAGTGGAGACCTAAACTTTTCTGGATTAGATAAGAAAAGGGCAACCGCATCTTCTGCAGCTTCTTTTCCACCCCTAACATACTCTGCTTCTTTGCGTTTTAAACGATATCCATATAGCTGTTCCACTTCTGCTGTTTCGATTTCTACTTCTAATTCTTCTTTTTTACGTTCTAATAAGGACATATACTCGATCATCGCTTGATACACTTCCGGCTTGAGTAAAATTGCTTTTGTTTCGTTACGATCCACAACCTCCATTGCAGCTAATCGGTCCAAATCTTCACGCCATTGTGTGGATCGACCTAGCTGTGTGACTCCTACTCTGCTCCCCATTTGGAAACCATGACGGATTTTTTGTACTTCTTCGATTGCTTTGGCAGACAATTTACTCATCTCCTTTTCCTTCATAATTGTTTTCACCTCCCATTATATACTATAAATATGCATTTTTGCATTATAATGTGTATTTAAATGTGTATTATTTTATGTATTAAATTACATATATTTATTATGTTCTATTCTGTTATTTTTTAGTCAATACATGCTGTGAAAGGCTTAAATACAACATAAAGCAGCCCAAAGGCCGCGCATATTTCGTATTTTTGTGACTCTTTTAAATCCGCTTCCTTCACTCAACAATTCTGCTTATTTTTGATGTTTTTCTATAATCTTTATAAGATAGATTAGATCTTCTTCAAACCTTTTTTTCTTTTTTGGATTAGCTAAGATTATTTGGGGGTTAACTGCTCTAATAAAATGACGGAGCTTTTTATTCTTCAAAAACAGCTCTGTATGCTCTGAAAATAAATCTTTAAACCATTGTTCGTTTCTAAGTAATTTTAGATTCTGATTCTTTTGTTCCTCGGTCGGATAATAACTAATATCTTTTCCTGCCCACAGAATGATTAAAGTTTCTACTATTTCACTAAGCATCCGATCATCTCCTTAAAAAGATATATTGTTACTAATATAAAGTTTTCCGAAAGAAACCAAGAGCAAAGGGACATATCTTCAATCCAATATCAGTCTTATGTTTTATTTAGCAGGAATTGGAGCAAAAGTAATAGTATTTATACTACATTAATATATTTAGATTCTACAAGCATAAGTTTTTAACTTTTAAAAGCCTTATTTTTATAAAATAAAAGAAAGAATGGGTATAAAAATGAAAAGAAATCCATGGTACACAAAAGAAAAATTTATATACTTTATATCAATAGTAGCACCTATCATTGCGTATATAATCATTCTACTAAACAAGAAGAAATGGCAACATGTTAAGTATATAGAATATTTATCATTTGCAACTATCACAACAAGTATATGGATTATCGGCTTAATACCTGGGTATTTCAGACTAGCATTCCTTTTAACTATACTAATATTTTTCTTACTTCGAAAAATATTTAGAAGACGATAATAATCACGTGGCCATTCATTATTTCACTACCAAGATAACACAAAACTTCCTCTATGCTTTTCTCCCTCTACCAGCAACTTATAGGTACCAAGTTGATTGAATGTTAAAGTATCAACATCGTCCTTTTCACGAGTGGTAAAATCAATGGGGCCACCAAAATCACTACTATCTAACTTTCTCTCAAGCTTCGACAAATTCCGAGGTTTCACTGTGACCAAGCATTACCAAGAATTAAATTTTGAACAAGCAACCTGCCCCCTTCTCCCTAAAAAAGAATTGAATTGGTTATACTATTTGATGGTGTTATAATAATAAATAGTACTTTGAAAAATTTCGGGTCGAACCGTTTGATTTAGGAGTGTAGAAAGCAATGCTAATAGAAGTGCAAGCCAAGTTGCCTGGAGAGAATAATAGGGATTATTCATACAGATTAATAAAAGAAGCGATTATGTCGTTGCGATTAAAACCGGGTCAATCTTTAAGTGAGACAGAAATCGCTGAGGCACTTCATATTTCTCGTACTCCAATACGTGAGGTAATAATGAAGCTACGAGAAGAACACTTAGTAGAAGTAATCCCACAAGTAGGAACGTATATTTCTAAATTTAAACCAATTTTAATAGAAGAAGCAATATTTGCAAGAATTATCTTGGAAAAAGAAATTTTAAAACAATCCTGTATTTCCTTCCCGAAAAATGTATTAGTAGAAATGAAAAATAATATCGCACATCAAGAATTATTGCTGGATCAAAAAGGAATGGAGCTGGAATTCCACAAATTAGATAAGCAGTTTCATTTTCTGATTTTTCAAGGAAACAATAAGGAAAATGTCTGGAATTCCATTATTCGATTAAGTACACATTACAATCGCATGAGACTGCTAGCCGAGATGAATCTAAGCTTCAGTGATGCAATCCTCCAACATAAAACAATCGTAAAAATGATTGAAAGCAAAAATATAGATCAAGTGGAAGCTATTATAAGAGAACATATTATTGAACCAACAAAGCTTTGGGAAGATTTATATAAGCCTACTAGTCCATATGTAGATTTTTTTGACCTTACCAATAAAATGCCAATATTCTAGGGAAAAAACTAGAGTATTGGCATTTTTTGTCATTAAATAATTATTACAATTTGGTGAAAATTATTTAATAAAATAAGTCTCCTGTAAATTTTATGGTTGTAAACGCTTCACAATAATGCTAGTATACTAGTATAAAAGAGAAACGATAAAATGGAAAGGGAGGCAACCGAGATGGAAATGACATTTCGTTGGTATGGAGAAGAAGATCCAGTAAATATTGAGTATATTGCTCAAATTCCTGGGATGAAAGGAATTGTAACCGCTATATATGATGTACCCGTTGGAGAAGTTTGGCCAATGGAGAAAATCCTAGCCTTAAAAGAAAAAGTCGAAAGTGTAGGTTTGAAGATTTCTGTCATTGAAAGTGTACCTGTGCATGAAGATATTAAATTAGGGTTACCAACAAGAGATCGTTATATCGAAAATTACAAGCAAACTATTCGACAATTAGGTGAAGTCGGGATCCCAGTCATTTGTTATAATTTCATGCCTGTATTTGATTGGACTAGATCCGATTTAGCATATGAGCTTCCGGATGGCTCAACGTCATTAATTTATGATGAATCTACTGTTCAAAAGATGAATCCGATGCTTGGAGAGTTATCACTCCCTGGTTGGGATACTTCTTATGGTGAAGGAGGTTTAAAAGGCTTATTACAACAATATGAAGGCGTGGATGAAGAAAAACTTTGGGAGCATTTAAAGTACTTCATTGGAGAAATTCTACCAGTAGCCATTGAAAGTGACGTAAAAATGGCCATTCACCCAGATGATCCACCATGGTCCATTTTTGGGTTGCCACGAATTATTACGAATAAACAGAACCTAGAAAGATTCTTAGATTTATATGACTCACCAAACCACGGTCTTACACTTTGCTCTGGCTCATTAGGATGTGATCCGAATAATGACTTTGTTGATATGGTGAAATACTTCGGGGGAATAAAAAATCGTATTCACTTTGCCCACTTGCGAAACGTTAAGATTACGGGAGAAAAATCATTTTGGGAAACTGCTCATTTATCTACAGAAGGTTCATTAGATTTTTATGAAATTATAAAGGCATATGTAGATTATGGATTTGAAGGACCATTTCGTCCGGACCATGGTCGCATGATTTGGGGTGAAGAAGGAAGACCTGGCTATGGTCTATATGATCGCGCTCTAGGTGCAGTATATATAAACGGATTAATAGAGGCAATAAAAAAATCAAGCTAAAGAAACTCCTTAATGGAGAAGAACAGATTAAATACAAGATGCAGAATCTTGTATTTAATCATTAATAATGAAAGCGTTTATACCTCGTGCTATATTAAAAGAAAACTAGAATTTTAAGAGTAAGCATATAATACATCACAAACAGCAATCAAATAAAGGAGAGAATACTATGCCATTAATTATTACTGCAATTGGTATTATACTTTTATTAATTTTGATTATGAAGGTTAAGCTTCATACCTTTATAACATTGATAGTTGTTTCGTTCTTACTAGGTTTAGGACTCGGAATGCCAATCAATGAAATCATGGGGTCTATCCAAAATGGATTAGGTAATACAATGGCTAGTACGGCATTGATTTTTGGTCTTGGAGCCATTTTAGGGAAATTAATAGCTGATGCTGGTGGAGCCCAACGTATTGCAATGACACTAATTCATAAGTTTGGTGAGAAGCGAGTTCAATGGGCAGTTGTCCTCTCTTCATTTATTCTTGGTGTTGCCTTGTTTTTTGAAGTAGGACTTGTCTTATTAATACCAATCGTATATCAAATTACCAAACAAACTAAGATCTCATTTCTTTGGTTAGGGTTGCCAATGACAACCGCATTATCTGTAACACATGCTTTCTTACCACCCCATCCTGGACCAACTGTTATTGCTGCTCAATATGGTGCCAATATTGGAATGGTTTTGCTGTATGGATTTATCATTGCTATTCCAACAATTATTATTGCTGGACCACTATTTACAAAATTTTCAAAAAGAGTCATTCCATCAGCTTTTGATAAAGTGATAGAAGGTAGTATTGCCAAACTAGGTGATGCAAAAGTCTATAAATTAGAAGATACACCATCGTTTCGTGTGAGTGCATTCACTGCATTATTTCCAGTTCTATTAATGAGTATATCTACTGTTGTTACACTAATAAAAAATGTCGTAGGCTTAGATGATAACTTATTCTTTGCAATTGTTGCGACAATTGGGCATCCATCGATGGTTATGCTATTATCAGTGTTGCTAGCCATCTATACAATGGGGATTGCACGACAAATTCCAATGGATCAACTCATGGCATCAGCGGAAAGTTCTGTCAAAGCTATTGGGATGCTATTATTAATCTTAGGGGTTAGTGGATCACTTAAAGAGGTATTAATGGATGGTGGCGTCGGAGATTATGTTGCTGAAATTTTCGAAGGAAGTACGATTTCCCCATTATTACTCGCATGGTTAATTGCAGCAATTATTAGACTTGCACAAGGATCGGCAACCGTATCCGCGTTAACAACAGCTGGGTTAGTTATTCCAATGGTAGCTGGAAGTGATGTAAATTTAGCCCTATTAGTATTGGCAACAGGCTCTGGTAGTGTTATAGCTTCACACGTTAATGATACCGGTTTCTGGATTGTAAAGGAATCTTTCGGATTGACAATGAAGGAAACATTTGCAACATGGACAGTACTCGAAACACTTATTTCCGTCTGTGGATTAGTGTTTGTCTTATTGCTTAGTTTATTTGTATAAAAGCCAAAGACATAACCCTGCTCCCAAGATTCAAAGCCCATGGAATTTTCGCATAGTACAATTTCATTGGCTTTGAGTTTTTTTACTGCTAATAACTAAATCAAATTGAATAAATAGTCCCCCTTCCCTATCTCCTATACAGACTAATAAAGTACAACATTTTGGATTTGCGGTGCTGATGTTTTCACTCCCAAAATAGCGCCAAACTCCCTCTATGCCTTACTTCTCCCTCTACCTACAACTTATAGGTACCAAATTGGTTGATTGTAAAAGTATCACCATCTTTTTATAGTGGCCCTTAATCAGCTCAAGTTCAAAATGCATCACACTATCCCCCTCCCATGAAACATAATTTTTTATGGCATCTCTGTTTCCATAAATTTGTTATAATTATAACAGTCAGTCATTTCAGAATTCTACAGTAATTCCGCGTTTTCGTGATAAATATTCATATACTAGCAATAGGAATGGAGGTTTAATGAGAATGAGCATTTTCATCGTAATGGTTGTAGGTGTACTAGGCATTGCTGGCTTTCTTGCTTGTGACCTAAATTTTGACACATAGTTGAAAGCAATTGTTATAAGCTATATAATAAACGTATATAATGAAAAAGAGAAGTGCGCGAACACTTCTCCCTGCAACCTCTACCGTCAGGGTATGGTTGTCAATTAAATATTATTTTGGTCGAGAACCACCCTTTTGCTTGCGACGGCGTAGGGTGGTTTTCTTGTTTTCTAATATGTTCTTCCGAAAGAAATAGGCGCTTATCTCACGCACAATCCCCTTCAGAACTTCACGAACAAATTCAAGAAATGTTTCCATGATTATCACCTCCTTTCCTAAACGGAAAGAAGCACAACAACCAACCACCCTCACAATATTCAGTTGCTATTTCAGTTTATCACATTCACACAATCTAACTCTCTATCAATCTTCGACAAATTTCGGGCCGTCACTGTGACCAAGAGTATTCGAAGGAAGTGTTTATAATGACCAAACCTAAATGAACAGTTTGTTTGGACAATGTATATTGCCGTCCTAAAAAGAATATTTTTAGTTAAGTCACTATTTTAAGATAGGTCCCAAAAGAATGGGAATGATTTCAAAAAAGGAAGTGGTGGTGAATGAATAGTGAGATTCGGGTTCGTGATCCAGCATGGTTAACCAATCATATATTTGGTACCTTGCAATTTTATTATCCAAGATGTATTGATTATCGTAATGGTGGATACTTTCAGTGCTACTTAGATGACGGGACAATCTGCAATAATCAGACGAAACACTTAGTAGGGACATCTCGCTTTATTTACGTGTTTAGTGTTGGAGCCATGTTACGTGGTGATTCATGGTGTCTACAGGCGGCTGAGCATGGTTTATCCTACCTTCAAAATTATCATCTGGATATTAATAACGGAGGTTATTTTTGGAAGTTAAACGATAATCAGGTGTCTGTTTCTAAGAAATATGCATATGGACACGCATTTGCTTTACTTGCAGCTTCCAAAGCCTATCAGGCAGGGATACCTTGCGCTTCTCACCTAATAGACTATATTTATAACATACTCGACCAATATTTTTGGGAGCCAGATCACGGGTTATATCTAAATGAAATGAATTCAGATTGGTCCATTATAAATCCATACAGAGGGCAAAATCCGAATATGCACCTGTGCGAGGCAATGATCTCAGCCTATGAAGCAACCGGTAACCATAAGTATCTAGAGAGAGCCTATATATTAGCATATAATGTTACCTTAAATTTAGCTCAACAATCAGAAGGATTAATATGGGAACACTATGACCCTAATTGGGTAATTGATTGGAACTATATTGAAACCAATAAAGAGATGCAGCAATTTCGGCCCCAAGGCTTTATTCCTGGTCATTCCATTGAATGGAGCAAACTACTCTTACTCTTGGAAAGATATAAATCTGAATCATGGATGATAGAGAGAGCAGTAGAATTATATAATAGCGCACTAAAGCTAGGCTTAGACACTGAATATGGGGGGATATACTATTCGATTGACCGTGAAGGAAAAGTACTAGAGTCAGATAAATACTATTGGGTGATGGCAGAAGCGATTGGTGCATCAGCACTTCTTGGAACACGATTAAAAGCTTTCACATATTGGAGAAATTATGATGCTCTATTTAATTATGCTTGGAACTATTTCATAGATAAAAAACGGGGTGGTTGGTATGAAAAAGTAAATCGATTTAATCAAAAGGTAGGGAATAAGAAAAGCCCCGTAACGAAGACGGATTATCATCCAATTGCAAATTGCTATGAAACCATCCGAGCACTAACGAATCTGTGAGTAAAAGGTTTTAACGAACTTTATCTTATTTAAATGAAATAGGAAAGGGGAATGTCCTATCTATCCTGTTTATAAATTCTTAGAAAAAAAACAAAAGTGTCAAGATATAAATATTGCTTTTCCTCCTCAACACCAAGAACAACATCCAGGTCTTGAACACACTATGGAGCCAAAACCTATTTCGGAAAATCCTTATTACCAAGCAAGCGGAAAACTGAAAGACCGAGTAGCTATTATCACAGGTGGGGATAGTGGAATAGGAAGAGCCATCGCCTATGCTTATGCTAAAGAGGGAGCCGACGTTGTTATTTCCTACCTTTATGAACATCAAGATGCACAAGAAACAAAAAGTAGAATTGAACAAATCGGCAGAAAGTGCCTACTAGTTCCCGGTGATTTACAACAGGAAAAAATGTCATATACCGTCGTCCAACAGGCAGTCCATCATTTTGGAAAAATTGATATTCTGGTTAATAATCACGGAGTACAGTTTATTCAACAGAGCATATTAGATATCACAGCAGAACAATTAGACGTAACCTTCCGAACAAATATCTACTCATTTTTCTATATGACCAAAGCCTGTTTACCACATTTAAAGAAGGGCAGTTCCATTATTAATACAACTTCTCTCGCAGCCTATCAAGGAAATCAAGAATTAATTGACTACTCTGCTACTAAAGGGGCCATCCTGACTTTCACACGCTCCCTTTCACAATCTCTTCTAGACAAGAGTATTCGTGTGAATGGTGTTGCACCTGGACCTATTTGGACACCTCTCATCCCCTCTTCCTACTCAGCAGAAAAAGTAGCAACCTATGGAACCGACACATCCAAACCACCAATGAAACGTGCAGGGCAACCTTTTGAAGTGGCAACCAGCTATGTATTTCTTGCTTCTGATGACGCAAGCTACATGACTGGTCAGATTCTACATCCAAATGGTGGCACAATAGTTTAACGGTGTATTTTGAGGCGTCGCTGTGGTTGTTTGGTCACAGTGACTCCCCGAAATTTGTCGAAGATGGATAGAAAGTTAGATTGTGTGAATGTGATAGAATTTAGACATAAAGAAATGAGGTCGTAAATGATGGAAATAGAATGAAAAAAAGAAACGCTTATTATTGAAACTTTAAGAGAATCAGAGGTATGGGCTGATTCTCTAGCTAACGAAATACATAGTAGAACAAGAACAATAAATGGATATATAACACCAGATTATAAAATAGCATATGCTCTTTCATTTTTTCTAGCTTCTAATCCTGATTTTGTTGTTCATTCAGAAAAAAGTTTCCGTATTCGTCCAGGAGTAAAGGTTGAGGATTCATTTATTTATAAAGTTTGGGTAACTATTAATAGTTACTAAATCACAAATGAGGTAAAACTATACAATGATTATCCCCCTTTCCTAAACCGAAAACAACACCTCCAATATCCAGCTACTATTTCAGTTTATCATTCACACCATCTAATTCCCTATAAATCTCCGACAAATTTCGGGACGTCACTGTGACCAAGAATTTTCTGGGACAAGGAACCTGACCCCATGTCCCATGTCTGACCAAGAATTTATTTTTCTGATAAAATTGAATGGAGAGAAAAGGGGGAGGTCCTATGTGTTATACATTACGAGAAGAAATACAAGAAAAATTAAAAAATAAGAATTATCATTGTGAAAAAGAACTGACGCTCTCTATAATTAGCGGGAAGTGGAAATTAGTTATTTTATGGCATTTAGGTGTTGAAGGCTCACACCGCTTTAGTGATCTTCAAAGACTATTTGAAAATATTTCTCATAAAACTCTTTCAAAGCAATTGAAGGAACTTATAGAAGATGGATTAATTAGTCGAAAAGTATATCCAGAGAGCCCACCAAGAGTCGAATATTCGATGACTAAACTAGGATATACAATATTGCCTATTGTTAAAATGATGTATGAGTGGGGCAAAAATCGCATCTCGCAATTAAGACAAGAAGGGTTACTATAGTGTGGTTATTTCTTCCTTAAAAAGATAAGTGGCCAGTTGTAAAAATCTGGCCACCTCACATTAGTTGTCCAATAATTTTTTTGATTCACGTATAAAAGCGGGAAGATCATCTGGAGTACGACTTGTAACAATATTATGATCAACAACAACTTCTTCATCTTTAAAAATTGCCCCTGCATTAATCAAGTCTTTACGAATTGATGTAAAGCCAGTAACGTTTACGCCCTTTAATAAATCTGTATCGATTAGGAACTGTGGTCCGTGACAGATAGCGAACACTGGTTTTTTTGCTTCAATAAAAGAGCGTGCAAAAGCAGCATTTCTTTCATCAATTCTAAGTAAGTCTGGTGAAAATCCACCAGGCACTAAAAGTGCATCGTAGGTGTCAGCCTTAACCTCATCGATTCCTTTATCAATTTTAAAATTAACCCCGTTCTTACCAGTAATATCTTTGCCTGCGCGTTCCTCGATTAAATCAACCACATGACCAGCACTTACAAAAGAATCTACTGGATCAGTCAATTCAATTTCCTCAACAAGGTTTGTCACAAGTACAGCGATTTTCTTACTCATTTAGATCAACCCTTTTTTAAAATTTTGTTACTATTTCATGATAAACCATCGTACTTCAATTTTGAAGAATGCACATTTTTGTGCGGTAGTTACTAAAAAGTTACTTTTAGTGTTTGGTCACAGTGACTCCCCGAAATTTGTCGAAGATGGATAGAAAGTTAGATTGTGAGAGAATCAGAGGTATGGGCTGATTCTCTAGCTAACAAAATACATGGTAGAACAATAAATGGATATATAACACCAGATTATAAAATAGCATA
>NZ_JVDT01000129.1 GCF_001076885.1 Bacillus sp. 522_BSPC
GTAGTTTCAATGTTCTTATGTCCACGAAATTGTTTAAGTATTTCTATTTCATGTGGTCCATTTACATTTTTTGAAATACGCAACAAAAATGTGAATAATGAACGGTTCATTTTTAAAGTATCGAATTGAACACCGCTAAAGGATCTAAAAAAATTTTCTTTAACTTTATTCCTAAATCTATTATCTTTTGTCATAAAATTAATAACGGATTGAAAACTATCGTTTAAAAGCCTTGTTCTAATTTCACAAAGAGTCACTGCAGTTGCAAATGCGATTAATAACTTATCCGGAATAAATAAATACCTATCTGCATTATTTTTTGAAAAGTTATATGTTTTTATTTGTAGTCTTCTTAATAATCTTTCAGCGTCCGTTTTACTAATTTCATTATTTTCCATCCATTCAATTGTCGGTTCGATATAAGTATCCTCAAATGACACTCTAGGAAAATGAAGATAGTCAGGTGTTCTCCAAATATTTGTTAAATGAAGAATTACATATAACCATGCAGAATCATAACGATCATATACCATATTTATATTCTTATTTTCTTCATTTGCTAGAACTGCTTTTTTTATACTATTAATTGCATTACTCTTATGAAAACTAACATTTTCAGAAACATAATCGAATAGATTTCTATATTCTTTTGGCGTATATAAACTTTTTATTTTTCTTTTTTGTTCTCGGTCATAAGGATTAATTATTTCATTCATTCTAAATGTAACTTTATTTTGCATTTTTTGAGATAAATGAATTGCTTGTAAAAAGCTATATAAATGCTTTTGAAAATGCAAAGGGTATTTTTTAAAAAACGCAAAATTCAATTCCTTTGAGGAGCAATTGTATATTTCCTTTGATAAAATAGAATTCATATCTTTAGTTAAATTTACAAGTACACCAATCCTCTGTAATTTATCATCGTAAGAATTTGGATTCCATTCATTTGATTTACTCTTAATGTATATATCCCAAAGCTTTTCAGTTTCAATAAGATGTTCAAAAAAGGAGAATTTCTCCATTTGAAGCCGGTGCTTAATATTATCATATATAGTTCCAACATCTGTATAATATTGCTGGGTATATACTAACCGGTTAAAATTCTCTTCTACTGAACTTTTTAGGTAGATCACCCTCTTATTTAAAAATCTATCAGCGCTGGCAACAATAACAGGAATTTTAGTTTTTCTGATTTCATACATATCCGGATCATAATTAAATTTTTCAATTACCTCATTCCGGGTAAACCACTTCTCATTCAATAACTTTAGCAATATTTCTTGCTGTTTTTTTAGTTGGATCACTTTCGATTTTTTAAATAACGTTAAATTACTTGAAATTTTCTTTTCTACTCGTAAAAGACGTTTTTCTATTAGCTGAGTCAACCTCTTAGCAGTAATATTTAAATACATCATTACTTGTTTTCTATTCAGAAACTCCGACTCTTCAAGATCTTTTTTAAGTTTTTCCTCACTCGACACTACGATATTCCTTTTTTTCATTAAGTTATGAATATCGAACTTTCTGACGTACATCAAATCTACTTTAGTTGAAAGCTTAATAATTTCAATCCCTTTTGATTTTAAATATTTCTGGAAGTTATCACTATTTTTCCTACCTAGTAACAACATAGCATCTTCAAGTTTAAAATGATGGCTGTTTTCGTATAAATTGTGGCTATGAAAAAAATAATGTATAATGGTGTCAAAAATTGCGGAAAGGGTGTTCCTGATGGCGATGGTTTGGCACGATGTTTATAAAGATTTTCATTCTTTATCCAAGAGCGAACAATTGGAATTGTTCAAAGCTCTACAACAAGACCTGTTTCCAGAGCCTAAAACCGATATTTCCAAGATGGTTGGCGAGGTTCGTGAAACTCGTTTTTCTAACGGTTTAGCTTGTGTTTATTGCGGTAGTATGTCTGTTAAACGTAATGGCAAATACCGTTCACGCCAACGCTATCTTTGTAAGGATTGTGGAAAATCGTTTAACGATATGACAGGTAGCCCGTTATCAGGAACTAAGTACCCTCACAAATGGCTTGATTATTACAAAATGATGATTGAAGGATTAAGTCTGCCTAAAATAGCAAAGGCACTTAAAATTCACGTTTCAACGGCATTTTATTGGAGACATAAAATCCTGAATGCGGTTCGTTCACTTGGTCATCAAACTCTACAAGGCATTGTAGAAAGTGATGAAACATTCTTCTTGGAAAGTGACAAGGGAAAAAAGATGATTACACACAGAAAGGCTCGCAAACGTGGTGGAGTTGCTAAAAAGCGAGGTATATCGAAGGAGCAAATCTGTGTCGTAGTGGCTCACGATAGAAACGGTCAAATATTCTCTCAAAAGGCAGGGAAAGGGCGTATTACTGCTATCGAAATAGACGAGGTGTTGGGCAAGTACATCGATACCTCTGCTTTGTTATGCACAGATACCGCTACAAACTATAAAAAGTTTGCTCAAATGAAAAGTCTGCAACACGAAGCCATCAACGTAAGTAAAAAGCAGTACAAGAAGAAAGGTATTTACCATATCCAACACGTCAATGGTTATCACAAGCGATTGAAGAAGTGGATGGATAGATTTCAAGGAGTAGCAACTAAATATCTTGATAACTACCTATTTTGGCATTGTTATATGGAACTAAACAAGCAATTACCTTCCAAAAAAGTTGTTAAGCAAATGCTTCTAAGTTCTTGTCAACGAGTAAATTTCACAACTGTTGCTAAACTAAGAGCGTAAAAAAACTTGGTTTAAATCAACCAAGTTTTTGTCGGTACTTGTATAGATAAATTTTTTCGGACATAAAACTTATCACCAAACCGATTATTAAGGGAACTAACGACCCTGTTGTAACAAAGAACCCACTTGCATTATTTGTGTACTCGTATTGAAACATTAACCAAGGAATAGTAAACACATAACCAAGCAAGTAAAGTAAGGCTGTTGCCAGTGCAAACGACCCAAAAGTAACTATGAACCCCTTTAATTTCATTTAAAAAACACCTCCTAATTAGATATTAACAAATTTTTCTTGTTGTTAGTATAATATACATTTTTTTAATTTATA
>NZ_JVDT01000130.1 GCF_001076885.1 Bacillus sp. 522_BSPC
TAGAAATGGACAAACAATGACGAGCATTTTCTCTAAATAAAAAATAAATTTTTAAATGAAATAGCTTCCTAATTTTGAACAAGAATATTTACATTTGGATTATGAAGAACCCAGTCTATCTTCCTCCCATTCTGTATGCAAGTAAAGAGTCTTCAGGAGATTTTTAAACGGAATAAAATTCCATTAATATTTTTTAAGCAAAAAACTTGAAAGTCAAAAAAGGTCAAAGTATAATCATAATTACAAAAGGTCAATATTAGTCAAAATCAAAAGGAGGATATTTAATGATGAAATGTGAAATTTGCCAACAAAACAGTGCCACAATCAGCTTACGATTTGTATTAAACAATATGGAAAGCACAATGAATATTTGTCATGTTTGCTATCAAAAAGAAAAGCAAAAAATGACAGCACAAAACGGCCCAATGTTTTTCCAACCTTCCCCTTTTGACGAGTTATTTCAATCACTTAACCAATCAAATTCATTAGGGGGAGCTAGTGCTTCAAAGGAAGCTCCTTTTATTAATAACAATAAAAAAGCTGGCATTCTCGATAAACATGGGAAAAACTTAAATCAAATGGCTAATGCTGGTTTGATTGACCCAGTTATCGGAAGAGAAAATGAAATTGAACGTATAATCGAGATTCTAAATCGAAGAAATAAAAATAATCCAGTACTAATCGGGGAACCTGGTGTCGGGAAAACAGCGATAGCAGAAGGATTAGCTTTAAAAATTATGGAAGGCAATGTTCCAAAAAAATTACAAAATAAAGAAATTTACTTATTAGATGTGGCTTCCCTTGTATCAAATACAGGTATTCGCGGTCAATTTGAAGAAAAAATGAAGCAAGTCATTCAAGAAGTACAAGCTAGAAAAAATGTTATTGTCTTTATTGACGAAATCCATCAGTTAGTAGGTGCAGGCTCTGCAGAAGGCTCTATGGATGCTGGGAATATTTTAAAACCAGCATTAGCTCGCGGCGAACTGCATATCATTGGGGCAACAACCTTAAAAGAATATCGTCAAATCGAAAAGGATGCTGCCTTAGAGCGACGATTCCAGCCAGTGCAAGTAAGTGAGCCATCTGTGGAAGCTACATTATCGATTTTAAATGGCATTAAGGATAAATATGAAAAATTCCATGAAGTTTCTTACACGGAAGATGCAATAAAAGCATGTACTGAGCTATCCCATCGTTATATTCAAGACCGCTTCTTACCAGATAAAGCGATTGACTTAATGGATGAGGCTGGTTCTAAAATGAATCTTTCTTCTACTTATCAAAACACGGAAGAAATCGAAAATCGTCTTGCTATGATAGCAAAAGAAAAAGAAAAAGTATTAAAAGAAGAAAATTATGAAAAAGCAGCTCAACTGCGCAAAGAAGAACAACAGCTTGAAAAGGCATTAAATGAACCAAACAATGATGATAAGCCGATTGTGGATGTTGCCCTTATCCAGCAATTAATCGAAAAGAAAACGGGCATTCCAGTAGGAAAATTACAGGAAGATGAACAGCAAAAAATGAAGTTTTTAAGTGATCGATTAGCAGCAAAAGTAATTGGACAGGATGAGGCTGTTCGCAAAGTGGCTAAAGCCATTAAACGTAGTAGAGCAGGACTTAAATCAAAAACGAGACCAATTGGTAGCTTCCTTTTCGTCGGTCCAACTGGTGTGGGGAAAACGGAACTTACCAAAACACTAGCAGAAGAATTATTCGGCAGCAAGGATAGTATGATTCGCCTAGATATGAGTGAATATATGGAGAAACATAGCATTAGTAAAATCATTGGTTCTCCTCCAGGATATGTTGGTCATGAAGAAGCAGGACAATTAACAGAAAAAGTTAGAAGAAATCCATATAGCATTATTCTGCTAGATGAAATCGAAAAAGCACATCCTGATATTCAATCCATCTTCTTGCAAATTCTAGAAGACGGACGCTTAACAGATAGCCAAGGACGCACTGTCAGCTTTAAAGACTCTGTTATTATTATGACAAGTAATGCAAGTGTCGCCCATAAACATAGGGTTGTTGGCTTTGGAAATAATGATGCAATCGAAGAAAGCAATCTTTTACAAACATTAGGAAACTTCTTTAAACCAGAATTCCTTAACCGCTTTGATGCGATTATCGAGTTTAAATCATTGGAAAAAGAACACTTACTACAAATTACAGACTTATTATTAGAGGAACTTTCTCAAAATTTACAAGAACAGCAAATCACTTTACAAGTAACCGAAACGGCCAAAGAGAAAATCGTAGAATTAGGAACACATCCAAGCTTTGGTGCTCGTCCTTTAAGAAGAGTAATTCAAGAGCATTTAGAAGATCAATTAGCAGATGTTATTCTCGATGAGCCAACAGTTAAAGAATTAACTGCAGTTATTGAGGATGACCAAATTAAGGTCAAACCAGTGCAAACACAATCTATTAGTCAGTAAATAAAAAGAAAACCGTGGGGCAATCCCACGGTTTTCTTTTATAGATTTCGGTCATCTACAGAACTTAACCACTCATCAATTACGCCGACAACTGACTCTACACAGCCATTTTCAAATGGAGAGATTAAATTAGCCTCTTTCACTAATTCCGTAAACGGCATGCTTCCCCCTAATTTGCATAGCTTAACATAATCAGCCCAAGCATCTTCTTGATTCTCTCTTGAACGTTTCCAGAATTGGAATGCACAGATTTGCGCCAATGTATAATCAATATAATAAAATGGAGAACTAAAAATATGCCCTTGCTTTTGCCAGAAGCCACCATTCTCTAGAAACTCATTTCCATCATAATCAAGATGTGGACTATATTTTTTTTCGATATTTCTCCAAGCCTGTTTTCTTTCTTTTGGAGTAGCGGTCGGATTTTCATATACCCAATGTTGGAATTCATCCACTGATACTCCATAAGGAAGGAATAAGAGTGCTGAGCTTAAATGAGAAAACTTATATTTCTCTACATCTTCTTTAAAGAATAATTCCATCCATGGCCATGTAAAGAACTCCATACTCATCGAATGAATTTCTGCAGCTTCATATGTCGGCCAATAGTATTCAGGAATATCAAATCCACCACTAGAGTACACTTGGAATGCATGACCTGCTTCATGTGTTAATACATCAATATCTCCTGAAGTTCCATTGAAGTTAGAAAAAATAAATGGCGCTTTATAATTTTCAATAAAGGTACAATATCCTCCCCCTGCTTTTCCTTTTTTAGCAACCAAATCCATTAATTCTGTTTCTCTCAAATAGGAAAAGAAATCACCAGTTTCTTTTGATAGTTCCTTATACATTTTTTGACCATTTTCAACTATCCAGGCTGGATCTCCTTTAGGAGTAGCATTCCCCGTTAAAAATTCGAATGGTTCGTCATAATATTTTAAGGAGTCGACCCCTATTCTTTTTTGCTGTCTTTCTTTTAATTTTGTTGTTAATGGGACGATATGTTCTTTTACTTGATCTCTAAATGCGGCAACCATTTCTGCATTATAATCGGTACGATACATACGATAGTATGCTAGCTCGACAAAGTTTTCATATCCTAGCTTTTTGGCAATTTCTGTACGAACCTTTACCATATCATCATATATTCTATCTAACTGCTCTTCATGCTCACCAAAGAAAGCAAAACGGGCTTCACTAGCAGCCTTTCTAGTATCACGGTCTTTTGATTCCGTAAATGGCTGCAATTGTGCAAGTGTTCTTTCTTCTCCCTCAAACATTATCTTTGCAGAAGCTACAAGCTTTGTGTATTCTGTTGATAGTTTATTTTCTTGTTGCAAAAGCTCTACTACTTCTTCTGAGAACACTTTTAATTGGGCTTCCGCTAATGCAAATAGCTGATGTCCCCATTTTTCTTCCAATTGTTCTTTAAACTTAGATTTTACAAGCGCTTCGTAATATTTAGTAGTAAGCCCCTCCACCTTAGGAGATACTTCATCCATATAATCTTGTTCTTTTTGATAAAATTCATCATTTGTATCAACAGAGTGTCGAATATAGCATAAATTAAACATTGTAGAAACATCATTTCTTAGCTCGTTTATTTTCTCTATCGCAGTAATTTGCTGCTGAACATGTTCTGCATTATTAAAATCTACTAATAGTTCATTCATCTTAACTGCAAACTCTTCAATATTTGGTCTTTTGTATGTAAATTCCGAAAATTTCATTTATATACCCCCTATTTCTTCTATGTATCACTATAATTATACATGAATATTAACAACACAAATACATAAAAGCGAAATTCGTAAGGAAGATTTATTTCAAATAGTTCCTTCGAAATAAACCTTTATCCTATTTATGAATACTCGCTTTTTACATTATACAATGACTATTTTCCAACTGATAAACCAAGGCGTTTAATTAATTCAATTGCCACATCTTTTTCTCCTGGTGATAGTTCAGACATGATTTCATGGATTCTTTGTTCGTGATTTGGAAAAATGCTTTCAATCAACTGTTTGCCATTTTCCGTTATTTGAGCGAATGTGACTCTTCGATCTGTTGGACAGGCAATTCTTCTTAAATACCCTTTTTCTTCCAGTTTATCAACTACATAGGTAATACTTCCACTTGCTAATAAAATCTTACCTCCTATTTGCTGTAACGGTTGATCTCCTTTATGATACAACAATTCGAGAACAGCAAACTCAGTTGGATTCAATCCATTTGCAGTAATTAATTTATTCACATTTTCATTGATTGCTCGAAATGCTCGAGACATAACAATATATAATTTTAATGATTGTTCAATATCTTTTTTTTCCATATAAAACTTCCCTTATTAGAATAATTCATTATCTCGAATTCAGATAAATTATAGTATTCTCCCTTAGATTTGTCAATTTCTGTAGAACTCCGCCTGTCATTGAGCTTTTACCATTTCATGTTATAATGAAGTTTATACATTGGAATTTCGTTATGGAGAATCTATTAATGAAAATAACTACACAAAAAAAAATTTCGTATATTGTAATCGTTGTTATTCCTATTATGATTACTGCAGTTCTTTTTTTTAATTACCAAATAAATAAAGAAGAAGCCAAAAATAAAGCTCATGCAGAATGGGTTGCTTCCATCCACCAAAAGCAATGGGACTCTTATATAAACAAAGTAGTATCCTCTTTAAATATATTAAGTCTATCTATTCAACCAAATATTGATACACCTAATGAGATGGATAGCTTACTTAAAAAAGTATTTACGAATGAGCATATCTATGGGGGTTTATTTTTACTCGACAGTAAAGGGAAAACGATTGCAGGGGTAAATGATACTTATGATTCCATTGATATTTCAGAGGAAGATTATATATTGGAAGTTATAAACTCAAAGGATTTAGTGATTTCTAATCGAGAAGAAGTATTAAGTAACGGACAGAAGGTTATCGGTATTGCAATGCCAATATTAGGTCAACATAATAGACTAGACGCGATTATAACAGCATATCTTCGTGTCGATTACCTTATTAATTTAACGAAGATGTTATCCTCAGAGGAAAATATTGCGATTATGAATGGGCAAAAAGAAACCATTCTCTATATAAATGATGGTGCAACTTTAGGCGAAAATGTCATTAACATGCCGATTGACCGTTTACCTTGGTCAATCATGGTTGAATTAGTAAAACCGAATATTTGGAACATTGTCAAAGCAAATATTTGGATACCTCTGTTCTTCATTCTCATTTTTCACCTTATTTATCTGATTATGATTCTTTACTATCAAAGAAAAGTAAGAAAGGAAGAAACAAAAGAGAATGAAATCCAAAAATTAGAGCTTGTTGGTAATTTAGCTGCTAGTTCAGCTCATGAAATTAGAAACCCTTTAACAGGAATTAAAGGATTGATCCAATTATTAAGTGAAAAACATCAAGATCAAAAGGATCAGCTATACTTTTCCATTATCCAAAAAGAAATTGCTCGAATAAATGAAATTGTAAGTCAATTCCTCATTTTAGGAAAGCCTACAGCACAAAAAAAACATAATATGAATTTAAAAATGATTATAGCAGAACTTAATCCACTTATTATTTCAGAAGCAAATTTATATAATGTAAAGTATATTGAAAAAGTGCCTGATGAAGACATTTATGTACTTGGAATAGCAGATCAAATGAAACAAGTACTGTTGAATTTAACAAAAAATGCACTTGAAGCAATGGAAAATGGTGGTCAATTAGAGCTTACAGTTCGTCCTATTCGTTCAAACGTACTTATTTCAGTAACGGATAATGGTATAGGCATGTCCAGCCGTCAATTAAAGAAAATATTTGAACCATTTAACACTTCGAAGGAATCAGGTACCGGCTTGGGGCTTGTTGTATGTAAAAGAATCATTGAATCATTCGATGGTGAAATACAAATATCTAGTAGAGAAAAGAAAGGAACAAGGGTGAATATTATTTTACCTTTAATAGACTAACAACCTACTTCTTCGCTTCTTGCATGTTCCTTTATATTTCCCTTCTTTCCACAAAGAGGGGAATAACTATTGAACAAAAGATGCTTTTTTCTTTATCCTGATCGTGGACACATGCGGAATAATGGGGTATTAACATCATTTAATTACAGAAGGGCATTGATTTAGATGAGATATTATTAGGTAATTACTGCCATTACCCTTCACCAATATTATTTAATAGTATATTATCTATATACAACCTCAGAATAATTTTTGCGCTTATATTGACTAGCATTAGACCAAAAAATTCGAGTGTTTTTATATTTTCTTTTTATTTGTTTTCTTTTTTCTCGTTCGTAACGAAAAACAAGCTGATATTTATAGATTAATTCATCAAGCTCTTGACTTAACCTAATCGTCTCCGCATCAATAGTACCAAGCTCTTTTGCTGTTTTTATCATTACCTCCCTCTTCTCTTGAATTTCATCTAACAATTCTGTTTTCTTACAATACACCTTTTTCTTCCTCCTAATCAAATTCCAACTTTCAAACAATTCATTATTGTTTACTTGATGAATTATTACAATAAAACAAATAAAAGTAAATAGATTCGCAATATTAGACATTTTTTTAAGAAAAAATAGGTAAAAAGACCTATTTATCTATCTAACCATTACTGTTGTTCGACAAGAAACGTGACGAAAATAGTCGAATGGTATGACTAAAGTAAGCAAACGCTTTCTTTTTGGTTATTTCCGCCCATTATTTCCCCTCATATAAAAAAAGCTAGTACTCTTTATATTAAAAAAGGATTAAATAGATAAAAATCTATTCAATCCTAAATGAAATTTTATAGCTTTATTCCATCTTATTTAAAAATCGGAAGTGTACTTAATCTTTCAATGGCCTCTTGTAATCTATCCACTTCTGTTAATAACCCCACTCGAACATATCCCTCTCCAAATTGACCAAAACCGGATCCTGGAGCCATTGCAATATGTACTGTCTCTAATAAATAATCACTAAATTCTTGTGACGTAAAACCATCTGGTATTTTCAGCCAAGCAAAGAAGGATCCCTCTGGCGCCTTCACTTCCCAACCAATTTCGTTGAGTCCTTTTATTAATATATTTCGTCTCTTTTCATAAAGCTCATTCATCCTTTTTACACTCTCTTGAGATTCTGTTAATGCCGTGTAAGCAGCTTCCTGTATCGCACCAAATAAACTTACATACAGATGGTCTTGGTAAAGATTAATAGCTGAAATAACACTGCTATTTCCAACTGCAAAGGCTACTCTCCAGCCTGCCATATTAAACGTCTTTGACAATGTATATATTTCAACTCCAATATCCTTTGCTCCATCAGCTTGAAGAAAACTAATTGGTTTCTTTCCATCAAAGCCAATCGCACCATATGCAAAATCATGGACAACACAAATGTCATGCTTTTTACTTAGAGAAACTGTCTCATCAAAGAATTCCTTTGTTGCTATCGCTCCTGTCGGATTGTTTGGGTAATTTAAAAACATTAACTTTGCTTTCTCTAAATCCTTTTCTGCTATATCCTTATAATTGGGCAAAAACCCATTTTGTTCTCGCAACGGCATCATAACTGTTTCTGCTTGTGCTAAAGCAATCCCAGATAAATAGTCGGGATAGCCAGGATCTGGAACCATTACTGTTTCTCCTGGATTTAATAGACATAACGGAATTTCAACAAGACCTGCCTTCCCCCCAAATAAAATAGCCACCTCTGTTTCAGGATTTAAATCTACATTATATTCTTGCTTGTAAAATTGAGAAATGGCCGTTTTTAAATGAGGATAGCCTCTAAAAGGTGAATACTTATGGTTTTTCGGTTCTTCTGCTGCAGCTTGCAGGCTCTGGATAATAGTAGAAGGAGTCGGTTGATCTGGATTACCTTGTCCTAAATTAATCACATCATAACCTCTCTCAATATAGCTATTAACTTTTGTAACTAATGAAGCAAAGAATTGTTCTGGCAAATTTTTCAATAACTGAGATTGTTCATATTTCTTCATATAACTCACACCTTCTTTAAACGATAAAGTGAAACTTCCATCAGGGAAATTTTTCTTCTTTTTCCCCGCTGATGTTAATGGAATCATTCAACCTTTACAAACAGTTGATTATCAAATCTCCTACAAAAAGAAATGAGCGTATTCCTGTCCGTTAATAGTGGGATAATCGCTAAAAATATTTCACTTACTTAAATGATGCAATACAAAAATAATCATTTAATAATTCGCTTTTTTATGATATAACCAAATTACCTTAATAATTGGATTTTTTAGTTGATTATCATTATATAGGAAAATAACGAAGATGAATAGAGGTGTTAGCTTTTGAATTTTCGAATTAGTTTGATTCAAATGGATATTGCATTCGGTAAACCAGAAGATAATTTTCAGCAAGCAGAAGAAAAAATTACGGCCGCTTGCAAAGATAACTGCGATATCATTGTATTGCCTGAGCTATGGTCAACGGGCTATGACTTAGCAAGACTTTCATCAATTGCTGATAATCATGCCAAAAGAACTATCTCTTTTTTAAGTGAATTAGCACTTAAACATCAAGTTCACATCATTGGTGGATCTATTGCGAATAAGAAGGAAAATGGCATATTTAATTCCCTTATTGTTATAGATAAATCAGGAAATGTCGCCCACACCTATGACAAGCTCCACCTTTTCCAATTAATGGATGAACATTTATATTTAAAAAGCGGAACATCAAGTGGATTGTTTTCTTTAGAAGAGAGAATGTTTGCTAGTATGATTTGCTATGATATTCGCTTCCCAGAATGGATAAGAGCACATACAACAAAAGGGGCGGAAGCAATCTTTGTTGTTGCTGAATGGCCAAAGCCAAGATTGGCACACTGGAAAAGCCTCCTTATTGCTCGAGCCATTGAAAATCAATGCTTTGTAATTGCTTGTAATCGCGTTGGTGCAGATCCTGATAATGTCTTTGCAGGACATAGTATGATTATTGATCCATGGGGAGAAATCGTAGCAGAAGCCGGTGAAGAAGAAGAAATTCTAACAGCCTCTGTTCATTTAGATAAAGTTACAGAAGTTCGGAAGACTATCCCTATTTTTACCGATCGCAAACCAGAATTTTATAATTGATTTTAGCATTTTTATAAAAATATTCTAAGTAGAAATAATGAGCAGCCTGAATACACATAAACTTAGACTCCTCTTGGATTTGCGGAGGGCACTGAAAAAGAATAGTATCTCCAAATTAAATAAGAATTTATTTATTTGAAAGCGA
>NZ_JVDT01000131.1 GCF_001076885.1 Bacillus sp. 522_BSPC
CTTTACTATTAGTCATATTACCCTTAACCTGCTTCAAGGTTGCCACAATAAGAAAGCTAACAATCACCAATAACAGCCATGAGCTCACCTTTCCCAGATGAACGAGACTCCAGGCATCTCTTTGGTTTGGATATTCCCATGCACTGAAATATGTAGCAATGTTTTCTGCTATCCAAATAAAAAATCCAATCAATAAAAAGGAGAGGGCTAGTGGCATACGATATCTAATACCATTTACCTTGTATAATACCCAGGACTTCCAAAACACGATTAGTACCAATCCAGATAAATACCAACGAATGTCCAGCCAATAATGATGGGTAAAAAAATTCAAATAAATGGCTGCACTAAGAGGAACAACAACTAAAAATGGTGGCCAATTTACTAGCTCTACCTCTAATCGCCTCCATGCCTGACAGAGAAAACTCGCTACACTTGCGTACATAAAGCCGCTATATAATGGGACGCCAAATATTTTTGTATAGCCGTCTTCAGGATAAGACCAGGAACCCATATGTACTTTAAAAAGCTCCAGCGCAAGTCCGATTAAATGGAAAACGGTTATCACCTTTAACTCATCTATCGTTTCAAGACCGGTGCGTACCATTAGCCACTGCATCAAAAGGCAGATAAGTAGCAGCCAATCGTATCTTGGTATCAAGGGAAGTTCTATCATTTTAGTGAGTGCCAAAGAAACAAAAATAACGACAGGAAATATACAAGATAATGCTTGTTCCCAACCAAAATAGATAAGCTGCTTTAGACCTTTCATCATTAGATTTCTCCATCATTTCTATATTCCAAAATATCACCAGGTTGGCAATCCAACGCTTCACAAATTGCATCCAGTGTGGATATCCGGATTGCTTTTGCCTTGCCATTTTTCAAGATAGAAAGATTCGCCATTGTAATTCCAACCTTTTCCGATAGTTCAGTCACACTCATTTTCCTTTTTGCTAACATCACATCAATATTGATTATAATTGCCATTTATATCACCTCAAACGATTAAGTCATTTTCTGATTTTATATCAATTGCCTCTTTTAATAGCTTTTGAAGTACGGCAGCAAAAACGGCAATCACCATCGAAGCAAAAATCAGAATCAGTCCCATTAAAATGATCCCAGGGGCATCATCCACTTCTGCTATAAGGTAAAATAACGGCAAACCCAACACAAAAATAGCACTAATGGAGATGGCACAGTTTTTTATTTTCTTTAATGCATTTACCGATAAATCCGAGAATGCGTCATTCCTATCAATATAGTTTAACAGTTTAAATGCTTGATACAATGCAAAGTAGAAAGGAATAGCTGCAGCATAAAAATCAAGCATTATTAGATATTTTATATAAGCATTATTTGGATACAATTCAGCAGCAAATTTTCCGATTTCCGGTACTAAAAAAATGCATAATGCAAGAATGGGTACTCCAATAAGAATAACAGCAATCTTTAAAAAGAGCGTTGAAACCTGTTTCATCAAAAACACCTCACTTATTTATTTCTATTTGAATTTACCATATCATTTATCGTTTTACAATAAATTATTATCATTTTATACACTTTTTTTATTGTTTTTTTTTAAAGCAAAATAAAAAGCATTTCTTAGCAAGAGAAATACTTAAAAATTAGATTTATTATCTATATTATTTTTCAATGGGTAGCTATCCTGTTACAAACATAAAGTCTTGGACAAATACTGAAACGGCCTTTAAATCAACCCGATGACTTTTATACAATGCTTTTGCCTTCTTTAATTCTCTTTTCATTTGAGGTGAAATTTCTTCTGCTTCTTTTAACGAAAGATCCCCAATTAACAGATCAATCGCTATTTTTCTTATGTTTTCTTCACAAGACTGATGCAAAATGTAGGAAATACAGCTAATTTGGTCCATCCATACACCTCTCTAAACATATTTTTATGTATTATTCTATGTTTAGACAGAATATTCCTTCTTTATTTGCCATTCGTAAATCAGGGCAATTCAAATCTGTCTTTTACAAACAATTTGAATTAGGTTCCCATCGAATTCTTGCACCCACCTTGCGCGTAAATCTTTTAAAAAATCATGTGGGACAGATAACATGGTAGCGCCATTATCTATTACATATTGAATAGCGATCTGTATCTTTTGTCCATAACACGATTTCTTATTAGGCATTTTATAGCTCTTTATTACGCTTATTCTTTCAGTATAAAAAGGAGGTTGTACTTCATTCGTGTGAAATCAGTACAATCCTCCCATTGAAATCATTCATTTCTTGCAAACAAACTTATGCGAGCCATCACAATTGGGCATTTTTTGAGATAATCCACAAATACAGTCATTTAAGCCCTTGCCATTTAGAATTCTTTCCATTGCTTTTTCAATCCTTGCAACTCTAGTTTTGGATTGCTTTGGTTGAGAAAAATGAAGAATGTATGCTCTTTGTCGTCCTGGCGTCAATGCTTCAAAGGCAGTTTTCAATTCTGGAATTTCTTCAAATTTCGTTTCAAGTTCTTCTGGAATGATGTATTCTTTGTGCTCTTTTATCGTTACTTCCAAACCGGATTTTTCCACTTCAATTGCTTCATGAATATATTCTTTTATGACAGATTCCAATTTCACTATATCCTGTAAGCTAGTAAATCGAATTTGCCTTGCTGCTTGTACATTCTCCGTTTGTTGGATTAGAATTCCTTGAGGATCTTTTAACAGAGCACCTTTATGAAATAAAAGGGCACAATATTCTTTGAATCCATGTATTAATACAATATTTTTATTCTTTATTGTGTAACAAGGATGCATCCATTTAAATTCTTCCACAAGCTCTTCACACTCAAGAACAATTTGTCTTAACTTCACATATTCTTCCTTCCACGGACTATCTTTACTTAAAAATTCCTCTACTTTAGGATTTAGTTTCCTATTTGCCATCTAATAAACCCCTTCTACATTTTACTCTTTTCTCCAAAATGTCATGCAATCTGCTTTATCAGTAATATTAAACTCGATCATTTTCTCAAGTAAGGAGAAATCAACCGGGCTTTCCCACTTAATTCGTACCAACTGCTTGGTATGATCATAACCAGCTTGTACAATTGCATCAGAAAATTGGATGATTCCAGCTCTTTCAGGTGCGACTGCCAAATGATGTTTTGCAACGCTAAAGCCAATTATGTATGTATCATGATCTGTGAACATCGGCTGATTCCAGGCAATTCTCGTTACTAAACTAGGGAAATTATTTGTTACCCACTCCAAAACCTCTTTTGTTCTAGCACGATGCGCTGGATTAGCAATGCGTTCTAAATATTCTGCAAAAACTTCCATAATCAGCCTCCAAAAAATCAATCTTGCCTTTTTTGATTCTAGTCTACCATATCTTTCATTCATTTGGTATTCTGATTACAAAGAAGGTGAGAGTCGCGATTTAGTAAAATTTAAGTGAAAATACTAAATGCAGAGCATCCTAGCTTCTATCCCATAATATCAATAAACAATTATCTGGAGGTATGCATGGACGAGAAAAATTGTGACATAATACACCCTAATGGCGTAAAAGAAAAGAAACTGGATCTAATAGTTGAGGATACGATTAAGTATCATGCTAACGGAATAACAATTTGGTCAAAAGGAAAGATTATTGATGATACACCTGATGGCTATTGGGAATGGTATCGTATAGATGGGACAATAAAGCGTTCAGGCTACTTTAACATGGGCGATCCTGTTGGGGAGTGGATCACCTATGACGGCAAAGGCCAAAAATACAAAACCACCAACCGGGATAAAAAATAGGCTTAACAAGTGTTTAAGCCTATTTTACATAAAATGACTGCACTTTAATGTTTTTTATTTGTTAATGTAGTTATCGAATGCAAAGTATATCTTTCTAAATTCGTAGTTCATTTGTCGCATAATTGCTCTTAATACATCTTCATACCTTCTGACTCCCTATTTGCATTATGTAAGGTTATTCCTAAGAACATAGATATGGAGAGTAGATGTAGGAAACGAATTTCTGCAACAGTTAGAACAGCGAAAGCATTATTTAATTCCCAATATTATTTTATGAACTCCCTGATTGTAGTCATGCCTATTTCCTAGTTCAAATTTGGCACTTGCTGAATTCGGATACTTTATAACTATATCAAAAATATAATCTAAAAGTTCGATCTCGTTCTTTTTATATAACCAACCGTTTTCTACAAGCATATCAAAATCCCCACTCTTTTTTAAACATACTCTAAACGCTAAGCTGAGAAATATACTGCACTTATACCAACGTAAATTAATACTGAAACGATGATAAATGCTGAAAGAAGATCCACTTACTCAAGCTAGTCCAATTATTCATCCATCCCCACCTTTTTTTATTCACATCAAACCAGAAACAATCGATGAGAACAGTCAAATCGATAATGATAATCACGATAATCGGATTCATTCTTATCCCCTCCTTTATTATCAGTATATGAAAAGTCATTCCTTTTAATCTTATCCAAAAGTTATTTGGCCATTTAGTTGAAATCGAATCTTTTTTCCTCCTAATTTTGTTATATTAAGTAACTCAACTTTCGCACCTTGAAAATCGACCTTGTTTTAGGTCTATCAAAGCTTTAAGAACGCTCACTTTAGGTGCTTGACAATTACTTTTAAACAGAAAAAGCACCTCAATCTTTGGTATAGTGGAATTGACTAGAAACCATTACCACAAAGAAGAGGTGCCTTCTCTATGATAAAGGAAAAACACTCGAATGAGCAACTACCAAATGAACTTTCTGCCGTATTCTCTGAATTACAAGTGTCGAAGTACCTTCGCCAAGCGGGTATTCGAAAAAACTTTGGGTTTTCATGTGCCTATCTGTTTCAGCTTGTTTTTAGTCTAATCTTTCATCAAAAAAATTGGTTTGCCCTTGTCACTTCAAAAAAGAGCGAGCGTTATCCGGGTAAGGATACCGTCTATCGTTTTTTAAATCATTCCAAGTTTGCTTGGCGGAAATTTCTTTTATTCTTTAGTACAGCTACCATTCAAAAGGTCAGTGTGCTTACATCAATGGACCGTCCGAAAGTGCTTATTATTGATGACTCTACATTTGATCGAAATCGTAGTAAGAACGTGGAATTGCTTGCCCGTTGTTTTGATCATGCTTCCTTGAAAATGCGATTTTATAAAGGATTTCGAATGCTTACATTAGGCTGGTCAGATGGGCATACCTTCATGCCTGTTGACTTCTCTTTACTAAGCTCAAAAACCTCTTCTATTAATGGAATCAACGAAGAAATGGATAAACGATGTTCTGGTTATAAGCGTCGTGTTGAAGCTCTCCAGTCTGCGCCTGATCAAATCCCATCAATGATTGAACGGGCATTATCCAGTGGAATCGAGGCCTCTTACGTGTTGATGGACACATGGTTTACTCAACAACCTTTGATTCAGGCAATCGTCGAACAAGGGCTTGACGTTATTGGTATGGTCAAAAATGCAAAGCAACGTTATCAAATGAATGGTCAAATGGTTTCATTAAAAGAACTCTATCGGTTAGCGTCACCACTTCAAGGAAAGAAAGGGCTTCTTCGTTCCGTCATGACGACGATGAAAAACGGTGTACCCGTTAAAGTCGTGTTCGTTCAAAATCGTAATAAGAAAAGCGAATGGCTCGCGATTCTTAGCACAGATTGCACTCTTTCCGAACAAGAAATCGTCCGTATTTACGGGATTCGTTGGGATATTGAAGTGTTTTTTAAGACGACAAAATCGCTCCTTCGCTTACAGAAAGAATTTCAAGGACGCTCCTATGACTTACTTATCAGTCATACAACCATAGTTTTTACTAGATACATCATTCTATCTTGGCAAAATCGTTGCCACACAGATGAACGCACATTAGGTGGCTTATTTTATGACCTTTGTGATGAAGTAAATGAACTTGATTGGGCTGTCGCATTGCAGCAATTAATCGAGCTTCTTCAAGATGTCTTGAAGAAAACCAATAAACAAACACAACAATTACTTAAAAATCAACTATCACAATGGATTGCAGGTCTGCCTAGTTATATCAGAGCTTACCTGCCTAATTTGGTATGCGAAAGTTGAGT
>NZ_JVDT01000132.1 GCF_001076885.1 Bacillus sp. 522_BSPC
CACTAACCGCAGTTCTTTTCCCCCAGATAGTTGTGACCATTTCACCATGGGTAATCACTTTGTCAGGATTTTTTAAAAGGAATCCCAAAATAGTAAACTCCTTTGGGGCTAGAGAAATAGGTTGATGAAAAAATTTTAGGTCATATGAATCTTCCCTCCAAATAAGACCATTAAATCGAATCGTACTTTGGTTCTTTTTCCTACTTCTCCTTAGAATTGCTGTTACTCTTGCTAATAATTCCTCTTTATTAATTGGTTCAAATAAACAGACATCTGCCCCTTCTCTTAAAGTTTTGATTAAGTCCGATTTTTTCCTGTTATTAAATATAAGAACAATTGGTACGGATGAAGAACTTCGGATCTCTTCAAAAATATTTTTGTACTTAGAATAATTGGAAATTAAAACAAGATCTATTGATTCCTTTTCCAACCAAAAAAGTACTTTTTTTATAGAATTTTCTCTAATACAGGCAAAATTCTGTGCCTTAAAAAAAGATAGCAAATCTGATGTGGTTTCTTCATTCTCAATAATTACCTGAAATATTCATAGCACTTTAAAAGATGCACGTTTTTCTAAAATGCAGGTGAGAGTTTTCTATCTTTTTATAAGATTGAACATTTTCTAACCTTTAAAATCTAATTAATTTATTTCCCATTGGAAATGTCCTATTTTTAGGCAGACTTCTCCCCTTAACTGAAATTTAAATTTTTTTCAGTTGGTAAAACCAAGTTAAGCTACTCAATCTGGAGTTTTTGTATTTGACCCAATACGTTCCAAAAGAATTTCTGATAGACAAAACTTGATGACAATTTAAAGTAATAAGATCTACCTGATTTCACTAGTTTACTGGCAACTTTAATAAGCCTTGTACGTATGGTATCAATTTGCATCATCTTTTGACCTTGTGGAAAGCAAATGGTTCGTAACCAATTCGTTAAATTATAAGCAAGCAGGCTTAGCATCATTTTTACCGTGTTGACTTGAAAAGAATGACTATTCATGTGATCCAAATAAAAGCCATTCTTTGATTCCTTGATATAGTTTTCCATCGTTCCTCTTTTTTGATAAGCTCGTACGATGTCTTTTGGAGAAGCTATTTCAAAATTTGTAACAAAAAAGGAATGGGCAAAAAGTAATTCACCAGCTGGTCGTACCGATTGGATAATCACTTTTCTTGGTTTCGACCATGACTTGGCTTGATAAGTGGCTTCTTCAAAATAGCGCTCTGTTTCTGAAACATCTCGTGGTGCAGAAGAAGGATGGTATTCTTTAGCAAGACTTTGTAATTGTAGGTTAGATTTTAATCGGATCACATATAAAACGGATTCCTTTTCACACAATTCGTACAAGTCGGGGACGGCAAACCCACTGTCTCCACGAAGGAATAAATTCGTTTCAGGGAACTTTTGGTTGTAGTGTTCAATTAATGGCTGAATAAACTCAACAATACCATTTGAAGTATATACATTTCCGGGACGAAGCTTCGCTTTAAGAAAGTCACCTGTAGCACCATCAAAAGCAACCAATGGATGAAAACCCATTGTTCCATAATGCGTATTGTAGGAAGAATCCTCTTGATTTCCATAAGTATCAGAATGGGTTGAATCCAAATCGATAAATAAAGCTTCGGACCCCCGAAATGAATGGATTTTATCAAGTAATTCTTGGTTTGCTTGATTTAAATGATCAATAGACTCTTTATCAAAACGTGTGTAAAAACGAGATAAACTCGGTTGTGAAGCGAGCGCTGGCGTTCCTATGATTTGGGTGAAAACTGGATCTTTCGTTAAATGATCAGCTGCATCATCCTCGGAATAGCCCGCAATCATTTGATAAATCTTTTGACGTAATAAGTTCTCGTTTGAATGGAGGTAATAGGCCCTAGAATCGTTTAACCTCAAATGGTTTTCTAGTGTTTTTGAAAATCCAATTTTCTCATCGAATTCCCTAAAAAGAAATTCACCAGTATCGGAGGACAGATCCCCTCCATCATTTGACAATTTAATTTTGCGATTGAAATCAAGGGTAATTTGCGGTAAAGTAGCCATTATAAGAATCCTTTCTGTGGTTATTTCGTCGTTGTTTTAACCTTATCAGAAATGGATTCTTTTTTCATTTATCAAGTGAATTAACATTTAACAAAAAAGCTTATTGGAATAACGATTGTAACCAATTAATGATTTTCTATGAATAATTCAGG
>NZ_JVDT01000133.1 GCF_001076885.1 Bacillus sp. 522_BSPC
GAACAATCTCTAATTTAGCTCTTAAATAAAGCTACTTTCTCATGTTGGTTATCTATGTTTTTAAATATATCAAGTGTAAAAACTAAGTCGTTCCATTGCGCTACGGGGTCTCAGCCTTTCCTCTATTTCCCGCAGGAGTCGAGCGTCCTCCGCTCTATTTCAATTCGTTTTTAAACCTTTTTCCCAAATGATAAACACGAACTTTTATGTATATTATAACTATATAAAAGTTCGTGTCTATTATTAGTTGAAATGCTTATGTCCCAGCCTCTTTCCTACGATTAATCAAGTATTTATTTGTTGATTAGAAGTTTTATTAAAATAGATGGTTTGAGTCAAAAGCAAAAGTCATTTACACTATAAATAATGGAAGAAAATAGAGCGAATTTCCTTTTCATTTTTATCATAAATACTATACTATTAAAATAGAAACTAATTTAAGGAAGGTAATTAAAATGGAATCGAAATTCAAGTTCGGAATTCGCTCCAAAATTATCCTTGGCTACATTGTTATTATACTTTGTTTACTTGTGTCGGTAATTTTGCTCAATAATCAAATTCGATCCTTGCAAGAGGAACGTAACTCGATTATTAATTATGATTCTCGCATACAGGAATTAACTGCTTCCATTGAAAAAAGTGTTTTAGATATGGAAACAGGTCAGCGTGGATTTATAATAACAGGTAACCAAAGCTACTTAATTCCGTATAACGATGGGAAGGAAAACTGGGAAGCGCAATTTGATGAACTTTATCAGTTAATGAAAGATAAACCTGCACAGCAGGAAAATTTATTAGAAATAAAAGATAATATTGAAAATTGGATTAACACAGCAGGCGAGCCAACCATCCAATACAAAGAACAGAATAATCTAGATGCTCTAAATGCTTTTTTTGAGTCAGATTCTGGTCGAGAGTATATAAATGATATTACAGAGAAGTTTAATTCACTCAGAGATACAGAAAAGACTGCATCTGCTAAGCAAGCAGCAAAATTAGATGCCCAAAATAATACTGTAACCATTGGTCTATTTGGTGCATTAGTTTTGATTTCCCTTGTTGCGATTATTATTGCTAGTCAAATTTCTAAATCCATTGTTAGAACGATTAAAGAAGTGACAGGCACTATTGGTACGATTGCAGCATCTAAAGGCATCATTAATACACGCATACATGTGCGAACGAATGATGAAATAAAAGAGCTTGCTGTAGCGACTAATCTGCTTCTTGATAATGTAGAGCAGAGAGAATGGCTACAGTCTAATGTCGCCGATATTGTGATGAAATTTCAAGGGCTTGCTTCTATTGAAGCTTTGTCCAATACATTTATTACAGAATTGGCTAAAAAAACAAATGCTAGTTTTGGAGCATTTTATGTAAAGGATGCACAACAAAAGAAAGAAATGTATGTAAAGGCCGCAACGTTCGCAGAATCAGGCGATGCGATTGGCAGAGACACTTTTCAATTAGGAGAAGGGCTAATTGGTCAAAGTGCAAAAGAACAGCGCATGATTCACTATAAGGAAATACCTAATGATTACCGTTTAATCGCAACCGGTTTAGGGGATGTTTCACCAAGAAGCATTATAATTGTACCCGTTATGTTTGAGGGAGACGTTATTGCTGTCTTGGAGCTTGCGACGATGAGTGAATTTACAAAGCTACAGCAAGATTTGATTGTTGGTATAGTAGAATCATTTGGAGTAACGATTAATAGTATTATGGGTAGAATGGAAATTGTTCGCTTATTAAACGAATCTAGAGCCATGACCGAAGAGCTACAGGTACAATCTGAAGAACTACAAACACAGTCAGAGGAATTACAATCACAGTCTGAAGAGTTGCAAATGCAAAAAGAAGAACTGATGGCTACAAATGAGCAACTAGAAGATCGAACAAGAGAAGCGGAAGCGAAGACAAAAGATTTAGAAAAAGCAAAAGAGGAATTGGAAGAGAAAACCGAATTGGTCATTCAAAATTCTAATTATAAATCAGAGTTTTTAGCAAATATGTCCCATGAATTAAGAACGCCATTAAATAGTATTCTAATTCTTTCGGAAATGCTTGCAGAAAATGACGCTAATCATCTGTCGGCAGAGGAGATGGAGTTTGCGAATGTCATTCATTCTTCTGGTAAAGATCTCCTTTCGCTTATAAATGATATTCTTGATCTTTCAAAAGTTGAGGCAGGAAAGCTCGATGTTCATTTTAGTGAGGTAAGTATTAATGATATTACTTCACAATTGGAGAGAAGTTTTGCCCCTATTGCAAAGCAGAAGGATGTAGAATTTATTATACATAAGCAGGAAACGCTGAAAGATATTATGTATACAGATGAAAAGAGATTCCAACAAATTATAAAAAATCTATTATCCAATGCCTTTAAGTTTACGGAAAGTGGATCCGTTTCTTTAAATATTAAGAAAAAGCATCAGATAAGTCGAAGCATGAAAGAATTAAGCAGAGAATGGCTGGAAATTTCGGTTTCGGATACCGGTATTGGCATTCCGAGAGATAAACATAAATTAATCTTTGAAACATTCCAGCAGGCAGATGGTGCCACTGTACGTAAATATGGTGGTACTGGTCTAGGACTATCTATTTGTAGAGAATTTGCTAGATTACTAGGTGGATGGATTTCCTTGAAGAGCTCAGAAGGAAAAGGAAGTACATTTACCTTAACGATTCCAAGTCTTCCTAATGGAATAGTTGATGCAAAGCTCAATATTAGTGATATAAATGTTGCAGCTACAATGGAAGTGAAAAAGCAAGAGGCTCGATTTGAAATAGATAAAGAAGAACAGAGACATGAGGAAGAAAGAAAGGCGGAAATCATGTTGTCTAGTGACAAGCATGATGATGTATTTAAAGGGAAAAAAGTATTGATTGTTGATGATGATAACCGCAATATATTTGCTCTTAAAACAACCCTTGAAAAAATAGGGATGGACGTCCTTGTTGCACACAATGGAAAAGAATCGTTAGGAATTATTGAAGAAACACCTGACTTAGATGTGATTCTAATGGATATTATGATGCCAAATATGAATGGTTATGAAACAATGACTATTATTCGTCAAACAATGAACTTGACCGAAATACCTATTATTGCATTGACTGCTAAAGCAATGAAAAACGATCGCGAGAAATGTCTCGAAGCAGGCGCATCAGATTATATTAGTAAACCACTAGATTTAGATCAATTATATTCTGTTCTAAGAGTATGGCTAGTTAAGTAAGGAGGAGGCGGTTATGAATAATCCATTCCTGAATAACGAACACGAGGTAGATAATCCAGATCATGCAGATATAGAAGTGGATCTGCTGCTTGAAGGGATATTTCGATTATCAGGTTTTGATTTTCGTCAATATAACCGGTCTTCTATTACACGCAGGATCTACTATAGAATGAAAATGGATAATATTCCTACGATTACACGACTACTTGAACGAGTGATTCATGAAGAGGTTTTCCTGGAACAGCTTTTAAATGATTTTTCTATCAATGTAACGGAAATGTTTAGGAATCCAAGCTTTTTCCGTGCATTTAGAGAGCAAGTAATCCCACATTTACGAAAGTATGATGAAATCCGGATATGGCATGCGGGATGTGCTACAGGGGAAGAAGTTTTTTCGATGGCTATTTTATTGGAAGAAGAGGGGCTAAAGGAAAAGGCAGTTATATATGCAACAGATATGAATGAAAATGTACTGCAAAAGGCAAGCAAAGGGGTATTTCCTATACATAAAATGCAAGCATATACTAAGAATTATATGCTTGCAGGAGGAACAAATGCGTTCTCGGAATATTATAAAACAGACCATCAATATGCTTATTTTCATTCTGATCTATTGAAAAATATTATATTTGCCCAACATAATTTAGTAACAGACCAATCTTTTAATGAATTTCATGTCATTATTTGTAGAAATGTACTCATTTATTTTAATCCCATGCTCCAAAACCAGGTGCATCATCTATTTTATGAAAGTTTAAGTAAAGATGGCTTTATTGGTTTAGGAGATAAAGAGACATTAAGCTTTGTTGATGTAATGCCAAAATATAGAGAGCTTGCTGGTGGAGAAAGACTTTATCAGAAAATCTACTAAGAACTATAGGAGCTCTTCTAAAACAATAAAAAGGATTTCTCTTTAGGAGAAATCCTTTTTATTTACTATGTACTCATTAAAGAAATAAGTAAAGTGTTAATTATTTGCCTTTTGCTTGGATCATTAATACACACATGTCATCTGGCTGATTAGACTGTTGCTCTTTTGTTAGAAGGTGATCCATTACGGAGCTGGTATGTTCCCATCTTTTGGAGGAAATTGCTTGGATTTTCTTTTCGGCTTCAAATTCACAAGGTCCCATTGCTTCTAAGACACCATCCGTATAAAGGATGATTTGTACATCTTTTTCAAAGGTAACTTCTTTAGTATTAATTTCCATTTCATCGAAAAATCCTACTGCGCAAGTACCTTGTTCTAATGCAACTACTTCCTTTTCATCCATAAGCATATATCCATAAGGATGACCAGCATTGACATATTCCACTGTTTTCTTCTCTGTATCTATTACTAAATAGATTGCCGTAAAGTAGAATGGAAGACCTTCTTTTTCATTTTTTAATAAGGTCATATAGCGATTTAATTCTTTGATAACAAGATCTGGCTTCACTAATTGTTTAACTGATTCTCTCAGGACAGAAGAGATAAACATGCACACTAAAGAAGCGGATATTCCATGTCCCATCATATCTAATAAAATAATTGCATATTTGTGATCATTAATTTTATGCCAATAATACATATCACCTGCAAGATTAAAGGAAGGCAAATAAGAAACTTCAATATGCATATGTTCATCTTCTAAAGGGGCACTTAAAAGACTTCTTTGTACATGTGTTGCTAAGTCTAATTCATACTGAATTTTTTTTTCGTGTTGAGTATGCCAATCAAGCTCTGCCTTTAACCGTAGAGCAACGCGTATTCTTGCGAGGAGTTCGATTTTGTTTAGAGGTTTTGTAATATAATCTACACCACCAATATCCAAGGCTTCCGCGAGCTTATTCTTGTCTTCTAATGCTGTTACAAAGATAATCTGAATATCCTTGAGGTGTTCCATCTTTTTAATGCGTTTACAAGCTTCAATGCCATCGATTTCTGGCATCATAATATCGAGCAATATTAAATCCACACTATTCCCTGTCGAAAGCGGAGCATCAAGTTGTAAATAATGAAATAATTCCTGGGCTGAAGAGAGAGAAACACAATCATCGTACCCAGCGTTTTTTAGTATTTTTTCCATTACAAATAGATTGACAGTATTGTCATCTACTAAAAGAATAGTCATAATTCTTATAACTCCTTGTCTATTATGATGTTAAGAAATAAATTATGTATACCTTATTTTATTTAAAACCATCAAGTGTATATAACTATAATTATACAGATATTTATTGGATAATAATAATTATAAGTATTATAGAATGGAAAAGAAAAAAACATCGCAACATAAGAGTTCTCTTAGATTGGATGTTTTTTCTTTTATAAGCTGTTTTTTTTAAAACCAATGGGAATATGCTTAGCCTATGAAATGAATGTGTATGATTGGAATCAGCATTACGTAAAATCCTTATTCGTTATGCAGTGAAATTTCCATCATAGCTAAGCATAATGGCTGATTTCACGCCATCAAGTTTAGAAATAGTATTAATAAAGGTAGAGTTATTCTCTTTCACACGAATTTCGTATGTTACTTCAAAATCGTTTCCAGGCATAATTGATTTTGATTTAATGGAGAATTTTTTAGCATGAGTTGAAATAGTTTTTGTTAATGAATCTTCTAACGCTTCATTTGTATATTTAACAACTAATAAATAAGGATTTTCAATTTTGATTCGGTTAGTAAACAGAATAAGAACTAAACCAATTAGGATAGCACCTAATATAACTAGGATAATAAAGCCTGCTCCACAAAGTATTCCTGTAACAATTGCCCAGAATAAATAAACTAAGTCCATAGGATCTTTAATAGGAGTTCTAAAGCGTACAATCGATAAGGCACCAACCATACCAAGTGATAATAGAACATTGGATGATATCCCGATAATGATTAAGGCAGTTGCCATTGATATAATAATTAGAGAAATATTAAAGGTGTGGGAATAGATGACACCTGAGAAAGTTTTTTTATAAACATAATAGATAAATAAACCGACGCCAAAGGCTACTAACAGCCCTATTAAAGAATCAATTACGGAAAAGTTACTCGTTTTTTCTAAAATACTTGATTTGAAAATATCTTCGAAGCTAATATTACTCATTTTTTTGTTCCTCCTTGAATTTATATAAATTTATCCATACATTCTGCTGATTTGATATTTAGAATAAGTTCCTTTTCTTCTATCACTTAATTGAAGAAGATTTTTGATTATTTCAGGCAAAAATTCATCGTATTTAATCTCTAAAATGGTGATATCTGGGTTGGTTTCAACCATAGGTAAATCCTTGTTCAGTACATCATTATTTCGGAAACTTGTTTTAATGGAGCTATCAAAGGTGACCCGGACATTTCCATAACGATAGATAAATACTTCCCGTTCGTAATCAACCACTGTATGTGGCTTTAATTGATATAAACTCATCTGAATGAATAGTTCTTTGACCAATTCGCGATGGTCATTTTCCATCCACTTAATATCTCCAATGCGGATTTTTTCATATTCTTCTGCTGTAATTCTACATTTATCTTTATAGGTCAAATTATTACGTTTGCTTTTTTTTTCTAAATTTAAGAGGTTTGTATTATAGTCATACAATCTTACTCGAAATTTATCTCGGTTAAGAAGTCCTTCTTTTTTTTGAATAAGTGCCTTGTTTTCAATATTATCGAAGTAAACACTTCTAATTAGATACTTCCCATTATTAGTAGCATGGGGGTCAACTTCCATCACATGCTTTAATTTATTTCTTAATAAATAACAATCTATTTGATTTAATTCATGTTTTAGTTCGGTTCGGCCATTTAAGCCGTTTAGTTTTTGTGCTTCCATTTTGATTCTCCTTTCTGTTAACTGCTTGGACACATTATCATTTATAAACCTTAATCTATCCTTAAGATTTTTAAGAAGGTATTAATTTTTTGTAAAAATACTGTAAAAGTAGATGCAGGAGAGGAAAGATGAGACTTTTTTTTCTCTAAAGATGGAAAGAAAAATAAAAAACGAGATTCTAAAGGAATTGTTAAGGTTGTGCACTCATAATGAAGGCATGGTGAAAGAAAGGAGACATAGTAATGAAAAAAAGTAAAATGAAAAAGTTAGTCTTGCCTATTGCATGTACCTTGCTTTTATTTGCATGTAGTAAGGACAGCGATAACTCCCAAAATAGTAACGATAGCTCACTTAGTGAAATGGATGTGAGTGCATATATTAGTGAAAATATAAGTTTTGAGGAGGAGGATTATCTAACGAATTGGGAAGAAGAAAATCCTACTTATATTACTTTAGATGGGGACAAAATTTCTTACGATGAATCGGCTGCAATAATGACATCTGGATCAACTGTTACCATAAGGTCTGGCGGAGTATATGTTTTAAGTGGTGATTTAGCTGACGGGCAGATAGTAGTTGACGCACCGGATACAGGAGAGGTTCAATTAGTTTTAAATGGAGTAGACATTCATAATAGTGAGTCTTCAGCTATTTTTGTAAAAGAAGCAGAGGATACGATTATTACGCTTGCAGAGGAAACTGAAAATGTTGTGTCTGATGCAGAAACTTATACCGAAGATGATGGATCTGGCGAGCCCAATGCAGCAATCTTTAGCAAGGATGACTTAACAATAAATGGGACAGGTACTTTGGAAGTAGTAGGAAATTATGATAATGGAATTGGAAGTAAAGATGATTTGCGAATTATGGAAGGAACGATAAAAATAACAGCAGTAGATGATGCCATATTGGGCAGAGATTTAGTTGCAATAAAGAGTGGAACGTTTGAAATTAATGCAGGTGGAGACGGTATTAAATCAACGAATACAAATGATACAAAAGGTATTATTGCCATTGAAGATGGAATATTTAATATAAAGGCTGGAACAGATGGTATACAAGCTGAGTCTTCTCTCTATGTGGCAGATGGCAATTTCACCATTACAGCAGGTGGAGGAAGTCCAGAGACTATTGAAGTAAGAGAGGAAATGATGGGAGGACAACCTTGGGGAGATAGCGCAGCTGAAGAGACAGAAGAGGAGGATACACCGAGTACGAAAGGTTTAAAAGCAAATAAGGAAATCGCTATTGGTGGTGGAACATTCGAAATAGATACATTAGATGATGCAGTGCATAGTGACACGAATATTACGATTATGGATGGTGATTTTACTATTCTTACTGGTGATGATGGGATTCATACAGAGAATAAGCTCGTAATTGCTGGTGGAACAATTCAAGTTAATAAAAGTTATGAGGGAATAGAAGGAAAAACAGTCACTATTAATGATGGAGATATATCTGTTGTAACAGCAGATGACGGAATTAATGTAAGTGATGGAAGTAGTGAAAGTGCTACTCCTGGTGGAGAAATGGGAATGGAATCTGCAGGAAATGCACTATTAACTATCAATGGAGGAAGCATTTACGTAAATGCAGATGGAGATGGATTGGATGCAAATGGATCAATAGTAGTCACAGGCGGTACGACTATTGTTAATGGTCCAACAAATGATGGAAATGGAGCCCTAGACTATGATGGAAGCCTAGAGATAAGTGAAGGAACACTAGTAGCGCTAGGAAGTTCGGGGATGGCACAAACAACATCTGATACATCTAAGCAAAACTCAATTATGATGACCTATTCGGAAACGCAAAAAGCTGGCACTATTGTTCATTTAGAGGATAGTGATGGGAATGCTATTGTAACAGTACAACCAAGCAAGGATTACCAAACGGTTGTGATTAGCTCACCGAAGATTACAGAGGATAGTACTTATGTATTGTATTCTGGTGGTAGTAGCACAGAAGTGAACAGTAATGGTTTAGCTACAGGGACCTATGAAAAAGGAACAGAACTTGTAGAATTTACTATTTCTGACATAGTAACCTACGTCGATGAATCTGGCATTACAGAGGCACCTAGTAATAATATGGGTGGACCAGGTGGCGGCAGAGGAGGAGGACAAGGTGGAAATCCACCAAGTGGTGATTTTGAAGGAAATCGAGGAGAAGCTCCTCCTTCTGGTAATGAGAATGAGAGACAGGAGAATAATTCTTCCACTAATAGTTCCCAGTAAGTAATTTTTACTGAAAATGATAGCCGGATTAAAAAAAGCTGCTTAGACATAAGGTTCCAAGCCAAAGATAAAGCCAAACAATCAAACGAAAGTTTCGTTGATTGTTTGGCTTTTTTGTTTTAAAAAGGCTTATTTAGTTGAATTTTTGTTGATTTCACAGTCTTTTTGCTACCCAATTTGCTCCCTTTCATTACTCCATATAGGATAAATATCGCTTCGCTTTTTTTGGATATAACCCTGCTGCCAGTAGCAATGACCAGGTTGTATTCCCCTCTATGCGCCCAATGGAACCATGAAGAATGATACCAAGAAACCGCTTGGTAATAGGAAGATTATTTATCTGAAATTGTTTATTTGTATGAATATTGGATAGAAAAACAGTGTTTCCCTCCATATTTATTATTTGAAAGAAGCTGTCCTCTATGTCCTTACATTTCTCAAAGATCTGGCTAACCCTTGTTAAGTCTTTTTCGTAATCCCAATTGGATTCAAAAAACTGAGGATACATCTGGAGATATAAACTATTCAACAATTCCTCGCATAACAGTAACTCATTGATGGATTCTTCATAAGGAGCTAACAGCTTTGTCCAGGTTGTATTTTCTTTGTGATCTAGCCATATGGAAAACTTTCTAAATTCGGAGATAAAGTGTTGGATGCTGTTGCTTTCTTTGGAGATTTTTATAGTGTTAGGTAGATGAATATAAAGAAGTAAATCAATAAAGGATTTTTTACATTTATTCCAAGAGGTCGGCATGTTGTCTTCTAGATAGTCAGTTAGATAACTCGAGAACGTTCGTAAAAACTCATTTCGAAAAAAATCAGTAGGCTTTTCTTTCTTATAAGCAATTAAATCGTCGCCATAATATTCAAATAGGCCGCAGTAGCGCATATTAAATTGAGAACAGATTTCAATTTTCTTTAGTATTTCGCTTCTGCTTTGTGTGTTGGTAAGGGGAATGAGTTTAAATGTTGTTTCTGGGGATTTTGTTCTCTGGCGGTGGTTTGTGTGGAAGGAAAAGTTCTTCATGTAATACAATCAACCTTTCGTGTTTTTATTTGAAATTTCTGATAATAAGAAGGAGGGAGTTCTAAGAGGTTGTCTCTATTATACCTATATAATAGGAGTATGTCACTATTTTTCTAGTTATCTCCTTTCGTACAAATGAAGGATGCTCTACAAAATTGGTAGGGCATCCTTCGTGTAACTTTTAAATTAATATACTTTATCGCCATTAAAGATAGAATTTTTAACAATTACATAATCTACATTACGAATAGAATCTAATTTTTTACCGCCTGCATAGGAGATAGAAGACTGAAGATCTTGTTCCATTTCTGTTAATGTATCTTGTAAAGAGCCTTTATGCTCTACATACATTTTTTTACCTTCGACGTTTTTCTTTTCTCCTTTTTGAAACTCGGAAGCAGAACCGAAATACTCTTTATAGAGCTTTCCGTCTTTTTCAAATGTTTCTCCTGGAGACTCTTCGTGGCCAGCAAATAACGAACCGACCATTACCATTGTTGCTCCAAAACGAACCGATTTTGCGATATCACCATGTGTACGAATACCACCATCTGCAATAATTGGCTTGCTCGCAGCTTTTGCACACCAGCGCAATGCAGCTAACTGCCAACCACCAGTTCCAAAACCTGTTTTAATTTTTGTGATACATACTTTACCAGGTCCAATTCCTACTTTTGTAGCATCTGCACCTGCATGCTCAAGTTCTCTTACTGCTTCAGGAGTTCCAACGTTACCAGCAATAACAAAGCTATTCGGTAAATGCTTTTTGATATGTTTAATCATTGCGATAACAGCATTTGAGTGACCATGTGCAATATCAATCGTAATAAATTCGGGAACCAAATTTTCTTCTGCTAATTGTAATATAAAGTCATATTCTTCTGCTTTCACACCAACACTGATAGAGGCAATTAACTCACGAGATTGCATATCACGGATAAAGGTCTCGCGTGTTTCTGGCTGGAAACGATGCATAATATAGAAATATCCATTTTCCGCTAAATATACAGCGATTTTTTCGTCAATAATAGTTTGCATATTTGCAGGCACTACAGGAAGCTTAAATGTATGGCCACCTAATGTTACAGTTGTATCGCATTCTGAACGGCTATCAACAATACACTTAGCCGGAATTAATTGTATATCTTCGTAATCAAACACGTTATCCATTAAAATACACTCCTAAATACGAATATTAAGGTCGCTGTTATCTAAAAATGTTCGACCATTAGGTACTTTACATTATTTTTGCCAGGATGTCAAAGATTTTTCATTTAATGAGATGTTTTTAATGAAGCGCTATCATTTTGGAGAGGGTAAAAAATATTTTGTAAATAAGGAAGATTCCTGTACTCAAGGAACTCCCTTATTTTGAAAGGAGAATGTTAGATTAACTTCTCAACAAGTCATAGCAAAGATAATTTGAAAGGATATAGAAAGTGGCTTAGTAGGAGAATTTCGCTTCAATCTTCGCTTCTATAAGTAACTGTCCTGGTTCTAGATTAGTAGCAATTCCTCCTACCTGACCAAACGACATTTTTGCAAGTGGGATAGGATTGCTAGAATCAGATAGAATTTCATGTATTTTTACCGGAATCGGATCTATCGTTACACGGAGGGTTTCAGCAATGGCCATTGCTTTTGAAAGAGAATCTTTAACCGCTTTTTGAAGTGCTTGCTCATAATATTCCGAACGATTACTTACATCAAATTGAATACTGGTAACTTGGTTTGCGCCATTTTGAACGGCTGTGTCAATAACGTTTCCTGCAAGTTGAATCGTTTCTACAAGGATAGATAGCAGGTGGGTTACTTTATAGCTTTTGAAGACTTGTTTATTCTCCACATAGTCATATTGAGGGAGAATAGTATAGTCAACGGTTTGAATATTGGAGGAAGGAATACCTAAACCTAAAATGGACGAAATAACTTGTTGATGTTTGGTAGCATTTTCTTTCTGGGCAGTTGTTACATTTTTGGACTCCGTATTAATGCCAAGAATAATTTTGCAAATAGTCGGTTCAATGGACAACATGCTATTTCCAAACACTGTTAAGCTTCTTTTTAACGGAACATTTGTGTGAAAAAGGGGAGAGGAAGGGTACATTATTATTCACCTCTGTATTGTTTATTTATAAAACACCTTATTTTGTAATAATTCCATGGCAGTTGCTATTTCCTGCAATTGTTCACCTGAAAGAGTGTCTATTCTTTTTTTTAATATTTGTTCTACTTCATGAAATACGAGATTCATTACCTCTTTTCCTTCATCTGATAGCACTATATACTGCTTTCTGCGGTCTTTTTCATCTGTGAATTTATTAATTAAGTTTTTTTCCATTAAGTTTTTCAATTCTCGGCTAGTATTAGGCAATGACATTTGATGACATGAACTAATATCACTTGGAATCGCTGGCTCATTGATCGAAATATATTCAAGGATATTATACTGAATCGGAGTTAAATTAGTTGGTCTTAGATCATTCGTTAAAGCGTGCTTTAGTTGATGAACAGATGCTGTAAATGTAATGAATTTCTGAAAAAATTGTCTTTCATCCAAAAGAATCACCTCATAGGTAAGATAGCATAAAAAGTTATCAATAAACAATTATCAATTGATAACAAAAAGATGAAATGGTAATATAGTTATCAAATGATAACTAAAAAGAGGGGGATTCTTATGAATTTATTGATTGTTTTTTCACATCCCAATCAGAAAAGTTTAAATGGAGCGTTTTTAAAAAGTGTTTTGAATGGCAGTATGGAAAACAGTTCTATAAAGAATATACAGCTTTTAGATTTATATGAAGAAAATTTTAATCCCATTTTATTTTTTGATGAAAAAGTAAAAAGGCGTCATATGTATAAGATCCCAGCTTTTTCAAAGCATAGAGATCAGTTATTATGGGCGGATAAAATCGTTTTTCTTTATCCTATTTGGTGGGGAAGACCACCAGCCATGTTACTAGGATACTTTGATCAAGTATTATCTGCTCATTTTGCTTATGAAGAAACTGGAAAATATACCACAAAGGGGCTCTTAAAAGGAAAGTCAGTCATCTGTATTTCTACTATGAAGGGACCTGGAATGTACCCCTTTTTCTTTTTGCATAATGTTCATAAGGTTTTAATGAAAAAGGCAGTATTTCGCTTTGTAGGAATTAAAAAAGTGAAATTTTTTGAATTTGGAAGCATGGAAGGAACAGGGCAAGCGAAAAAAATAGATAAGATTTATCGCTATTTTAGAGGAATATGTGCTTGAAAGATTCTTTCCTAATCAAAGGAACCCCCTAGCCAAAGAGAGAGATTCCTTTGATATTGTTTTAGGCAAATTATGAATTCTTTCTTTCTAAAGATAGTGATTCAGGACGCTCACATGTACTTTCCATTATATAATGTTTATCGCTATCGGAGGAATCCTGGAAACCATACATCGCTTCTAAAACATGATAGGCTAATTCGCTATTTGCTCGATAGTTTCCACCTTCGAGAATTGCCTTGGCCATATCAGCAACGCCAAGCCCTCTATTGTTTTCGTTATACCCGTATGCAAGAGGCACTTCTTTAAATTCCTGTTCATCACGTTTTCTTAATTTTACAGGACCATCAAACGTATTAGGGTCAGGAACAAGTAGCGTTCCTTCGCTTCCGTAAATTTCAATAGGAGGCAATGTGCTACCGCCAAAGGCATCAAAGCTTGTTGTAATACTTCCAATTACACCTGAAGCAAAATCTATTACTCCTGAGATATGCGTAGGGATGGATACTTTCATTTTAGTACCAGCCTTTGGTGCGCTGAGTATCGTTCTTTCTTGATAACTAATCCGCGCCGAACCAGAAATTCGTTTAATCGGTCCCAATAGAGCCACTAAGGCTGTTAAGTAATAGGGCCCCATATCGAACATTGGTCCGCCTCCAATATCATAATAAAAGGCAGGGTCTGGATGCCAATGTTCATGGCCACGACCGATCATGAAGGCAGATGCACCAATTGGTATTCCTATTTCCCCTTGTTCAATCAGATGGATAGCAGTTTGAATTCCAGCTCCCAAGAAAGTGTCAGGTGCACTGCCAACGAGAAGATTATGCTTCTTCGCTGTTTCTAAAATTCGCTTACCTTCCTCTCGTGTAACAGCAAGTGGTTTTTCCGTATAAACATGCTTACCTGCTTCAAGTGCTTGGATGGTGACAGAGGCATGTGCTTTTGGAATGGTTAAGTTGATGACTAGTTCAATCTCAGGATCAGAAAGCAGTTCTTCAACGGAATAAGCATTTGGAATACCGAACTTTTCAGCTTGAAGTTGAGCACGTTGGACATCTAAATCTGCACAGGCGACAAGCTCAAGGTGGGGAAACTTCGGACAGTTTTCCATATAAATAGAACTAATATTCCCGCAACCGATAATGCCAATTTTAAGTTTTCTCATAAGAAACCCTCCGGTAGATTATGTTTAGCTTTCGATAATTTTTATTTTGATGATCTCCCTTTATTGACTGTCTCCCATACCTGTATAGTTCCGTACATTTTCATAAATGGAAGCTTCATTCGATTTTTCAGTTCGTCTTTTCCCTTCAGATGCCCACAAGAATCCACGGCGCATAATGAGCGAAACTTCCGGCAGAGCGATGATATTTGCTTGATGGCCTAATGAATTATAAAATACATTTCCAAGCCCCCAACGTTTAGTCCATACTACAGGCATGTCTACCGCTTTATTCGCGGCGTGAGGACCATGAACAATCGGGAAGCGTGTAGTAGCTAATACTTCAACAGCTGGATCGTAATGAAGGTAGTATTGTTCACTAGCAACTTTAAAATCAGACATGCCTTCTAAAAGGGGGCTAGAAGAATGTTTGATGTTGACCGTATATTCCACCCCATCATTTCCAGGATGGGCAACCCAATTGCCACCTGTCATAAATTGCCAGTCGACATTATTACGAAAAGAGTCACACATACCACCATGGCACCCAGCTAACCCAACACCTGCTGCAACTGCCTCCGAAATATTTAAAACATATTGTTGTTCAATTTGACCCATTGTCCAGTGGGGGACGATTAAATCCAAGGTTTTTAATTTTTCTTTATCTGCATAGGAGTCTAGTGAATTAGATACCTCTACTTGAAAGTTCTCTTCTTCAAGAATTCCTTTAAAAATTTCTGCTACCTGCTCAGGCTGATGACCATCCCAGCCTCCCCAAACAATCAATGCATTCTTTTTCATGGTACATGCAACTCCTTCATGATATTTTGATTAAACGTCAGATATTCGGACCCATTGTCGGTTTTCAATCGATAAGTCAACCGCTTCTAAAACTTCTTGGCACTCTACGCCATCTCGGAAGTTGGGAACAGGCTGTCGATCTTCACGGAAAGACTCCATAAGCTCCACTATCTCGTGAATAAATGTATGTTCATAGCCTATCGTATGTCCTGGAGGCCACCAGTTTTCTGCAAAAGCATGAGAAGGGTCTGTTGCTAATACGCGCCGAAATCCTTGTACGTCCTCCTTATCATCTGTGAAATAAACCTGTAGCTCATTCATACGTTCAAAGTCGAAGATGACACTTCCTTTACTGCCATTGATTTCAAAGGAATTTGTACAGCGATGGCCTGCAGCAAAACGTGTGGACTCAAAGCTCCCTAAAGCACCGTTAGCAAAACGAGCCATAAATAGGGTAGCATCATCAACGGTCACTTCCCCTTTTTTATCACTATCACTCCCTTTTGCTGATAAGCCCGTCATCTGTGAAGGAATGGGTCGTTCCTTAATAAATGTTTCATTCATCCCAATAACTTCTGTTATATCGCCGATTAGATAGTGCGACAGATCGATAAGATGAGCCCCAAGGTCTCCGTGAGAACCTGAACCAGCAATTTCTTTTTGGAGTCTCCAAGCTAAAGGAAAGTTTGGGTCCACAAGCCAATCTTGTAAATACCAGGCACGGTAATGATAGATATCGCCCAACCGTCCCTCGTCAATTAGCTTTTTAGCCAGCATAACGGCCGGTGCAAAGCGATAGTTAAATCCAACCATATGTTTGATTCCAGCCGATTCAACTAAATCAAGCATTTCTCTTGAGTCTTTTAATGTAAGCGCTAACGGTTTTTCACAAAATACATGTTTGCCAGCAGTTGCTGCGGCAATGGTTATTTCTTTATGGACATTACTAGGTGCGTTAATATCAATTAAATCAATGTCATCTCTTTCTAAGAGGCTCTTCCAGTCTGTCGTATATTCCTCCCAGCCGAATTGTTTGGCTGCAAGTGCTACACCTTTTTGATCACGCCCGCAAATAACCTTCATCACAGGATGAACGGTATTTGGAAAAAAGAGAGGGAGATCTCGGTAAGCATGACTGTGTGCTTTTCCCATAAATTTATAGCCAACCATTCCAATTCTAAGTTTTTCCATAGCGTATCTCCTTTTGTTGTCCATTTAGATTACTTTATTATCGATAAATCTATCACTTATAGGTTTGACACAACAAGTAAAAACTTATATAATCCTAGACAAAATTTATTCTTTACTGAGGATGTTTTGCGGATGATAATATATGAAGCACACCATTTTAACTTAATAGCAAACTATCATACATTAAATTTAAACTTTCCAAGCCATCTCCATCGCTGCTTCGAATTATTATTCCTCATGGAGGGGGAAATGGAAGTTATTATTAGTCAAAAAAGTTACCATTTGAGTACTGGACAATTTTTACTAATATTACCTTATGAAATTCACTCGTTTATTACAAAATCTCAGTCACATGCAAAAATTTGTATTTTTTCCCCTGACTATGTCCCGACATTTCACAAAATGATAGAAAATGGTTCACTTGAAAATCCAATTTTTAACCTATCTTTGGAAGCGGATTCACTTGTTTCTAGAACGCTTTTCAAAGATAGCTCTAATCTACTAGAACAAAAAGCTTGTCTCTATTTATTATTATCAGAGCTAATGGGGCAAACTAGCTTAATTAAAGGCGAAAAACAAGATCAAGAGTTGCTTCATAAATTGTTAACGTTTATTCAGGCACATTTTACAGAATCGATAACTTTAAAAAGTATCGCTGGTAATTTAGGTTACAATTATAATTATCTTTCGAAGTACTTTAATCATAATGTTAATATGTCTTTTGTAGATTTTTTAAATGAGACGAGAGTAAACTATGCATGTTATCTATTAATCTATTCAGAACATAATATATCTGAGATAGCTTTTCTTTGTGGTTATGAAAGTATACGGTCCTTTAATCGTAACTTTGTGAAGATAAAACTTTGTACACCAAAGGAGTATCGAGAAAACCACCCACGGTCGTTTATGGATATGTATCCTTTCCATACATATTGACTTCTGATAGCGAGAAAAAAGGGATGGGATACAACCAAATCGATATCTATAAAGACGTAATCTTGCTATTAAATAAAGCCAAGGTGTAAATATATATCCGTTCATTGTGTTTTTAACGCTAATAAAAAACTCAAACAATCATCCGAAATTTTTTCTTTCGCATGATTGTTCGAGTTTATCTTTGTCTTTGATACATGTTCCAATTATATTTAGACAGATCTATTCCAAAAGCGGGCTTCTGCTACTCCTGTAATAAAGCGATTAATGGAATCCTTCGTTAAATCAAATATACCTGGTGCATTCCATGTAATACGGCTTTTTTCTAGTGCTTTAGGCTCGCCAATGAAAATACCTAAAGGCTTATAATGGTTAAAAGTCATTTCAATAAATTCAATCGCCTTATTCTCTAGTTTATTGCTAGTGCCAATAAGAATTGCAGCATCAAAAAGACTGGCATCCGCTGTATCATACGTATCCGTCACTTTTAAATCTCCATCAATTGTGCGCATCGTTTTATCAACGATACTAAAATTGACGTTATTTGCTGCCAATGTTTGGACCCATTGACGTAATTGTACTTTATCTGGGTCCCCGTTTAACAGGATGGCTACACAACGGGTGTCTGGTTTTTTTATGGTATTTGCCATGCTTAAAGCAGGAGACTTTTTCGATGAATTGACCTCTAAATTTTCATCAGGTAATACTGCTCCAATATTCTTAGCTACTTCTTCAGCAATGCTGCGATCAATTCGATTTAGAAGCGCTACAGCGTTATTTTTAACTGTCTCTGATTTGCATTTTCCAAGTTCAAAGCTAAAGGCATCCTTCACATGTTGCTGCTCAAATGGCGCTAGGCTATTATAAAATAATTTGGCTTGGGAATAGAAATCAAGGAAGCTTTCACTACGCCCTCTTATTTTTATACCATCTATCTTTTCCTGATAATGCTGATAACCCCCATCTTCAACAGGTACAGGTTCTGGCTGGTTATTATTTAATGAATTATTATGGTAGCTCGTTTGTCCATGATGAATAGCCATTTGATGCATACCATCTCTTTGATTATTGTGAAAAGGACAGATAGGCTTATTTATAGGAATTTGGTGGAAGTTAGGTCCGCCAAGTCTGGATAATTGTGTATCGGTATAGGAGAATAGACGCCCCTGTAGTAATGGATCGTTGGAAAAGTCTATTCCCGGGACTACATGTCCAGGATGAAATGCGACTTGCTCTGTTTCCGCAAAGAAATTATCAACATTTTTATTTAAGGTCATCTTTCCAACAATTTTGACAGGAACCGCTTCTTCTGGCCATATTTTAGTAGGATCTAAGATGTCAAAATCAAATGCAAATTCGTCTTCTTCAGGAATGATTTGTAAGCCTAATTCCCATTCTGGGTAATCACCTTTTTCAATTGCTTCATATAAATCTTGGCGATGGAAGTCAGGATTTTTTCCTGCTGACTTTTGTGCTTCATCCCAAACCTGTGAATGAATGCCGAGCTTTGGTTTCCAATGAAACTTAACAAAATGAGCCTTTCCTTCTTTATTAATAAGGCGGAAGGTGTGCACACCAAAGCCCTCCATCATACGGAGGCTGCGGGGGATTGCCCGATCACTCATCACCCACATAACCATATGAGCTATTTCATGATTTTGCCCAGCGAAATCCCAAAAGGTATCATGCGCACTAGCTCCTTGTGGAATTTCATTATGAGGCTCAGGCTTTACTGCGTGAACAAAATCAGGAAATTTAATGGCATCTTGGATGAAGAATATAGGAATATTATTCCCAACTAAATCATAATTACCTTCATCGGTATAAAACTTAACAGCAAACCCGCGCACATCTCGAACTGTATCACTAGAACCTCTAGAGCCCTGAACCGTAGAAAATCGGACGAAAACAGGCGTGGTTTTACTTGTATCATTTAGGAAATCTGCTTTGGTGTATTGTTCAAGGGATTCGTATAATTGAAAAACACCATGAGCTCCTACTCCACGTGCATGAACTATTCGCTCAGGAATTCTTTCATGGTCAAAATGAGTCATTTTTTCCCTAAAGTGAAAGTCCTCCATTAGAGTAGGTCCTCGTAAGCCGGCTTTTAATGAGAACTCATCCTCTGCCATTTTTAATCCTTGGTTGGTCGTTAAGCCAGCTTTTTGTTCATTATCAATGGTGTATTTCTTTAATTGCTCCGTTTTTTTATTTTCCACTTCCATACCTCCCAAATGATAATATGTATCAATTAATAATCAATATTGTTATTTATACCCAACTTATCTTATTTAAAACATGCAAAAAAAAGGCTAAGACTGTATACAAATCAGTTTTAGCCTTTTCTATTAAACTATTTCTGAAGGGTCTTCTTGATTAACAGGCCATTCGCCAGTGAACTCTTCCACATCGTATTCGAAAAAGTCTTTTAAGTTAGCCTCTTTATCGTCCACAAATAATTCATCGGTTACAGCTGAAACAATGCGAGGTATACCATATCTCATTCCAGATAGCGCCGATGCCGATAATCCACAGCTAATTAAAGCAGCATAATTAAAAGAGTATATGCCATGGAGCAACGCTTCACCTTTTTTGTCTCTGCTAATAAAAGAAAAACCAAGGCTTAAATAAGGATGTGCATCAAGCGTTGGAGAAGCTATTTCTTCTGGGGCATCATATCGGTCTTTCCAACGGGCAATATGCCTTTCAATTAAGCGTAATTCTGGACGTAGTTTAGGGTCTGTCATTAACCCTGTGCTAATGAATAAGAAATCAAAGAGATAGGTCCCTTTTGGAGTAGTTATTTCTGCTTTATCTCCTTTTTCTGCGACTTTTACCCACGGTGAGTCAAGGTGAAGATGAAATCCTGACCAGGAAGATGCTCGGTTAAAAGTATCGTTCGTAGGTGGTTGATTATGCTGAAAGAAGTGGGCAATGCCTGCATATTTATCTTCATCTGATAAAGCAGGGAAATGTTCAATCATTCCAGACACTTCCATTTGTCTAATTGGATTAATGCGCTGCATTTTTTTGCGACGAACAAACACATGTGCTTCAGATATCCCTTTTGATAAAGCAAAATTAGCATTATCAAAAGCTGATGCCCCACCCCCTAGAATAGCTACTTTTTTCCCTTGTAAGGAATTAAAATTAATTGGCGCGGAGGTATGAGCATATAAATAAGAGGGGAGGTTATTGGAAATCATTGGTGGGACATGCCACTCTCCTCCTCCTTGGATGCCGGTTGCAAGAATTACCTTTCGAGCTAGTATAGAAGAAGAGATAGCGCCTTTTTTTTGAGTATGAAGACGATGTAATCCTTTTTCTAATGGTTCAATTAAAGTAAGTTTTACTTCATTATGAACAGGTAATTGAAGGATTTCTCTATACCATCTTAGATAATTCATCCAATCGCCACGTGGAATTTTATCGACTTTCTCCCATCCTTCCACACCAAATTGTGCTTCCCACCAAGAACGAAATGTAAGAGAAGGGATTCCAAGATCGATGGAGGTTAAATGTTTAGGAGTGCGTAAGGTGACCATACGTGCATAGGTTTCCCACGGTCCTTCAAGACCTTCCTTGTTTTCATCGATTACAAGAATGTTTGAAACTCTTTCTCGTAAAAGTCCGAATGCAATTCCTAATCCAGATTGTCCTCCACCAACGATGACAACATCGAAAACATGTCCCTCTGAATGAATTTTTGGACGAACCCAATTTGGTCCCCCATAATTAAGGTAAGCAAGATCTGTTTGTACTCGGTTATTTAAGGCTTCTAAGCTCATATTGGTGATTTCCTCCCCCTTGCAAATGAAAAATAATGTGAACTTTCCTCACATTAGTATGTCTTGCCAATATATTAACATGTTCATTTGTTTATTGTATGTATAATATATCTAAATTTTCTAAAAAGTTTTAGATGATTCGTTTAAAAGGATTGTAGAATAGAAAAAAACGAATACTAACAAAAGCCTAAAACCTATTCTCCATAAGATTTTTGGCTTTTGTTAGTATTCGGCTAGTTACATTCTTTTTCTCATGCCAACACTCTTTGCTTTATGCTTCCAGAGTATTTGTTTAATGGATGGAGCAAATTCTTTTGGGCTTTGGATGATTAAAATAATTTCTGGTAAGCTTTTATGCATGGAGTTATTTTTCTTTCGATGGGAAAAATAATAGATACTATATCCGAAGGCAAAACCGATAAAGGCAGCAAGAAGGCCGCTGAAAATGGGTCCTAAAATTAATTTAAAGCCAATGCTTGCGCCTATGACTGATAACCCTGTCGCAAATGCAATTCCAATTTCAAAGGAAGAAACATGGATATCAATTGTTAATTTTTTTTTATTACGTATAGGTGGGAATTCATTCATATAAAGAACCATCATCTCTTCTGGAGGAATTCCATATTGTTCAATTTCTGCAAGTGCATGTTCGATTTCAATGGATGGCTGAAAAGTTCCGACTATGATCATCCTTTTGTACCTCGTAAACTAAATTTAGAACCAGCATATCGATTAATTAAGCGTTCTTCTTGTGATTCTTGAACAAGAATATTATGGTGAACGCAAGTAATATATGCATGGTAAACGGACCCGCCAAGAACGGAGGGCATAAATAACAACCAATGTGGGACTAACATGGTATTGGAAGAAGCAAATTCGCCAAGCATCATTAATGTTAGTGCCCTATGTGCATGTGAAAGTAAAATATACGTCCACCACCAAAAAATAGCGTAAAATCCTAAAAATAATCTATGATTATATAGCTGCCCTAATCCAGGAAATAGGAGAGAGTATAAAGCGCTAATCAAAGGATTTCTCATTTGTAAGTATTGTATTTCTGATGGAAATATCTTTGCATTCGATAAATGGGGAGTAGATAAATCAACCAGTTTATTAAATTGGTTTGCCGAACGATAGCTATCCCCTATTGTTACTAGATAAATGGCGATATAGCCAATCATCCAATCTAAATTGATTACAGATTTAGCTAGCTCAACTTCCCCGCAAAAGGAAAAAATCATTGCTTCGTTAATATGTGCACCTGTATTAATGATCACTTCTAAAATTGTCAGTAATGTTCCTCGTGCATATTGATTAAGCAGATAATGTCCAAACCCGGGAAATACAGCAGACCACCAAGCGACAACACAGGGTTTGTGATACATAATATAGGTAATACCGGCTGTACTGTATTTTGCTTTTGGAAAGGTTATTGTTTCGTTCATTTGTATACCTACTTACTAAATTTGGAATATGCATATAGGTTATGAAAAAAAGTTAATCTTATTCACCAATTGTAAACATTGGATATGAATGGTAATAATTACAAATTATATAACAGGAAAGAAAATAGCCTGTTCATTTATATTCTATTGAAGAGGCTTTCATTGTATGAGTAAAATGTTTGTGGGTAGAAAATAATTTACCCTCTGGTTTGGTTGGTGGTCGTTAGACCGCCAACCAAACGCAAGCGCGGTAGTATGAGCAAAAATAAAGAAAAAGGGACTTTCTTTTTGTATAGTAGTGTTTGCGGACAAAACATACAAAAGGAGAAAGTCCCTATGAAACAAAATACCATAAAACTACCTACATTAAAAGAAATAGAAAGTGATTTATTTAAAACATTACAGGAAACTTTTTCGGAAGTTCTCGAGGAGCTGTTAACTGGGTATGACAGAGAAATAGCTGAACAACGAGATAAAGGAAGATATCAACTCAAAGATAAGAGAGCGATTCAGATGGACACCTTATTTGGATCTGTTTCAATTAAGCGAAATTACTATTGGGATCGTATCGGCAACAAATATGTCTATTTATTAGATCAATATTTACAGTTTGAGGGCGGTAAAGGATTTAGTCCAGTTGTGGAAGAAATGGCGATGGAATTGGCGGTTACTGGGCCATCATACAGACATGCATCTTCTACGTTAGAAAAATTACTTGGATACTCTGTAGCTAGTCATGAAGCGATTCGTCAACATTTATTACAAACAGAAGTTGTACCGAGCTTGCCAATCGAACCAAAAAGAAAGGTATTATTTATCGAAGTAGATGGCTTATTTATTAAACGGCAAGGTGGTAAGAAGCGCGGACGAGAAGAAAAGATCGCAGCTATCCATGAAGGTTGGTCTATGAATGGAAAGAGAGCCAGTCTTGTGGGAAAACGGCATTTTATTCATAAAGCAGAAGCACCTTTCTGGGAAGAGTTAGAACAATTTTTAATGGATACGTATCATTACGATCCAACTACTCATCTTTTAGCTATCAATGGGGACGGAGCTAGTTGGATAACTGCGTGCAGAGAGTATTTTCAAAAGAAAGCTTTTTTCACGATAGACAGATTCCACGTAGCTCGAGAAATCCAACGTATTTTTAAAGAACATCCTAGATATAAAGCGATACGAAAAAAGCTAGCTAAGTATGATGGAGAGGGATTATTAGTAGAGTTAAATAGTGCAGTGGCGACCCTGGATACAGAGAAAAAAGAAGAACGATTAGAAGCATTAATTAACCAGCTTTCTCCATATCCCGAGGCACTTGGAGACTATAGAATTTGGTTACAGGAACAAGGAATAGATACGAGTGATATGCGTCCGATGGGCAGCGCAGAAGGAACCATGAGTGTGTTTGCCAAGCGTCTGAAAAACGGAAGGGCATGGAGTGAAAAAGGAATAGATGCATTTATTCGATTCATGGTTGGCTTAAAAGATGGATTAGATATTAAAACACTGATCGGAACAATGACGAAACGATTGGAAGAGAAGGAATCAAATCATATAAAACCAAAATACTACCGTGAAAAACTAACCAAAACAGCAGGACAGGCAACAAGACAAAACATTGCCTATTTGAGTCAAACAACAGGAAAGCCACTATATCATGCGTTAAAAGCATTACAAGGATTTTAAAAAGGATTGTCGACGTTTAACTGTAAACTGTATTCTAAAAGGTTATGGATTTTAACAACATAGAAAACGCAGAGTGGATTGGAGCGAAAGGCACTTGACTCCTGCGGGACATAGAGGAAAGGTCGAGACCCCACAGCCGGAACGGCGAGGAGGCTCGACTTCCTCCCCGCGGAAAGCAAGTGCCTGTAGCGGAAAGGAACGGTCTATTGATCCCAAAAAATTTTACGAAAACAGCCTGACTATAAATAGAGTAAGTATAGAAAGCGTTAACAATAGAGATAGCAAACACACTGAAAAAGAGAGAAATTCCGACGATAAAAAATTTCTCCCACAAATACTTGACTCAAAC
>NZ_JVDT01000134.1 GCF_001076885.1 Bacillus sp. 522_BSPC
TATGAAAGAACGTAAAAAATACGGTCTTAAAGGCGCTCGTCGTGCACCTCAGTTCTCAAAACGTTAATTTGTGGCGTTTCAAAGGCTCTTTCCATATTTATGGAGAGGGTCTTTTTTTATGTAATAAAGTTTCTTTTGTTCCCATTTTAGGCATTATCATTTATGGTTCAAGATACTTTTGGAACTTGCCGCAATATGTTGATGTAACAAAATGAAACCATTTATATGGTACGACGTATAAAAAGAAATGGAATTTAGGTTGTAAGTACCTATGTGTAAAGAAGATAACCATTATCGTTAAAGTGGAGGGATAACATGAGGAAATTTGTTGGGATAGTCATTATAGCTTTTAGTTTATTATTGGGTCTTTTCTGTGCAATCGCTTTTCCTCAGGATATTATCTTTGCTAATATCGTGTTGTGAATTATTAGTGTTCCTCTATATATTTGCGGTCAAATGATCAGAACTTCGAAGGCTAAATTTAAACAGCAAGGAAAGCGCTGGATAGCCAACTATCTCTTCTTCTTCTTTATCATCCCTGTACTAATTTATTTGAATATATTCTATGATGATTTAAAAGAAACGACATTTATAGATGAAAAATTTGTCCTTTATGAACCTTCGTCTGGGAAGTTAGGAGAATTTTCTCTCGGGGGCTTTGTTGTTATTTTGATTTTTCTATTTGGTGCTCGATTTCTTTATCCGGATTTAAAGCGAAAAGGGCTATTAAATTCCATTATTATCGGAACGATTATTTTCTTGATTGGTTTCCATTATTTTATGTTCTCTGATTATAGAGGTGTACATGAAGAAAAGGGATTGGTATCAAGTAACTGGAAGGGTGAAAGGCAGATCATTCCTTATGATGAAATAGAAAGCGTATATTTGGAACCTTATGTTCATTATGCAAGCTTATCTAATACATCCGACGAGATGAGGTTTGTTTGGGAAGTGACGTTTTATCCGAGTCACCAAAAAGAAGTAGTGTATCGTTTTTCGATGTTGACGAAGACTGGTTTAGAAGAGACGATTGCGATTAAGAAACTAGCACTGGAACATGATGTACCATTTAATGTGGGAGAAATGAATCAAGAAACATTGGAGTTGTTTAACTTTGATTTAGAATATGAAGGATTAGAAAAAGAACGTTATTACGAGCTTTTTCAATTAAGGTATGATAAATAGAGAGACGAAGTTCCTGAATATATTTGTCTTAGAGGTTATTTTAGTTTTTTGATTGGAATAAGCAAGGTAGGAATAATTTATAAAAAGAAAGATACAGATGTAGTATAAAATTAAATGGAGAAGTGGACTAGAATGATTAGTCCGCTTTTTTTAATGCAAAACGGAGCAAAATAAAAAAGTGTTGAAAAACATATTAAAAATCAATGTAATTAGAGCTAGTTCTCATTCTTTATACTTTCTTTATACTTTTCTAGGCAAATTATTTATATCTATCCCTTATTCTATATCAATCAACATTGAAAGGAAGAATGGTTATGACAGAAACAATTCTTAAAGCAATGAATGTTTCAAAAATATATGGAAAACACAAAGCGCTTGATAAAGTATCAATCGAAATTAAGCGTGGGATGATATACGGTTTAATTGGGGAAAATGGTGCGGGAAAATCGACATTTATGCGTACTGTTATGGGGTTAATCTCAATTGATGAGGGTGACATTGAGCTATTTGGCGAAAGCAGCACGAAGGGATTGCAACATGCAAGAAGAAAAATGGGTCAATCGATTGAAACACCAGCACTTTATCCTGACTTAACAGCTCGAGAAAATCTGAGAGTACAAGCAGCAAACGGTGGGGTAAGTGAACGCGAAATTGATCATTTACTTCGTTTGATGAGTCTTGAAGATACAGGGAAGAAGAAGGTTAAGAATTTCTCATTAGGGATGCGCCAGCGTTTAGCGATTGCATCGACTCTGATTACAAATCCTGAGTTCTTAATTTTAGACGAGCCGACAAACGGTCTTGATCCATCAGGGATTGTGGAGATGCGCGAAATCATACAACGTTTGGTGAAGGATCGAGGGATAACAGTCTTACTTTCTTCCCATTTGCTTGATGAACTATCACAGATTGCTACCCATTATGGGATTTTGCATAAGGGGAAACTCATTAGTGAGCTTTCAAGAGAGCAATTAGCTTCTGAAACTCGTCAATATATTGAATTAGAAACAACCGAGGTTCATAAAGCAGTTGTTGTGCTAGATGAAATGGGGATAAAGGAATATGAGGTTGTAAATGGAACGGAGATTAATATTTATGAACGTTTAGAGGAAGTAGCTTCTATTAACCGTTCGCTTGTATTAGCTAATGTGAATGTTTCGAGAATAGGGACAACAAGACAAAAGCTCGAAGAATATTTTTTACAATTAACAGGAGGAACTATCCATGCTTAATCTCTTAACAGCTGAAAAAATAAAGTTAGTTCGAAGTAAAAAATTATGGATTGTTCTAGGCATTTTATCTTTACTTCCTATTTTGCAAGTAGTGAATAGTAATATTTCCGTGAATTATGGAGCAGAGCTAAATCAAACTAAAGATACAGTGATCAATGGGGCGACAGGAATTTTAATGATGGAGAAAAACGGATTAACCGTTTTACTCGTTATGAGTGCTTTTATTTGTTTTTTTATTGGGGAAGAATTTCAAAAAGGGACGATTCGAAATACATTGTCCTTAGGGCGAAGTCGGACCTATTATTATATGACAAAATTGGCGGTTGCTGCACTGCTTACCCTTGTTGGTGTCATTTTAATGACTGTATTTGGTATAATGGGCTTTTCTGCTGTGTTTGGTTTTGGAGAGGTGGCAGAAATTAGCAATTACCTTTGGTTTGCTATAAAAGCTTTCCTTACACTTTATTTTCTAATTTTGGCAAACGTATCTATCTATGTCATGATTAGTTTTTTAACAAAAAACAGTGCAGTTTCTCTAATTTGGAGTTTCCTTTATACGATAGCAACAGGTTTTGGAGCTGGGATTTTTCAGCAAACCAAGCATTTTAAGCAATTAACATTCTGGTTTACAGAATCCTTCTTGTTTTACTCCGATTTCGCAAAACCAGTAGATATTGCAAAATACCCAGAGATGATATTAGTTAGTATCATCACGATCGTGTTAACCTCCATAATAGGTATCCTTCTGTTTAATCGAACAGACATAAAGTAGGTAGGTAGAGATGGTAACGATATTAATCATGGAAGACGATATGGCCATTCATTCACTTATAAAAGAGGCGTTGGAATTGAATGGTTTTAAAACACTCAGTGCATATTCAGGGACTGAAGGGAAATTACTATTCGAACAAGCGCAAATGGATTTAATCTTATTAGATTTAATGCTTCCAGGAATGAATGGAGAAGAATTCCTTCAACAAATTCGGCATAATACAAACATTCCTGTAATAGTGATTTCAGCTAAAAATGATCAAGATACGAAGCTGGAGCTTTTGACAAGTGGAGCGGATGATTATATGACAAAACCATTTGATGTGAAGGAGCTACTTGCAAGGATTCACATTCAGTTACGTCATGCAATCAAGGATTCTTGGGATAATAAGAAAGAAATTCAATACAAGAACATCAGCATTGATTTGGAAACACGTGAAGTAACACTAAATGATCAAGTTATTCACCTTACTGGACGTGAATATGCAATACTTTTACTTTTTTTAGAAAATCCTCAAAAGGTATTTAGCCGTGCCAATATTTATGAAAGTGTTTGGAATGAACCATACTTTGATAGTGATAAAACGATTAATATGCATATCAGTAATTTACGAAATAAGCTCAACTTAAGAGATACACATTATATTAAAACAATATGGGGCATAGGCTTCAAATTTGACTAACAAAGGAGGTGTGAATGTTATGTGGGGCTGGGTATTTTTCTTCCTAACATTGGCGCTTCTTTTTTATCTTTACTTTTTAAAAAGAGAACTGCGAAAGTTGAAACAGGACGTCCATAATCTTCCCGCTCGTGCTAGTTTTGGAAGTAGACTCTCTCTCGATTTCCGGGAAAAAACTTTGTTAGAGTTAGTAGATGAATTGAATCGAATGATTAATGTGTTTGAAGATAAGAATCGTCTAGCGAAACAAATGGAAGAAAATGTGAAATTATCAATAGCAGGACTCTCTCACGACTTACGGACACCGCTCACATCCATAAATGGTTATGTGCAACTTTTACATGCGACGAATGATGAGATGCGGAGGAAACACTATGTAGCGATTATCGAGCAGTCTGTAAAACGACTGATTGAAATGACGGAACAATTTTATGACCTAGCCCGTATTGAAACAAATCAAAAAGAAATAGTACTAACATCCATTTCTCTATCTCATTTAGTGGAAGAAATCTTTTTATCCTTTTATGAGCAATTGGAGGAGAAGAAAATTGAACTCCAATTTCCTGATGAAATAAAGGACAGAAAAATTATTACGGACAAGTTAATCGCGACACGTGTCCTTCATAATATCGTTCAAAATATACTTCGCTATGCCAAGAGTACAGCGGTTATTAGCTATAGCATGGAAAAAGATTTTCTGGTTTTACGCATCAAAAACGATATTAAACGAGATAGTAAAGTTGCAATAGAAAAAGTCTTTATGCGTTTCTATACAGAGGTCAGTAGTAGAACTAACACGGAAGCAAGTGGATTAGGTTTATATTTATCCAAAAAATTAGTTGAAAAGATGAATGGGAAAATGGAAGCGGAGCTACAAGATAATTGGTTTATTCTTAAAATGTATTTTCCTATTAATGGGATTGAAGAATAAAGGCAACAATCGATTTGTATCCTTGCATTGTCATTAGTTTTTATAGGGAAGACTCTCAATTCTTTGGGCGTTTTTTATAAAAATAAAATTCGTCAAGTAAAGAAGCAAAATCGATATTTGATAGTATATGTCAGATGGTGTCACTCAAGAATTTGGTTAATATCTGTAATTCCTCTTCTCATGCCGAGAAACAGGATTATCCCGTTTTAGATGAACTTAGGTAATCAATGTTACATCATTTTCACTATCTCGCCCTTATCCTCATCAATTGACCCTCTCCCCTTGAAACAAAATATGAGCATGTTACGATAAGAAATGTTCCAGAGTGAATGTGGAATGAAAATGAAAAAATAGGAGGATGTGGATGTTAAAAGGAAAGACAGTAGCATTTATAGGGGCAGGCTCGATGGCAGAGGCAATGATCGCTGGAGCTATTCAAGCTGAGAAACTTCCCTCCAACCAAATAATTGTAACCAATAATAGTAATAATAATCGTTTACAAGAATTAGCGAATAAATATGATGTAAGAACTGTTCAAAAAGAACAATTACCATACAGGGAGATTGACTTGTTTATTTTGGCGATGAAGCCGAAAGGAGCGAGAGAAGCATTTCAATCGTTAAAGGATAAGCTAAATCCAAATCAAGTAGTAATTTCTGTATTAGCTGGCATAACAACAACTTTCATGGAAGACCATTTACAGGAAGGGCAGCAAGTGATTCGTGTGATGCCAAATACTTCAAGTATGGTACAGCAATCGGCAACAGCTTTAACAAGTGGGCAACATACCAAACCAGAAAACATCGAAGCGGTAAAAGAGTTGCTGCAATGTTTAGGAAAAGTTTTTGTGATAGAAGAAGAGCAGATGGACCTCTTTACTGGAATTGCAGGAAGTGGACCAGCATACTTTTATTACTTGATGGAACATATGGAGTCTGTTGGTTTGCAATATGGGATGCCAAAAGAACTAATTAGAGAAATCGTGTCACAAACCGTTTATGGAGCAGCGAAAATGGTAATGGAAAAAGGAACATCACCTACTATCCTAAGAGAAAATGTAACTTCACCAAATGGAACAACCGCCTCTGGCTTGAAAGCTTTAGCTGATTATAAAGGCGGAGAGGCCATATCCCAAGCAATCAAACATGCAGCAAGTCGATCCCAAGAGATAAGCGTGGAGCTTGGTGGTGCAAAAATTAATTCTTAATGGAAAAATAGGAGGAAAAGAATGTTAACAGAGGATTGGCAAGAGCAAGATAAACAGATAAAAAGAGTTGTAATTAAGATCGGAAGCAGTTCCCTAACTAGCATGCATGGAGAAATAAGCCGCAAAAAACTCGAGAAATTAGTAGAGCAAATTGTGGAGTTAAAGGATGCTGGTTATGAAGTGGCTGTCGTTTCCTCAGGTGCGGTAGCTGCTGGATATCGGAAACTCGGGTGTATAAAACGCCCAACTTCGCTTCCAGAAAAACAGGCGGCGGCATCTATCGGCCAAGGTCTATTAATGGAATCTTACTCAGAACTCTTTTTATCTCATGGATATGTTGCTTCGCAAATATTAATCACTAGAGGTGATTTTGCGGATGAAAAGCGATATACCAATATGAAAAATACATTAAATGTATTATTGAATAGAGGAATTATTCCAATCATTAATGAAAATGATACGGTTACTATTGATCGTTTGAAATTTGGAGACAATGATACACTTTCGGCTAAGGTAGCAGCGCTCATTCATGGGGACCAGCTCATTATCTTATCAGATGTAGATGGATTGTATACCGATAATCCTCATAGGAATTCTCAAGCAAAGATGTTAGAAGAGGTTCAAACCATTACTTCTAAAATAGAGTCTTCAGCAGGCGGAGCAGATAGTGAAGTAGGAACAGGTGGAATGAAATCTAAAATTGCTGCAATGAAAATCGCATTAGCTTCTGGTATAGACGCTTTTTTAGGAAGAGCAGGAAAGCCTAATATTTTAATGGATGCGGTGAATGGTACAGCAAAAGGAACTTATTTTAGACAGAAGCAAAATGCCTATAACTTATGTGACGAACAACAGTGGATTGCTTTTCATTCTGGACCTGAAGGAAAAATTGTTGTTAGTACTACAGGGAAAGAAGAGATGCTTGAGAAACATAAGGATTTACTTGCTGAGAATATAGTGCTGGTGGATGGACGTTTTGAACAAGGAGCCGTTGTGAGAATCGTAGATGAACATCAAGAGGAAATTGGATTAGGTAGAGTGAACTTTTCTTATTTAGAGCTAAAAGAAAAGGTAGAAAAGGAAAATATTGCAATTGAGCAATCAACCTTTGTTTATTCTCGTAACTATATAGCATCAGAAGTTGTATAAAAAGAGGAGGCAGATGAGTGACATCCATAGTGGAAGATTATCAAATCGTTGAAGTGCAAGCAATCGCTGCGAAAAAGGCTGCGAAAAAAATAAGTATTCTAAACACAAATGAAAAAAATGAAGCACTAAATGTTGTTGCTGACGAATTAGTAAAGCAGCTAGCCTTTATTTTAGAAGCCAATGAAAAAGATTTACAAAATGGCAAAGCGAGTGGTTTTGAGAAGGCCTTTATGGATCGCTTGACTCTGAATGAAAGTAGAATTAAGGATTTTGCCGAAGGGCTTCGTGTAGTGGCAGAATTACCAGATCCGGTAGGGGATGTTTTATCAAACTGGACGTTAGAAAATGGCCTAAGAGTGGAGACAATACGTGTTCCTCTTGGGGTTATAGGAATGATCTATGAAGCTCGTCCCAATGTTACAGTCGATGCGACGGGATTAGCGCTTAAGTCAGGAAATGCCATCATTTTAAAGGGAGGATCTTCCGCTATTCATTCTAATATGGCAATTGTTGAGGTTATGCATAAGGCCTTGGAGAAATCGGCTATTCCAAAAGAAGCAGTGCAATTTATTTCTTCAACAGATCGAAATGCTACAAAACAACTATTTACGATGAAAGAGCATATAGATGTACTTATTCCAAGGGGAGGCGGATCCCTTATTCAAACCGTAGTGGAAAATGCAACTGTTCCTGTACTAGAAACAGGTGTAGGAAATTGCCATCTTTATGTAGACAAAGAAGCCGATTTGAAAAAAGCACTCGACATTATCGTCAATGCGAAAACGGATCGACCTGCTGTATGTAATGCTGCTGAAACATTGATTATCCATCAAGAATTTCTAGCTAAATATAAATTGGAGCTAGCTCAAACACTTGCAGCGAATGGTATTCTCATTCATGGGGATGAAATGGCTTGTAAGGAATTACCAGGCGTTATTCCGGCTACAGAAAAGGATTGGGCTGAAGAGTATTTAAGCTTAGAGATTGCCGTAAAAATAGTGAATAGTCTAGACGAGGCAATAGAGCATATTGATAGGTATGGAACGAAGCATTCTGAAGCGATTATTACAGAGAATCAACATACGGCAAGGAAATTTATGCAGTTAACAGATGCGGCGGCCCTTTATCATAATGCATCCACCAGATTTACTGATGGAGGAGCGCTAGGATTTGGTGCAGAGATTGGAATTTCTACACAGAAACTTCATGCACGTGGACCGATGGGGCTACCTGCACTAACAACGGTAAAATATATGATGAGTGGAAATGGGCAAATAAGATAGGTAAATCTAGAAAGGGAGAGTTTTTTTGTCTATAATGTTTAGGGTTTTAATGATTATAAGGTGATTTATGCTTATATCAAAACCACATTAAGTAAAAGGCAAGCTCTAAGTGATATAGAACTAAAGCCTATTTTATATAAAGAAAACATAAACAAGGGATAGAACGTTTTCTTTGTATTTACTGGATGAAAAATGGTAAGAAAACACTCAAATAGCAACTATTCTTTCAATTGGATAGCAAAAGGCTTGTTGGGCTAGTATGGTCCCTTCCTGTTGGTTGAAAAATAACACCAAGAGGTGAAGTCAATTGGCAGTCATTACAAGCTTTGATATAAAAAAACGAGAAAAACAAATAAAATACGAAAGAGCCGTTCTTAAGGAAATATCTATTAAAGAGTTAAAAGAAAAGGTAGCTCGCTATTTTGGTTCCTCAAACTTGACTTCAAGTGTTTTAATGAATGAGGGAATAGAAGAGGCTTGTTATGATGTTGCGATAGAAGCCTTTCTGCTAGGAGCAAATTACAGTAAATTTAGTGAATATGGTGAAGATATTCAAGCTATAAAAAATAGATGCAAGGAAGAGGATAATCATTTAAAGCAAACACTTTACCACTTTCTACTTTATTGGGGAAGTGAGGAAAGCAATAAAAATGAATCACTTTACTACTTATGTGAACAATTCGTGGATGAATGGTGGTTAGAAGGAGTTCAGAAAGCAAATAAAAGAAGAAAGCTTAGGCTTCATTAAAGGTGGCAGTACTGCCACCTTTTATCTTATGGTGGATATTATTTTAAAAGTATTTTCAGATACTCTACAAAAAGCGTGGCTTGTTCTTTAAGATTTACATCTTTAGGTGGGAGTATAGCATAATCAAGTGCAAGTCCATCAGTAAAAGTAATAATGGATTGCGCGATAGTTTTACTATTAAAGTTTTGATTAAATTCTCCCTTTTTCTGTCCTGCTTTAATAATTTCTTCATAAAGCTTCAAGGCAAGCTCATATCTTTTTTTGGCGTATTCTCTTCTCCTAATATCATTCCTTCCTGTAACAAAAAACTCTAAAATACTCGGTGCTAAAGGATCGATTTCATTTTCTGATGCAGGACTTTCATCGATAATATAGGATAAAAGTAACTGCCAATAAGATTCTATTTCTGTGTGTAGTAGTTCTTCCAAATTTATTACTTCGGAAGATAGGTTTTCTGCTAAAATGGCTTCGAATAAGTCTTCTTTATTGGAGAAATATTGGTATAAACCACCTCTGCTAACACCGGCTTCCTCCATTACGTGTCTCATTGTCGTTTTTTCATATCCATGTTCAATAAAGACATTCTTAGCTGCTTTAAGGATATTAGCTCGTCGCTGTTCCAGATGCTTTTGACTGACTTTTGGAGTCAATTTTCTCCCCCCGATCTAATCTATTTCTAGTTACCCATCCAATAATAGCTGCCAAAATTAACAAGCATGCACTTACCAGAAATGTTATATAGACTCCTAAAATAGTGGATAGCCATCCTCCAAGCAATGGGCCGATAATAGTGGCAGTAGTCGTAACGCTATTAATGACACCAAAGACTCTTCCGGTAAGTTGCACAGGTGTAATGGCTTGAATGTATGCTTGGTAGGGAACTAAAACATACGTCGCAGTGAATCCACCAAGAAATCCGAATGCTGAACCCCATAGATTAGGATGACTAACGTTGAAATAAGTGAATAAAGACATCATACCAAAACTAATCCCAATTCCACAAACACCAAAAAGCATAGATATAAAAGGTTGATAATCTGTTTTTTTAGCAAGAATATAGCCAGATAAAAACATCCCTGTTCCAGACGCTGTTACAATATAGCCAAATAAATTACTGGAGGCTAGTTCAAGCTCTCTTATTAGAATGATGAGTTGTGAATCTGCCAGTTGTAAGATAAGGAGGCTCAGACCTAAAAAGATCATTCCTGTTAACATGAAAAGATTGGATGTAATGAATTTTATCCCTATCGCTAAATCTTTCCTAAAAGAAGGTTTAATCCCCTTTTTAATTTCAGTAGAGACAGTAGTTACTCGAGACTTTTCCTTTGGAAGGAATAGGAGTAACAATGCGGAGAAAAGAAAGGAGAAAGAATCGAGATAGAAAATGGTTTTTACCTCTAAGAATGAAACTAACATCCCACTTAATAATGGTCCTAATATTTTGGTGCCAGAATCAATCATTGTGGTAATGGAAATAGCACTTTTTATATGGTGATTGTCTACTAATTCTTTTAGTTTCCCGTTTTTTGAAGGGATAAAGATAGTGGATATGGTTCCAATTGCCAATAAGCAGATATAGACGGTGAGGATACTATCTGCGGTGGCCAATAATAAAATCAGTCCTGCTCGAATAAGGTCAGATAAAATCATTAATAGCTTGCGATTAAAACGATCAGCAAAAGCACCAGCTATAGGTCCAAGAAAGACCATGGGTAAGGCAAGACATAACATAATAAGAGATACTTCGATTGGAGTGGCATTCCATTTTAGTCCAACCATTGTCATAATAGCTATAATACTTAACCAATCACCTAAACCTGAAATAATCTGAGCTGCTATAAGGCTTTTAAATCCGTTCGTTTTTAATAATCCAGAAAGCATAAAAATTCCTCCTTTTTAAAGTGACATTGATGTCGTTTATATATGTATTATAACGACACCTATGTCGTTTAATCAATACCTATAATGAAAAATAGGTATTTTTTTGTAGTTAATATGGTCGAAGTAATCTAGGAAGCAAGAGGACTTGCTGTTCTAAAATTTCTTGTTCCCCCATATAGTAAGAATAAGGACGGGCATAGGGGGAATGAGGGAGACTGTGAGTAAAAAGTGGAAGATAAGCATATATATCATGGGGTTAGCACTTCTTTTCTTTATATTACAATTCGATTTCTCAAATGATGATTCATGGGATGCCTGGAATTTACCATTGACCGGAAAAGTGATTGTTATCGATCCGGGACATGGAGGGCCAGATGGTGGTGCGGGAGATGACGAAGTATTGGAAAAGGATATCGCATTAAAGGTCTCTTTAAAGCTTCGTGATTATTTACAGGAGCAAGGTGCCTTAGTAATTATGACGAGAGAAGAAGATAAGGATTTAGCGAGTGAAAGTACAAAAGGATATCGTAATAGAAAAGTGGAGGATTTAAAGGAGAGAATCAATATCATCAATAAATCGGATGCAGATTTATTTTTGAGTGTTCATTTAAATGCAATACCTTCATCAAAATGGAGTGGAGCACAAACTTTTTATTCAGCTCAATTGGAAGGGAATGCTAGAGCGGCTAAATTCATTCAAGATGAGTTAATTGATAATTTAGAGAATACAACTCGAAAGGCTAAACCGCTAGAGAGTGTATACATACTAAAATATGCAGAGAAACAAGGAGTACTAGTAGAGGTAGGTTTCTTATCAAATCCACAAGAAAAGGCGAATCTTATGCAGGAAGATTATCAAGAAAAAATCGCAGCGTCCATCTATAAAGGAGTAAATCGTTATTTTACGAATGAAGAGGAATTGGAAGTAGAAGAATAGAGACTAATTACGTCTCTATTCTTATTTATGCCTATTAATTCATATTCCCGGGAAATAAATCTCTTTTTCCCGCTCTTAACGACTAGTACGGTGCTCACCACTTACTGTGATAAATGAGTAATGTAGGTGGGAAGTCGACTTAACGGAAAGTTTAAATGGTTCGTATTATTTTATTGAGCGTTAGAATTTTCAGAATGTAAACGATATCTGAATTTATGCTATACTGTTAGTAAAACAGGAGAGGGGATTGTGTCATGATAACAAAAGAAGAAATCGAGAAGATAGTGGAGAATATGATCGATCCTTTTTTACATAAATCATTGCTAGAATTAGGCGCAGTGAAAGATGTTAAATGGAATGAAGAAAAAGAACATGCAAGTTTAAAGGTCGCCGTTGCAAAGCTTGGTTCTGCTTATCAAATAGAGTTGCAAAATGAAATCGTTAGTGCGCTTAAGGAAAAGGGGGTAAAAAGTGTAGGATTACGATTTGCGGAACTATCAAGCGCACTCGTTGCGGAAGTATGGAAGGAATCAGAAGCTACGGAGAAAAAGCCTACTTATATTGCTGTTGCCAGTGGCAAAGGGGGGGTAGGGAAATCTACCGTTTCTGTCAATTTAGCGGTTTCATTAGCTAGATTAGGGAAAAAAGTTGGATTGTTGGATGCGGATATATATGGTTTCAGTGTTCCAGATATGATGGGTATCACCAAAAGACCTGAAGTAATAAAGGAACGAATCATTCCAGTCGAGCGATTTGGGGTAAAAGTTATTTCTATGGGATTCTTTGTAGAGGATAATACACCAATTATATGGAGAGGTCCTATGCTTGGCAAAATGCTAACAAGCTTCTTAGAAGAAGTAGAGTGGGGAGAACTAGATTATCTATTATTAGATTTACCACCTGGAACAGGCGATGTTGCGCTAGATGTTCACACCATGCTTCCTACAAGTAAAGAAATAATCGTTACTACTCCCCATCCAACTGCAGCTTTTGTCGCAGCTCGTGCAGGTGCTATGGCCATGAAAACAAATCATGAAATCCTCGGAGTTATTGAAAATATGTCGTATTTTGAAAGTAGCCTAACAGGGGAAAAAGAGTATGTATTTGGCAAAGGTGGAGGTAAGAAATTAGCTAATGATTTGGAAGTTCCAATTTTAGGAGAGCTGCCATTAGGACAGCCCGATTGGAATGAAGAGGATTTTGCTCCATCTGTCTATCAAGAAAAACATCCTATTGGCGGAAAATATCAAGAAATCGCTGAACGAATAATAGGAGTGCTAGAGAAATCAGGGAATAAAGTTGAAAGCTGATTACAAAAAAGATTGAAAAAGGTACCTTCAAAAGGAACGTATATTCCTCGATGAAGGTACCTTATTTTAAATTTTATGTTTTTCGGAAATGAAGGAGGAAGAGGCTTCTTTGGCTGCTTTATCAAGCATTTCTTTAAACTTAGACTTAAATTCAGGTGTTTCCATTGTTTCTTGTAGTATTTGTTTGATATGCTCTCTGTATTCTGTACTTTTCAAAATGTTTTTCATTTCTGTTTCTAAGGAAGGGTCTTGTAATAACTCGACCATCATTTTCCGATATTCAGAATCCTTCATTAGATTTTTTATCAATTTTTCGTTTTCCGTCTTCATACTTTTTGCCATTGTTTCAGCAAACTCAGGATCTTGGAACTCTTTCTTCCAGAAGTCAGCCGCTTTTTCGGAAACCAGTGTTTTTTCTATCGTGCTTGTTACTGCTTTTTCATTCATTACTAAATTTTGTTTTATCTCTTCGTCATCCATTACTTCTCTTATCGCCTTTTTCCCATCATCCGTTTTCAAAATATCTACAACCATTTTCTTTGTTTGGTCATAGTCCATTTGTTGAGAACTTTCACTATCTGAACATCCACTTAATAAAGAAATGATTAGTAGGAGGGTAATCCCTTTTTTTAGCATGACAATTACCTCTTTCGTTAAAGATATCTATTAAGTAGAATGGATTCTTTTTTATTTTTTATTCCTAATGTAAAGGAAAAGATATTGGTATATGGAAAAAGAAAAAACTGTTTCTGTAAAAAAGTTACCCGAGTTTTTTGAGTAACTATCTAAAGTAAGTTAGTTACTGTAAATCGTTTAACTTTATAGAAACAGCTTAATGCGTTAATGTACTTCTTTTGACTTGGAGTCAGCATTAGAAATCATCTCTGAAACAGTAACAAATTCTAAATTCTTTTTTTGTAATTTCTTTATAATTTCAGGAAGAGCATTTGCGGTTTGCTTCGCTGAATCAGAAGCGTGCAATAATACGATATCTCCTTTTTTAGCAGATCCTGCCTTCTTAATAATTTGTGTTGTTCCAGGATTTGTCCAATCCTTTGAATCAATGCTCCAGTGAACTAAAGTATAATCGTATTGATCTGCAATGGTTAAAGCAGATTGATTAAAATGACCAGTTGGAGCGCGGGAGAGCGCGATATTATCGATCTTTAATTTTTCAAATGCAGTTTTGGCTTTCGATAAATCTTGCCTTATTTTTTCTTCTTTTACCTCTGAATAATCTACATAGTCATAGCCTAAAATTCCAATCTCATGACCTTCTTTTACCATTCTGTTTACTAGTTCAGGGTGTCTTTCTGCCCATGAACCTGCCAGGAAAAACGTTGCGTTAACTTTCTTTTCTTTCAAAATATCAAGAATAGGTTCTGCTTTTTTGTCTCCCCATCCAATGTTAAAGGTTAGGGCGACTCCCTTTTCTCCTTTATATACAGCCTTAGGTCCATCCTTGGAGGAAAACACAGGGATCTGGACAATATTTTCAACATACAAAAACCAGGCTGTAAAGAAGGATACTACAAGAATTAATGCGAATTGCTTTACGGATTTACTGTTCAGCACATAAAAGAAATTCATCTGTTTGTCACCTCGTCCACTTTACTGCTCGTCTCATTCTTATGTAGGAAAAGTAAAATTAATTACAAAAATTTTTATAAAAAAAGGAAAACTAGTACATAATACAGAGACTAAAATAAGGCTATGCATCAGGAGGGACAGTAATGATTGGTTTATTATTAAATAAAATAGAAGTAAAAGAGATTGAATATCTAATTAAAAGGGAATTAGATGAAATACTACTGGATTTGGGAGATAAAAGAATTGATCTCTCTGTTAAAAAAGCAATGATAGAAAGATATAAGGATTTGTTTTCTTTGTTAAAAAGAGTTGCAGCCCCGAAGGATTGTTTAGCTTATATCCTGTCGGAAAATAAGATGTTAGATGAAAAAATATAAAATCATAAAAAACAGTTGACGATTTTTATTTATCTTGGTATATTAGTAAAAGTCACTTCGACAGGAGCGGAAACAACGAAAAAATAAATTTTAAAAAGTTGTTGACTCCTGAAAGAGAATGTGTTAAATTAATAAAGTCGCTTATTGAGCGGCTAAGTAAATTGCTCTTTGAAAACTGAACAAACAAACGTCAACAATAATCGTTTTATAACGAATGTTATAGAATGACAATAAGTAATAAAAAGCTAGAGTTTAGCAATGAGCTAATCAACTCTTTATTGGAGAGTTTGATCCTGGCTCAGGACGAACGCTGGCGGCGTGCCTAATACATGCAAGTCGAGCGGACTTTAAAAGCTTGCTTTTAAAGTTAGCGGCGGACGGGTGAGTAACACGTGGGCAACCTGCCTGTAAGACTGGGATAACTTCGGGAAACCGGAGCTAATACCGGATAATCCTTTTCTAC
>NZ_JVDT01000135.1:0-2350 GCF_001076885.1 Bacillus sp. 522_BSPC
CGCCAGGCCACTAAAAGACCTAAAAGCTTTATTGCTTTTAGGTCCTTTTTATCATTTTTAGCGTGAAGACTCCTTCCTCAAAAAGCGATAGCGGTTAGGTGGGAGATGAATCGCTTCTATTTTTATTAACTAGTGGTATCGAGATACTCTATTAATATTTGATTATTCTTATAGAAAACAATAATGTTAGTAGAAAGTAAATTCCCTTAAAAATCCCATATTTCAATATTGAATAACGGATAATGCTAAAGGACTTCATAAGTTGGAAGTCCTTTTAATATAAAAATCAATGAAGATAGATTAACTTAGTATAATGATTATTAGATAAGCTTAACTTTAAGTGGTACCAGACATAATAGTCCAGTCCAGTTTATAACAAAGGTTTACTTTATGTATGATAGAATTGTTTTACGCCCATTCAGCAGCCCACTTTTTCATTTCCTTTAATACACTATGAAAAGAATCGCCTTTTTTTGTAAGAGAGTATTCAACAGTAATAGGAACTGTAGGGATAGCTGTTCGAATAATAATACCTTTCTTCTCTAAATGTTTGAGTGTTGTCGTTAAAGAATTAGGACTTATCCCCTCAATGGATCTCCGTAATTCATTGAACCGTTTTGTCCCTTCGAATAATTCCCTTAACACTAGAAATGACCATTTATTTCCGATAATATCAAGTGTTTTTTCAATTGAGCATGGAATTTCCATCCTATCCCTCCTGGTTACGAATTAATAGTTAGTTAAGTATAAGTAACTATGTCATAAAAAATTCACTACTTACATTATTATATTAAGTCTTGTAAAATAGCAATCAAGCAATCCTAGTAGGAATCTCTAAAATTTTCAAATAAGATTTAGGAAAACTTAAATTGAAGCAATTTGGAAAGTGGAAATTTGAATGGACTTTATCTCCATTTATCATCTTTGTTAATACTTTAATTATTAAGGCGTTTAACGTAATTTATAGTTGAAAAGTATTTTAATGCATTTTTCTTTAGATAACTACATAGTAAGTATAATTGTTCTATGAAATAGTCCTCTAAGGAGGTTATTTTGGTTATCTTTAATCCTTATTGGTAATAAAGTAAACTTAGTTTATCTATCGTTTTTCTAATAATGAAAAGAGGAAAGGAAATAGTATCATTGCTTAGGAATTAAAGGGTAGGGATAGTAGCACAAATATATTTATTTAAAAAGGAGAAATGTATAATGGAATTTGTTACTTTAAATAATGGATTGAAAATGCCTCAATTAGGATTTGGAGTTTGGCAAGTGGCAGATAATCAAGCAACTAGTGCAGTCGCTGAAGCTCTTGTAGTTGGTTATCGATCCATTGATACTGCAATGATTTATAAAAATGAAAAAGGTGTAGGGAAAGCGATAAAAGAATCTTCTGTTCCTCGTGAAGAGTTGTTTATTACGACAAAAGTTTGGAATAGTGATCAAGGTTATGAAAATACACTGAAAGCATTTGATGAAAGTATAGAAAGATTGGGTCTTGATTATGTTGATTTATATTTAATTCATTGGCCAACACCTAAATTTGATAATTATGTGGATACATATAAAGCTTTAGAAAAACTATATAAGGATGGAAAAGTGAAAGCTATCGGTGTGTGTAACTTTGAAATAGAACATTTAGAGCGCATTTTAACTGAATGTGAAGTTAAGCCTGTTCTAAATCAGGTAGAATGTCATCCATACTTGGCGCAAAAGGAATTAAAGGAGTATTGTACAAAGCATGATATTTTTGTAGAAGCTTGGAGTCCGTTAGATCAGGGCGGAGAAGTATTGCAAGATGAAGTGATTAAAAATATTGCCGATGCACTCAAAAAAACACCAGCTCAAATTGTTTTGCGTTGGCATTTACAAAATAATACAATTGCGATTCCGAAATCAGTTACTCCATCAAGAATTGAAGAGAACTTCCAAGTGTTTGACTTTGAGCTCAATGAAACAGAAGTAAACGCTATAAATCAATTAAACATTAATAGACGTAAAGGATCTCATCCTAACGATATGCATGTACGTTAAATGTTATTTATCTCTATGAAAGAAAGGGGAGGTTTTATTTCTCTCTTTCTTTCGTTATTTTTACTTGAGTATTGTTTTATTTAGAAGGAAGAAAATTTTTAAATTTTTTTTGAATAAATTGCTGACAAAATGATTATAACCTGTTATTATATAAAAGTTGCTTCTAACGGCAACGTAATATGATAATTTAATAGTGAAAGTTATTTCGAAAAAGTTGTTGACTTTCGCTTGATAAATATGATATTATATAAAAGTTGCTTCTTATAGCAACAAACAAATTGCTCTTTGAAAACTGAACAAACAAACGTCAACAATA
>NZ_JVDT01000135.1:2450-2654 GCF_001076885.1 Bacillus sp. 522_BSPC
TGAGCTAATCAACTCTTTATTGGAGAGTTTGATCCTGGCTCAGGACGAACGCTGGCGGCGTGCCTAATACATGCAAGTCGAGCGGACTTTAAAAGCTTGCTTTTAAAGTTAGCGGCGGACGGGTGAGTAACACGTGGGCAACCTGCCTGTAAGACTGGGATAACTTCGGGAAACCGGAGCTAATACCGGATAATCCTTTTCTAC
>NZ_JVDT01000136.1 GCF_001076885.1 Bacillus sp. 522_BSPC
CTGCGGGGTCTCAGCCTTTCCTCTATTTCCCGCAGGAGTCGAGCATCATCCGCTCCATTACACTTCGTTTTTTAAACCTTTTTCAAAACAATAAACACGAATTTTCATGCAAATTAATTACATAATAGTTCGTGTTTATTGTTGAATGAAATGCTTATGTCCCAGCCTCATGTATTTGTCATGTAAAGATACTATTAGTTAATTAATGCTTGTAGGGGAGATGGTATACGTCCGCCTCGGTCAATGAGTTTAGCTGAACTAAATGGATTAACTCCCATTACAGGTGCTCGACCTAAAAGACCGCCGAATTCTACGATTTCTCCCTCTTTCTTTCCAGGGACAGGAATGACACGGACAGCTGTTGTTTTTTTATTAATCATTCCAATAGCTGCTTCATCGGCAATGATTGCTGATAACGTAGCTGCTGTAACATCTCCAGTCAGGGCAATCATATCAAGTCCAACAGAGCATACACAAGTCATTGCTTCCAGTTTAGAAAGGGTTAAGCTGTCATCTAAAATTCCTTTAATCATTCCATTATCCTCACTTACTGGAATGAAGGCGCCACTTAATCCACCAACATAACTACTTGCCATTGCTCCACCTTTTTTAACTGCGTCGTTCATTAAAGCTAATGCTGCAATGGTCCCATGTGTTCCGACACGTTCCAAACCAATCTCTTCTAATATTTCTGCAACACTATCATTAATAGCATTAGTCGGTGCAAGGGATAAATCCATAATTCCAAATGGTACATCTAAACGTTCCGCAACTACTCGTCCAATTAATTCCCCAGCTCGAGTTATTTTAAAAGTTGTTTTTTTGATGATTTCTGAGACTTCTCCTAAATCAGCTTCAGGATATTTCTTCAATGCACTTAATACAACGCCAGGTCCACTAACACCAACATTGATTACAACTTCTCCTTCACCTGCTCCATGGAAGGCTCCAGCCATAAATGGGTTATCTTCAACAGGATTACAGAAAACCACTAGCTTAGCACATGCTAGACCATTTTGATCTTTTGTATTTTCAGCAGCTTTTTTAATTATTTCACCCATTTGTTTTACTGCATCCATATTAATACCGGTTCTAGTCGTAGCAACAGATACGGAGGCACAAACGCGTTCTGTCACAGAAAGTGCCTCTGGAAGGGCAGCTAATAATGTTTGATCACCTTTAGTAATCCCCTTATGTACAAGGGCAGAATATCCACCTATAAAATCTACATTTAAATCTTTTGCGGCTTTATCTAATGTTTTTGCTAGGGTTACTGCTTGTTCTACTGTACTATTTCCTAGAATTTCTGCAATTGGAGTGATAGAAATACGCTTATTAATAATGGGAATTCCATATTCCTTTTCAACAGCATTTGCTACTTCCGTTAATTTGCTTGCATACTTTGTAATTTTTTTATAGACAGACTCATTTAACTTTTGAAAATCTGAATCAGCACAATCATAAAGGCTGATTCCCATCGTAACAGTACGAATATCAAGGTTTTCCATCTGTACCATATTAATGGTTTCCATCATTTCATTCAATGCAATTTTCATTTTCTGACCCTCTTTTCTTAAACACGGTGCATGGATTGAAAAATTTCTTCTAATTGGATATTAATTTTTAAATGAAGTTGCTCGCTTAATTCATCAAATTGTTTTGTTAAGTTATCCAAGTTCTCTTTATCGGTAATATCTACTAACATCATCATTGTAAAGAAATCTTGTAGGATAGTTTGACTGATATCTAGGATATTAATGTGATTATTAGAAAGGATTGTTGTTACCTTACTGATAATCCCAATTTGATCTTTTCCAATGACACTTACGACTGCTCGACGTTGTTGAACCATTATTTCACCTCATACCTCACAATTTTGTTTGCTTCTCAAATAAAACGATTTAATGAATGTATGAAAAAAACAGATTGGATACACCAATCTGTTTCAAAGGATAAGAAGAACCAGGACATGATTATAAATATGCATTGGTTGTTCTTCTGTCCTTTTACCTGAGATTGTGAATCCTTCGGTGCCGTTTGGGAATCCAAACGGTCTCTCCAGAAGCTGCTCCTGTTATAGTTTGATCCATAACATTCATAGCATGTAATTTATTTAAGAAATATAATGTGATGTTAACAGTTTTTTTTCATGTGGTCAACCAAATATTTCTTTTAAGCGCATGGAATATTGGAGCGGAAATTCACTTGGAAAATGGGATAAGTTTGTAGCTATTAATAGGGATAAAAAAGGTGATAATGTTTATTATATAACGAAGGATGGAGGTGAAGAAGATGTCAAAAGCACATAGAGAAAAAGAAAGAGAATGGGCTGTTCGTAAGCAGAAACAAAAGCCTCATGGGAAAGTAAAAACAAAAAAAGAATTGGCGGAAGAATAGTTTCTTCCTTATTATATGTAATATATAAAGCGCATACAAAAAAGAAGTCAATAAAAGGAGGCAATCCCTATATAGACTTCTTTTTTGACCATTATTTAATGATACGATAGTTTTTGTGGTTAACAACTGTTCTTTGCTCTAATTCTAAATCACGATAATTATTCATATAAGTTAAGTCTACAATAACTGAATTTTCATTTACTTTTTCAACAATTCCTTGTAACCCTCTAAATTCAATTATATTTCCAACCTCAGCTCTTTTCACTCAAATCTCTCCTTATCATTCCAAATTTTATATAAATTCTGATTATAGTTTGCACTATTAGAACTTATTCGTAAAAAATAGCAATATAGTAATCTTAATAAATATATACTATGAAACTGCAAATAAAATGTGTATTATTTACTTTTTTGAAATAGTCTTTTTTCGTTGCAACTTGAAGGTAAGTTCTACCTAGCATGATGAAATAAAGGGAAATGCTGTTTATCGAAAAATTATGTATTTTTAATATAAAAGAAAGTGAAGGAAGTAATTTTGGACTTCATTATCCTATTTTTGACTATCACTAATGGTTACACTATCCTAATATTAGATGATATTATAACATAATTAAGAAAAATATCCATAATAATATCAAAAAATAATATTAAAAAAGGAAAAGTGTAGAATTCTTTGCTTAAAATATTACAATAAATTAAAATATGGACTGAAAAAAAGATAGAAAGGGTAATTGGTGAGTGGTATGAATAAGGAATTGGCAGAAGAAATATTAGAGCAGTTAAAGAATAAAGAAATAGAAAGTTATCGAGTTAAAAAAGAGGAATTTCTCACTTTTCGATCAGAATTGGTAAAGAGAGAAGACTTTAAGCATTTTAAAGGAATTGCAGAAATTGGCGGAGATGTTACATATAAATATATGGACGAGCCAAGAAGTTGAAAAATAGGGCACTTAGCTTTAGATCCACTTTAAACGACGGACACTGAAAAACTGTTTGCTAATTATTCATCGGTGGAGTTTTAAGGCAACTCCACTGATGGAAATCTTTTTATTCCTTTCTATCCAAATTAACATAGAAAATGAGTTTATTTAAATGATTTTAAACTGGTGAAATGTTTACCTTTTATGGGGAGTAAAAAATATAGATTAACTTGTTGAGGAGATTAGCAAGGACGGAAAGTACCACTACAGGAAAAAAGGAGACCACTGCAAATATTGGAGTGGTCGAGTGAGTGGAAGAATATTCAGATGTGTGTAATAAATACCTACTCTTTTAAAGCGTATCTTTATTATCCATTCGAGAAAGTTCTTTTAAGCCGTTGATTATCTTCTGTTTTGCGTCATTATCTTCCGTTCCTTCAAAACCATATTCAAATAGACTCCCGATTTTTTTCTTCCAGGTTATATGGCCAGGCATAATTATCTCGTTTCCATTTAAAATGAACTGAAGTTGTAATAATAAGCGCGAATCATCAACAGGTAAGTTATATTCTGTCCTAAATCTTAATCCATTGGGACTTATATTATAGATAAGAGCATGCCCTTTACTAGAAAGTGTGTCTTCCTCAACCTTTAGTGTAAATATAGCGTCAAGAGAATCATTCAATTGGTAACGAAAAGCTTCATTACGTTTGTATCTCATATTCTCCCTCCCTTTATTTTTTTCTCCAATAAAAAATTATATTTATCATGTTAAATCGCGTGAACTTGACGAATACGCCCGCTTTATATTTTCAAAGGAAAAAACTTCAGCATTTATCCCACTTTTCAAACTTTATAAGACTTAACCGTAAGCTTATGGAATTCGAGGGAAAAAGAGGGGAATCAACTGTCTGTACAAAGCTGAATCGTTCCAACTAACAATCAGTGGATAAATGACGCATACCACTGAAACGGTTAATTTTATTAGTTAAACTATACATACTTGAAAGTTCAATAATATTAAAGCTTGTTTAACGAGATATTGCAATATATTTTTCGACTAATAAATGTTTTCTATACAAATGTTTGAAGGATTTGTTACAGAGCTTTGTCACCATTTTAAGCTGTTTTCATAATATGTCCGCTTTTAATTATAATTATCTTTTTAAGTGGACAGTCACCATTTTTAATTGTATAAAAGTTGATAATTAGGGGATTTTACTAAACAGGAAGTAACTTCACACCAAGGCTAGGTTTATCAAATAAAAAATGCTAATTTTCGCCATAAAGTGAACAAATTTTTGTCGTTTAATAAATTTTGATTGTCTAGATAAGAAAGAAATGCTATTCTTTCATTTGAGATGTCTTTTTCAAAAACTTAAATTGCCTGCCTATTTTGAACAGGTCATTATATGTTCTCATCTTTTTAGAAGATGCTATAAATGGTTGTGAAGAAAGTTTGTGTGCATAGACAGCGATATTTTTCGACAAAATACATAGCTTTCGGTTTACAATTGTAATATAAAAATTATATATTATTAATGATAAACAATTGTTAATTTATATTAAGGTTGTTTAAGTTTGAAAAGTTTATCTATATGGTTACATCTTATAACTTAATCGATAAAGGAGAATGATTTTATTATGGTAGAAAAACAATTTAAAGTTATTGCAGATACAGGAATTCATGCTAGACCAGCAACGCTTTTAGTACAAGCAGCTAGCAAATTTGATTCAGATATTCAATTAGAATACAAAGAGAAAAAAGTAAATCTTAAATCGATTATGGGTGTTATGTCATTAGGAATTGCTCAAGGTGCTGAAATTAAAATTATCGCAGAAGGTAATGACGAGCAAGAAGCTATTAATGGATTACAAGAAACGTTAAATAAAGAAGGTTTAGCAGAATAATGAGTTTTTTACAAGGAATTGCTGCATCTAGTGGAATAGCCATTGCAAAAGCTTATCGTTTAGTTGAACCAGATCTTTCATTTGAAAAGACTAGTGTAGAAAATGCTGAAAATGAAATTTCTCGTTTTCAAGATGCTTTAACGAAAGCAAAATCAGAATTAGAAGCTATTCGTGAAAAAGCTAATAAAGAGCTTGGGGCGGATAAAGCTGCGATTTTTGAAGCGCATTTATTAGTATTAAGTGATCCAGAATTAATTGCACCTATTGAAGATAAAATTAAAACAGACCTAGTGAATGCTGAATACGCATTAAAAGAAACAACAGATATGTTTATTACAATGTTTGAATCAATGGATAATGAATATATGCAAGAAAGAGCTGCAGATATTCGTGACGTGACAAAGCGTGTAATGTCTCATCTTTTAGGCGTACATTTGGCAAATCCAAGTATGATTTCTGAAGAAGTAGTTGTTGTTGCAGAAGATTTAACACCATCTGATACAGCACAGCTTAACCGTCAATTTGTTAAAGGATTCACAACTGATATTGGCGGTAGAACTTCTCATTCAGCAATCATGGCTCGCTCTTTAGAAATTCCTGCTGTTGTCGGTACTAAAAAGGCTACAGATGAAATTAATAATGGCGATTTAGTAATTGTTGATGGATTAAAAGGAGAAATCCATATTAATCCAACACCTGAAATGGTAGAAAGCTATAAAAAGACTGCAGAACAATATGAACAACAAAAAGCAGAATGGGCAAAACTTGTGAATGAACAAACAGTTAGCTCTGATGGTGTTCATGTAGAGCTTGCAGCAAATATTGGTACACCAAATGATTTAGAAGGTGTTATTAATAACGGTGGGGAAGCAGTTGGTTTATACCGTACTGAATTCCTTTACATGGGTAGAGATCAGCTCCCTACAGAAGATGAACAGTTTGAATCTTACAAAGCTGTCCTTGAAGGAATGAAAGGGAAGCCAGTTGTAGTTCGCACATTAGATATTGGTGGAGATAAAGAGCTTCCATATTTAGATTTACCAAAAGAAATGAACCCGTTCTTAGGTTTCCGTGCAATTCGTTTATGTCTAGAGGAGCAAGATATTTTCCGTACGCAATTAAGAGCATTATTACGTGCAAGCTCATATGGAAATCTAAAGATCATGTTCCCAATGATTGCTACATTAAATGAGTTCCGCCAAGCAAAAGCTCTTTTAGAAGAAGAAAAAGCTAACTTAACAAGTGAAGGCGTTCAAGTAGCAGAAAAAATTGAATTAGGTATCATGGTTGAAATTCCTTCTACTGCAGTTCTTGCAGATCAATTTGCTAAAGAAGTTGACTTCTTCAGTATTGGTACAAATGACTTAATCCAATACACAATGGCTGCTGACCGTATGAATGAGCGTGTTTCTTATCTTTACCAACCATACAATCCTTCTATTTTACGTCTTGTTAAAATGGTTATCGATGCAGCGCATAAAGAAGGTAAATGGGCAGGTATGTGTGGAGAGATGGCAGGAGATGAAACAGCAATTCCTTTATTATTAGGATTAGGCCTAGATGAATTCTCTATGAGTGCTACATCTATCTTAAAAGCAAGATCACAAATTCTAAACCTTTCTAAAAAGGAAATGGAAGAATTAGCAGAAAAAGCATTACAAATGTCTACAACAGAAGAAGTTATGGAAGCAGTTAAAGCTGCAGCAAAACTTTCTGAATAAAATAGGTTTATCCTTAAAAATAGTGGGTATAAATAAAAATAGCATAAGCTCTTTTACAAGTTAGCTTAACGCTATTCTCATTTTCCCCTTATTTGAACTGACTAGATGATTCTAGTCAGTTTTTTATGTGGTTATAAAGATTCATACATGAAAAGCAAAGGATAGAGGTAAAATATTCGTATATTCATTCTTAAACTCTATGACTATAATGAGTAAGGAAAATAGGTGGGAAATCAACTCGACTATTTTTAAAGGGTCCGAGTGGTTTGAGGTAAATGCCCTCACTCATGAGTTATCAGGGCACTGAAAAAGTCTAGTTTTCCAAATAAAATGAGGTTTTATTTATTTGAAAGTGAATAATAAGCCTCGGAAAACAAAAACCTACACTAAGTTAGAATGGTTTGGTAACTACCATTCACCAGGTAATTCACTTTTTCAGTGGCCACTGAGTTATACCGAGTAGGCTCTATTTTCTCGCAAGGATGTAAAGTACTTTTAGCTGTTATCGTATAACAAACTTTACGAAAATAGTTTTTCCATATTATTGGACAGGTTTATGGAGAATAAATAATGGGAAGTGGTTTAAAAAAGGATTTTTTATTATACATATGTACAAAGAATTGCTTTTTCGTTTATGTTAAGTGCAAAAAAAGTCAGGACAGAACAATAAGGAGTTGAATAAAGTCACATGGATTTTTATCAAAAGGAAAAAGACGTCGTATTAAAAGAGTTACAGTCATCTGCACAAGGTTTATCATCAGACAAAGTAAAGTCACTTTTGGAAAAAGAAGGATATAATGAGCTCCAAGATAAAGAAAAAGTGCCAACATGGAAGCTCTTTTTAGAAACGTTTAAAGATCCGATGGTTATTGTGTTATTAGTAGTAATCATTATCCAATTGATAATGGGTAAATTTGTCGAATCCTTAATCATATTTTTAGTACTATTGCTTAACTCGGTTATTAGTGTTATTCAAACAAAAAAAGCAGAAAGTTCATTAGATGCCTTGCGAAATATGAGTGCACCAGAGGCTAAGGTGAGACGAGATAACACGAATAGTACAATTCCAGCCCGTGAGCTAGTTCCAGGTGATATTGTTTTCCTAGAAGCTGGTGACTATGTTCCAGCTGATGGACGAATTGTAGAAAGTGGTTCCTTAAAAGTGAATGAGGGGATGTTAACAGGGGAATCAGAAGCGATTGAGAAACAAGATAAGGTTATATTAGAAGAATCTGCGCTTGGTGACCGTATTAATATGGTCTATAGTAGTTCGCTGGTTGTTTATGGACGAGGTACTTTTGTAGTAACAGGTACTGGAGAAAAAACGGAAATAGGTAAAATTGCAGATATGCTAAATACTGCTGAAGAAAAACAGACACCATTACAACAGAAGCTTGCAGAATTTAGTAAGAAATTAGGAGTAGGAATTCTTCTTTTATCTATTCTTATTTTTGCCATCCAAGCATTAAGAATATGGTTGGGAGATGAAACGGTAGATGTCACCACGTCTATTTTGAATGCATTATTATTTGCAGTTGCAGTGGCGGTGGCCGCTATTCCGGAGGCTCTATCCTCCATTGTTACGATTGTTCTGTCTGTTGGAACAAATAAAATGGCTAAACAAAGTGCTATAATTCGTAAATTGCCTGCAGTAGAAACATTGGGTTCTACAAGTGTGATTTGCACAGATAAGACAGGGACATTGACACAAAATAAAATGACCGTAACAGATTACTTCATTCCAGAAGGAGAAAGAGAGCATCTCCCAGAAGATCCCGCCCATTGGAATCAATCAGAAAGATTACTCTTAAATATAGCGGTTTTATGTAATGATTCTTATATTAATAAAGAAAATAGGGAAGTAGGAGATCCAACGGAAGTTGCTTTGATTAATTTCTATAATGATGGAAAAAGAAGCTATGAAGAAATTCGTTTAAGATATCCAAGAGAAGCAGAACTACCGTTTGATTCAGATCGAAAGTTAATGTCTACCGTCCATACGATTGATAATCAACGGCTTATGCTTATAAAGGGTGGCCCAGATGTAATGTTCAGTCGGGCTACGAAAGTGCTAGTCAATGAAAAAGAAGAACCTTTTACAAATGAATGGTTAAACAAATTTCAGGAAGCAAATGAAGATTTCTCCCGTCAAGCATTACGAGTACTAGCATATGGATATAAAATCATGCCGAAAGATAAAATGACGATTACGGAAGAAGAGGAAGCAGATATTATCCTAGTAGGGTTAAGTGCCATGATGGATCCTCCCCGAGAGGCAGTATATGGATCAATTGAACAAACAAAGAATGCAGGTATACGTACTGTGATGATTACTGGGGATCATAAAACAACTGCCCAGGCAATTGGTCGCAAAATCGGTTTAATGGAAGAGAACGATATTGCCTTAACTGGTCAAGAGTTAGATGCTTTATCGGAAGCAGAATTAGACCATAAATTGGAGGATATATCTGTTTATGCTCGTGTGTCTCCTGAGAATAAAATTCGAATTGTTCGAGCGTGGCAAAAGAAAAATCGAATTGTTGCTATGACAGGAGATGGTGTCAATGATGCGCCAGCTTTAAAACAGGCTGATATCGGTATTGCAATGGGAAGTGGAACCGATGTGGCCAAAGATTCAGCAGATATGATCTTAACAGATGATAATTTTGTATCAATTGTTAATGCTGTTGGTGTAGGAAGAACTGTTTTTGATAATATAAAAAAATCAATTGGTTATTTATTTGCAGGGAATTTTGGAGCAATTATTGCTATATTATTTGCGGTAATAGCAGGTTGGGCTAATCCTTTTACAGCATTACAGCTGTTATTTATTAATTTAGTGAATGATTCCTTACCAGCGATTGCCCTTGGCATGGAAAAATCAGAGCCAGGCGTAATGAAGCGCAAACCAAGGGATGTTAATGAGGGAATCTTTGCCGGCGGAACACTTCGAGCAGTCGTTGTAAGAGGAGTATTAATTGGTATAGCAGTTATTATCTCCCATTATATTGGATTACAACATTCGGATGAATTAGGAGTCGCTATGGCTTTCACCACCTTAATTCTTTCACGTTCTTTGCAGACTTTTGCTGCAAGATCTAGTACACAAACGATTTTTGGTGTTGGGTTATTTTCCAATAAATATGTATTAGGTGCTGTTGGAATATGCTTCTTGTTATATTTGATTACTATCTTGCCATTCGCTAGAGAAGTCTTTGCTATTCCAGCTTCGTTTGGCATGAATGAATGGTTAATAGCAACTGGCTTAGCAATCGCTGCTGTAATTGCAATGGAAATAATGAAAGTCCTTATAGTGAGGATATTACGTAAATAAGTTGAAAAAAACTACCCTTTATATAAAATCGGTGTAAAGATTTGTATAATGGGTAGTTTTTCAGTCATTGTGAGTACGACTTTAGAAGAGAATTTAGACATTTATAAATGTTTTCATGTTACTATAAAGAAAAACAATGTTTAAATAAAATTGGAACATTGTATAAAGGAGAGGAATAGCATGTTGGCAAAAGAAACTACTACCATTGGCTTTATCGGTACAGGAGTAATGGGGAAAAGTATGGCAAGACATTTATTACAGGCAGGTTATCCTGTTATTGTACATAATCGCACGAAAGAAAAAGCAAGCGACCTTGTAGAAGAAGGTGCAGAATGGGTAGACAGTCCATACGAGATGGCTTTAAAGGCGAATGTAATTATTACGATTATTGGTTATCCAAAAGATGTAGAAGAAGTCTATTTGGGGGAGAATGGATTAGTTAACAATGCAAGTGAAAATACCTATTTAATCGATATGACAACATCTACTCCTAGCCTTGCGAAGAAAATATATGAAGAAGCAAAAAAGAAAAATATTTATGCTGTGGATGCGCCAGTTAGCGGTGGAGATGTAGGAGCAAGAGATGCAAAATTATCTATTATGGTTGGTGGGGACGAAGAGGTGTATAAAGAACTTCAGTCCATCTTTGAGATATTAGGCACAAATATCGTTTATCAAGGACCTGCAGGCTCTGGTCAGCATACAAAAATGTGTAATCAAATTGCTATAGCCTCTACCATGATTGGCGTTTCAGAAGCAATTGTTTATGCAAAGAAGGCAGGATTAGATCCAGAGAAAGTTCTAGAAAGCATATCAACTGGTGCAGCAGGAAGCTTCTCTTTAAGTAATCTTGCGCCAAGAATGATAAAAGGCGATTTTGAACCAGGTTTCTATATAAAGCATTTTATTAAAGACATGCGGATTGCTCTTAAAGAAGCAGAAGAAATGAATATGGAAACACCTGGTCTATCTCTTGCAGAAACATTATATAGCCATTTATCTGCTAAAGGAGAAGAAGAAAGCGGCACACAAGCTTTATTTAAATATTGGGATTGATAATAAAGAGCTTCCACATCTGTGGAAGCTCTTTGCTTCTAATTCATATACGTTGTCATATATTTCTCTAATCGATTACATGCTTCTTCTAATGTTTCCATTGAATAGGCAAATGAAATCCGGAAATATCCTTCTCCTAATGCAGAAAAAGCACTGCCAGGAACAACCGCTAAATTTACTTTATCAACTAAATCGAGACAAAAGTCAAAGGAATTCAACTTTGTTGTCGGTACTTTTATGAAAAAGTAAAAAGCACCATCTGGCATTACTACGTCCAATCCGATAGAAGTTAAGCGATTATATACATATTCTCTTCGCATTCGATAGTCATCTCTCATTGGCTCGGCATCATTTATACCAACTGTTAACGCCTCTAGTGCAGCTCTCTGAGAGACAGAGGAGGCGCAAGTTACATTATATTGATGTACTTTAATAATTTGCTGACTAAGATATGCTGGTGCAAATAATAGTCCAATTCTCCAGCCGGTCATACTATGGGATTTAGATAGTCCGTTAATGACAATGGTTTGTTCACGGAGAAACTCAGCAATAGATACATGCTTTTGATCATAGAGTAATTCACTATATATTTCATCTGCTAAAATAAAGATGTCTTTACCCTTAATAAGAGCAGCAATTTCCATTAATTCTTCTTTCGATAAGCTGACTCCTGTAGGATTGGATGGGTATGGCAAGACAATACATCTAGTTTTTTCTGTGATGTATTTTTTTATTACGTCAGCTGTAAAACGAAAGGAGGTATCACGAATGTCTGCATATACTGGAATAGCATCACATAAACGGATAATTGGCTCATATCCAGGATATACAGGACCAGGGAGTATTACTTCGACTCCTTTATCGAGAATGGTTCGAAAGGTAACATCTATTGCTTCACTAGCTCCAACTGTAACAAGCACTTCATTAGAAGGATCATAAGAAAGATTATATTTATTATGTACGAACTGTGATGCTGCTTTCCGTAATTCTAGCTCCCCAGCATTATGTGTGTAGGAAGTGAAATTTTCGTCAATAGACGTTTTAGCAGCTTCTTTAATATGAAGAGGTGTCGGAAAATCTGGCTGACCAATCGTTAAAGAAATCATCCCTTCCTTTCCAGCGACCATATTAGAGAACTTCCTAATGCCAGAAATCTCAATATTTTTAACTTTTTTATTGATTAAATGTTCCATATTAAGTCTCCCATCATAATGTATTCTATTATGATATCAAAAGCGGAGATTATTGAAAACCATAGACAAAATAAAAAAGAGCAGTGACAAAAAAATCAATCACAGCTCTATCTATTTATCGTGAATTAGTAACCATAATCCCAATCAACGTCTTCTTCCATTAGGAATAATTGCTCATGATTCTCTAATTTTTCCGTTATTTGTACAGTTTCTTCGTGTTTTTTCCATGCTTCTAAGTCAATATTTTCTAAAAAAGTTACAGATAAGTCTTCATGAAAAAGAATTGCAGTACCCTTCATTGTGTACTCGTCCTCTCTTTAAATATATTTTAGCAATTATCTTTTCATTCTCTCCTTCACTTGCTTACACTTTTAGATTATTCCAATTGCACTAAATCGTCTAGGTCTTTGTTATACTTTTCACGAAATAGTAAAAAAAATATAAACATTTTATGAATATTTAAAGAAGGAAGGAAACAAAGGAATTCATTAATTGTATAAAAATTGTAAACCTTTCACCTATTACATAAAAAAGGTTGTTTAGATAATAAATTCCATTTATCATAAGAATAGGAGGGGGAAATTAAATGGTAACAACAATACATATAGAAAAAAACGAACAACCTGAATATGCAGGATTTTGGATTCGCTTTGGAGCATGGGTAATCGATAGTATTATTATCGGGATTCCCTTATTAATTCTTTCAAATGTCATTTTTGCTTTGTTTGTAAATTCAATGGAAATCCCGGAAGAGCTATTAATGGATCCAGCAAGTGTAGACACATTATCTGATGCAGAAATGTTATCGATAATAGGACCGATGATGACCGCATTTTTTGGAACAATGGGTATATGTTTGCTTATTAGTCTTTTTTATTATTCGCTACTTCATTCATCAAAATGGCAAGCGACAATTGGGAAAAAACTTTTAGGGTTAAAGGTAACAGATAAAAATGGGAATAGATTATCTTTTTGGAGAAGCCTAGGAAGATATGTAGTATCAAGTCTTTTATCGGGAATCCTTTTGATTGGTTTTATTTTGGCTGCTTTTACAGAGAAAAAACAAGCATTACATGATTTAATTGTTGGTTCTCTTGTGGTGAGAAAATAATGCGTTTTATTTCCTATCGGGGACAACGAACAGTAAATAAAATGTCATACTTGCTTTTTGGAGAGGAGAGCTTGATGGATGGAGTCAGTAACAAATAAAGTTCAAATGGAAAAAAAAGGATGGGCGTTGTATTTTTCCTTGCCCATTCTTTCTTGGGCATTATATGATGCTGCTAATACCATTTTTTCGTCTAATATTAATACAGTCTTTTTCCCCTTCTATTTAAAGGGAATGATTGGTTCAGGTGAGGTACAGCAACAAATAGCATCCACGTTTATTTCGTATGCAAATGCCCTTGCAAGCATTTTATTAGTTATCTTTACACCGTTATTTGGAGTAATTATGGACAGAACAGGAAAAAAGAAGAAATATATTGTAATCCTGACACTATTAACAGTGCTAGGAACAATTGCAATGGGGATCTTTTCGTCTATTGAGTTTTCACAAACGATACTTGGAATACCATTGTCCTTAGGTTTCGTGGTTCTTTTTTTTGTACTATCGAAATTTACGTATCATTCTAGCTTAGTATTTTATGATTCAATGATTTCTGATTTAGGTAGCAAGGAACAAATCCCGTTAATTTCCGGATTTGGTGTCGCAGTAGGTTATATCGGAACACTTATTGGATTATCTGTTTATTTATTTATAGATGACGGGGCTTTTAATCAATCATTTATACCAACTGGGATTCTCTTTTTGCTCTTATCCTTGCCATTATTTTTTTTCATTAAAGACAAACCAAAAGAAAATGTCCAAAAGCAATCTATTTTCTCAGGCTATGGTGAAATAGTGGAAACCTTTAAGCAGATGAGGAATTATCGAAAGATTTTTACTTTTATGCTTGCCTATTTTTTTCTTAATGATGCCTTAGCAACTACAATTGCTATGATGGCAGATTATGCAAATACAGTTATTGAAATAAGTTCAGGTAAATTCATTATTCTATATCTTGTGTCAACTATTGCAAGCATCATTGGATCCTTTATCTTTGGATATATTGCAAAAAAAGTTGGAGCATATCGAGCTGTACGATATGTAGGGATATTATTAGTTATCGCTTTGATTATTGCAACATTTGCTTGGAATCAAGGGGCATTTTGGATTGCTGGGAGTCTTTTTGGAGTTGCTCTAGGGAGTATGTGGGTAACGACAAGAACATATATTGTTGATATTACTCCAGAAGAGAAGAGAGGCCAGTTCTTTGGACTATTTGCCTTTTCTGGTAAGGTATCTTCCATTATCGGTCCATTTGTATATGGTACGATTACACTCATATTTGCTGATTTAGGAAATATAGCGAGCAGGATGGCGCTAGGCTCGTTAATTATTTTAACTATTATTGGATTAGTAATCCATGCACGCGTAAAAGAAGAATGGTAGGCTAGGCTGTTCAAGAAGGCTAACGAAAGCAGATATTCCGTAAATGGTGAAACCAATGGAAAAAGCTGCTTGATTGTTGCCTTTAGGAACAGTCTTTTTTAATATAACTGTATTAGGTATAGTAATTGTTGGCTAGATGGATTAAAAAAGAGGATATTGTTAGCGAGCAAAGATAGTTTCTAATTGGAGAAAATTGAATAAACTTACTTTAAGAATAGATAAATAGTCCGATATAAAGAATAGGTAAATAACTGAAAAGTGGATTTCATAAATGAACGAATTTTTAGAACCACGAAAGGACAGAAATAAATGAAAAACGACAAAGGAATACTTTTAGAATCTGGAACAAATGAGCTTGAAATTGTGGAATTTAGTGTTGGAAAGAACAATTTTGGTATAAATGTTATTAAGGTGAAGGAAATTATTAATCCAGTACCGATTACTCCAATACCACATGCCCATCCCTATGTAGAAGGAATAATGGAACTAAGAGGAGAAGTATTAACAGTAGTTAATCTTGCAAACGTATTAGGATATGCTCCTTCTGATACTCCTGAAAAAGATAAATATATTGTTTCTGAATTCAATAAAACAAAAATTGTTTTCCATGTTCATAATGTTACACAAATCCACCGGATATCATGGGAAAATATTGAGAAACCATCTGAGACTTATTATGGATCAGAAAGCCAAATAATTGGTGTAGTTAAATTAAACGGAGAGATGATTTTACTGCTGGATTTTGAAAAAATAGTGGTAGATATTAATCCTGAATCCGGAATTAATGTACAACAAGTGAAAAAATTAGGGGAAAGAGCAAGAAGTGATAAGAAACTAATTGTTGTGGAAGATTCTGCCCTTCTAAGAAAATTACTGGAAGATACGTTGAGCGCTGCAGGCTTTCAATACATTACATTTTTTGAAAATGGTCGTGAAGCATTAGCTTATTTAACAAAAAATGTGGAGAATGGTACTTCTATAGACGAGGTTGCCCAGTTAATGATTACAGATATTGAAATGCCACAAATGGACGGGCATCATCTAACAAAGCTAGTTAAAGATAATACAAACTTATCTAAGTTACCTGTCGTTATATTTTCGTCATTAATTACAGAGGGTTTAAGACATAAGGGGCAGGTTGTTGGAGCAAATGCCCAAGTAAGTAAACCAGAGATTAACGAATTAATTCAAATTATCGACGACATCATTTTATAATACTTATGTTTTAAAAGAAAAGTATGTGATTTAATGAAAGCTGCCAAGCTATTTTGACCTTAAGAGCAAAATAGCTTGGCAGCTTTTCTTTGTTAAAGAGATAAGTTGATTAGAGGGATTAGCCCCTTTGCAAATAGTTGAGAAAGAGCAAAAATTAATAGCTTTCACCGAGCTTTTTAAATACTGGTTTTTGGTATTGCTTTTTGCGGAATGTTTGATTAGGTGGCGAATCTTCTTTTAAACCAGTGTAAACGGATAAAAGCTTTTTTGATTGTGTTAAGGATAGAGTTGATTTGGGATTTCGAACACTTTGATTGAGAGATCCTAAATGTGGCAATTCCTCAAAATCCTTTTTAGTTGGAGGTAGATGAAAAGTATAGTTTTTACATGCAATTAATAGATCTGATTGTTGTTGGCTATATTTTGGATTGTTTGAGAAGTGTAGACCCATTTTTTTTGCTTTGCCTTCTGCTAATAGCTTATGTAAACTGTCATGCTTCAATTTATATAAAAACTTTGGGTTTGGAGCAGTTTTTGCATGACGATTTACAACAGAAATTGCTTGGAGAAGATTTTCAACAGTAGGTTGTATTGGTGGTGGATATTTTTGCTGCTTATTCAATCGGTTAATGCTCCTTTCTTACTAAATTGTACAAGTTATTATACTATTTTTACGAGAGAAAAGGAAATAAAAAGAGAATATCTTTTCCGTTATTTCTTTAAAATTAGAATAATAATCTAGGATTAGCCCTTTTATACGAATAAACTAAATTTTTTATCTATTTAAGTACAAACTTTCATATATATGCCGATAAAAGTAGTAAAAGAAAATTAGATTGGATAGCGATTGTTAATAGAGTTAATCTTATTCGAAACAAAATAATATATCGCTGCATGTTAGGAATGAGATGGATGAACGAATTTAACAAGAATAATGCAAGTAAGAAAATGATAGCACAATCTAAATCAAATATAGAAAATATTATTTTTGAAATTATTTTTATGTATATAAAAGATATGGTATTTATTATGAAAGCAGAAAAAGACAATACTTTTCGGTATATCTTTGTCAATGAGGCTGCCTTTTTATTTTCTCAATTACCAATTGATTTCATAGGGAAAGGGTTTCAAGATGTCTCTTCTAAGAAAATAGCTGATAGATTACAACAGGAATATACGATTGTATGTGAAACAAAGAAGAATCATATTTATACAGATCAAATACTGACAGATAATGGCGATATCATTTATGCGGAATCTGTTTTGACGCCTATTATAGATGAACAGAATGAAGTAAAGTATATTGTATCCATCACAAGAGATATTACAGAGTCCATTAAAGAAAAACGATTGTTGCATGAAAGCGAACAGAAATATCGTTCATTAGTTCAAAATAATTTAGATGCCGTATTCACGGTTAGCTTAGATGGGGTTATTCAAGAAGTGAATCCAACTGGATTAAAGTTAATTGACTTTAGTGATGTAAAACTGCCACTGTTTTCACTGTATGAACTCATAGATGAGGGGAATACCTTATTTTACGATAGCTTTAGAAAATGCAAATTAACGGAAACATCCCAATCGCTAGATTGTAAGTTAAAAAGCAAAAATGGAAAAAAACTGTCCATTCATACAAAATTTGTTCCCATTAAAGTGAATGATACCATTAGAGGTATTTATGTTATCTTAAGGGATATTTCTGAACGTGCGGAAACGGCAGAAAAAATTCGCTATATGTCCTTTCATGATCAGCTAACGGGTCTTTATAATAGAAGAGCCCTTGTTGAAGATTTAAATCTGGAGATTAAGAAGGCTGAAACAGAGAAAGTTACGTTTGCCTTAATGACGATTGATTTAGATCGGTTTAAATATATCAATGATACATTTGGTCATATTGTCGGAGATCAAATTCTCATAAAAGTTGCGGAACGATTATTAGAATTTAAAAATCATAAATGCCATGTATATCGACAGGGAGGAGATGAATTTAATATTCTCCTGTCCAATACAAATAGACAAGAAACAGCAAGCTTAGTTCAACGTATTATCTCAAGTTTTGCAAATTCCTTCTACTTAAACTCTCATGAATACTATATTAGCCCGAGCATCGGAATTAGTATGTATCCATATGATGGAGATGACATGGAGAAAATCATTAAGAACGCGGATGAGGCACTTTTTCGCGTGAAAGAAAGAGGTAAGGCACATTATCAATTCTATCGTTCTGATATGACTTCAAATTTAACAAATGTAGTATCATTAGAAACAAAATTGCGAAAAGCAGTCCAAAAAAATGAACTAAAATTGTATTATCAGCCACAAATTGATTTAAAGAGTCATACATTTAATAGTTTTGAAGCATTATTAAGATGGGAGAGTCCTTCATTGGGACTAGTTGCACCCAATGATTTTATCCCACTTGCTGAAGACACAGGTCTCATTATTTCTATTGGAAACTGGGTAATCGAAAAGGCATGTGAGCAAATAAATACATGGAAAACTTTATACCATAAGGATGTGCGTATAGCAGTTAATATCTCACCAAAGCAATTTCAACAACCCAATTTTGTTGAAATGATACGTTACTCTATTCAAAAATTTAATATTAAACCGTCCTTGCTGGAGATTGAGATTACAGAAGGGGTTATGGAGAATATTAAAGAAGCAATTCCTATTTTGCGAAAACTAAAGGATTTAGGGGTTATTATCTCTGTCGATGATTTTGGAACTGGTTATTCTTCTCTAAGCTATATTAAGCAATTTCCGATTGATGTATTAAAAATTGATCAATCCTTTGTAAAAGATGTGGTTACAAATGCAAAGGATGCTGCCATTACGACAACGATTATTCACTTAGGACAAAATTTAGGGATAGAAGTTATTGCAGAAGGTGTGGAAACGAAAGAGCAAGAAGACTTCTTAAAAGAGGCAAATTGTCAAAAAGCACAAGGCTTTTATTATTCTCGACCATTGACTTGTGAAGAGGCGGAGCAATTTCTTAAGGATTTTTAAACATGAATAGAAAGATGGAAACATAAACTTATATTAAGCGAGTTAATAAAAAGGAAGACCCTAGAAGGATAGCTGGACGCATATCTTTTTGTTAGTACTTAAAAAAATGTAGGGTTGAGTCTATTTGAAAGAAACACGTTGATTGCAGCGCACAGATAATTGCTTTTTGGAGGAAAAGAATAAGGGAATTTGGATTTACACTCGGAATCCCTTCTTTACTTTAACAATTATCAATAGGTGGATGCAATCAACGCTAATCGTTAAATGTTGTTGCAAACAAATTATGAATACGTTCTATTTATTATCCTTTTTATACACTTTTACCGATAACTAATAGCTCTGGACTTTAAAGCATGCCAAGATTTAATAAAAGTCTTTTTATCGACTTTAACATTCTTTTTACCTGATAAGGGGTCATTTAAGTAAACATGATTCTTACTGAAGCCAACTAATACAACAGCGTGTAGGTCTAATGGTGTTTTAATTGTTTTTCCATTGTGTTTCCATGATTCCCATCTATCTGGTAAACGATAATCACCTGTTGTCCAAACTACAATTGGATAACCATTTTGAACATGTTTCTCTAAATCATGGAAAGAATATTTCGTTAAGTTAACGGCTCTTTCTGGGAGGTATTTGTTAACTAGATCTTCCATTGGCTTATCAAATACAGCATACCCAGGCTTTTTTCCAGTCATATCACCTACGAATCCAATAGAGGGGTCTCCCCATTCGATAATATTGCCATTTTTTCGAATCAATGGGTCTATGTCCTTCTGAATATTTTTGTAAAGCTCCATTTTATTTACTTTAACACCAGCGTAATTCAAAACCATCGTTAAACTGGTCACTTCACATCCATATTTTAGTTCAGGATTTTGTTTTATCAAAGGAACATCAAGCAATACACTTTTGTTCGTGCTAGATTCTTGATGTAGTTGTTCTACTTTTGGCTTACTCTCTTCAATATGGAAATATTCCCAAGTTTGCTCGGACCCGAAAAAGGGAGTGAGCAACAGTAATAGCTTACACAACTGCATTTTACTACCTCTTTCTTGCCAACTCCTATTTTTTATCATACGAAATTTCAAACAAAATTATAAGGACATATTATTACCAACACCTTATCCTTTTTTTATTGTGCTTGCCTGTGGAATGATATCATCGGATGAAACTGTGTTTCAGCTAAAAATTGAAAGAATTTTCTATCAATGTTTCTTTAGCTAAGGATTTATATGATATAATAAGGTTTATTTTAATTCTTAGAATAAAGTGAAGAACCTTTGCCTACTTACTGTCTAAAAATAAATATCATCAAAAAAAGGACGAAATGATTTATAACGGAAGCGATAAGCAAAGGAGTTTGCTTTTCTTGTGGGGAGGCTATCAAAATATGGATGCTTTGGATATTTTGACTGATTTAGAAAATGTCATCCCTTATTTTCAAGCTATATTTAGCGCTGATGAACATCGAGTAATCGGTTATGAAATATTAGGAAGATATAATGGAGCAGATGGTGTTGAAAGCCTTGGAGATTTCTTTTTTGATGAAGGAATTCCTGATGAATATAAAATTGAGGTAGATCAAGTTATTTTAACGAAGGCGCTGGATAAAGCGTTGTCCCTTGACGAGGATGTATTGCTCTTTATCAATAGAGATGCTGAAATCTTGATGAAGGATGATGGAGAATCATTTTTAGAAACATTGCTGGAATATGAAGGGAAAGGCTTCAAGTTAGATCGAATCGTTCTGGAGATTTCAGAGCGAAATTATCATGGGCAATTTTATCATTTAGATCATTTATTACTTTATTATCGAACATATGGCATTAAAATTGCCATTGATAAAATGGGAAGTGATAGTAGCTATTTAGACAGACTCGGTGATTTAGCACCTGATATCCTAAAAATTGATTTATTAGCTTTGCGATCTACATCTACCTCGCATGCTTACCAAAATGTTTTATATTCGCTATCTATGCTTGCTCGAAAAATTGGTGCTACTTTATTATTTGAAAATATTGAGATGGTATATCAGCTTCAATTTGCTTGGAAAAATGGTGGGAGATTTTATCAAGGATACTATTTACACTATCCTGAGGCAAATTTCGTTGATCGCAATTGTAGAAAAGAAATATTAAGAGATTTGTTTCATGAGTTCATTTTTTCAGAAAAGAAAAAACTATCAACAATTTTTGAATTAACAGAGGATTTTCAAGTTCAATTACAGTCATTGCTTGTTAAATATAAGAAATATTCTTCCTATGAAGAGCTTTTGAAATTACTTACTGCTGATTTAACAGATGTTGCTTTTCGAATGTATGTATGTGATGAAGATGGATTTCAAAAATCTGCAAATATTATTAAATACGATAGTGATTGGATTATTCAGCCTGAATATGCACACAAAAATTGGAGTTGGCGACCATATTTCCTAGAAAATATTATAAAAATGAGGAATGAAAAAAGAGGGATATTGTCTGATTTATATAGTGATATCGAAACAGGAGAAACAGTAAGAACTTATTCATACCCATTAAACGCCAAGGAATATTTGTTTATTGATTTATCTTATAATTTTCTTGATCGAAAGAAATTGCTACTTAGTTAAAACAAGCTGAAGAGATTTTCTCTTCAGCTTGTTTTTATGCCATAAATTAAGGGTAAAGTTTAAATGAAATAAATAGAGAAGGAGAGAGTAGGATGAATAAAAGCTTCTTTACTATAGTGATTATTTTGCTTCTTGGTATATTTCCATATTCCGCACATGCTACCAGCCATTTGACAAGTAGGGATGAAGTCTTTGCTTTTGTAGAAAAGGCATTTCGAGCACAGGTGTCATTAAGTAAAGAAGCGAGGGATATGGAGGAGATACAAGAAATATTGGCACCTTATTTTTCGGAGAAACTAATCTATTTATTTCTTAATGAAAACTTGACTGGAGAAAATGGGGCATTTTATACATACGGTAATGAATTCGGAAAATATTATCTGCCTTTTTATCAGTTATCCGATCAAACCTTTATAGAAACAGAAGAAAATAGTATTCTTCTATATGAATATTATGAACCAATTATATTTGGAGAAAAAGTATATGAAGGAGCCTATGAAGGAGTGCTTATAAGAAAGGTGAATGAGAATTGGATTGTTACGAATATGCTGACAGATAAAGAGGTAAGAACCATTATAAATAACAAAGAAAATAACTATAGTACATTGGTTTATATGCCCTTGTTTGCAATAGAAAATCAAGTAACTTATATCAGTAACAATTGGAAAAATCATAATGTACAAACGCTAAAATAGCTTGTAAGAGTTATTTTCTAGATTTTGAGGTATTAGCTATAATGAAAGTGTGGCGCACTTTTTTACGTATAGTGTACGCCACATTGGTGACTTGCTGTTAAAGATTTAAAGCAATTTTAAGTTTTTCCAAATCGAAACCATAAATTACAGTTCCATCTACCACAAAAGTTGGGGTTGAAAAGGATTGGTATTTCTTTATTAATTCTGTTTTCGCACGCGAATCCTTTTGAATATCTTTTATTACAAAGTCAAATCCATGTTCTTTTAAAAAGAGCTTGGAATATTCGCAAGGGGGACAGTCAGGCTGGGTATATAACGTGATTTGGTGCATTTTGTTCCTCCTACATTCATTCTACTTCTAATCATACAAAGAAAGCTTTTTTCGTGCAATTCATTTTAGCAAATGATAGGAATAGGTTTAAACAGGAAAGGTTACTTTTTGGATTCTGAGGGAGCTGTAGATGTGCGGAATTAGACAAATGATTATTTCCATTTTGCTATAAGAAAGGTGTTTTTTTGTTATGATTTTATATGTTAGAATATTCAGATGAAATAAATAATAAAAAAACAACTAGTTTTTTTTAGTTTTACTTGGACAAACTCTCGACAATCTTTTATTCTGTTAGTATTGGCATTTTACACAAGAGGCGAATGGTACTTTATTTAACGAAGAAAGTGTATAGAAACATGCTAATAGTGAAACCTATTGTTAACAAAAGGTTTGTTTTGAAAGGAGAGAGAGCATGTCACAATTACAAGGCATATTAACAAGATTAAAGAATCTGCAAGAGCAGGCAACTGGGGGAGAACCAACTCAACGTTTCTTCGAGGTAAATGGGGAGAGAAAGTGTCAAGTTACATTTCATCCAAAAACAGAAACGTTTGAACTAGAAGTCTATAATGACAAAGAAAAACCAAAAAGATATCAATTTGATAATGTTGATATGATTACAATTGAGATTTTTGATTTAATTCAGTAAGATTTTTAAGAAGCTTTTTGCATTTACGGATACCCAAATGCAGAAAGCTTTTTTTATACTTTTAATTTTACTACATGAAAAAAGCAAGTGAATCCATACTAATAGTTGAGGTGATAAACATGATGCCAACGGTTATTTGTCCAGAATGCTCTCGTGAGGAAAAATTAGAGAATGTACTGACAGCTCAATCTAATCAAAATGTAATCTTTCAATGCCCTCATTGTCAACTACTTGTAAGGAATATAAAAACGAGTAAGGGTTAAAGGAGCATTAAGCCGGAAACTGTGATAAAATGAGGTATAAATATATTTTGTGAGGAGTTTTCGGCTATGATAAGTATGCACAGCGAAGAGTTTTTAAACATCACTTTAAATGATTTATTAATTCCGTCTGAACGGGTTGCACATGTACAGGTAGGAAACAGTTTAGAACACGCTCTGCTAGTCTTAACAAAAAGTGGATACTCAGCAATCCCTGTATTAGATGCACATTATAAGCTCCATGGATTGGTGAGTACGCCAATTATTATGGAGAGTATACTTGGACTAGAAAGAATTGAATTTGAAAAATTAGAAGAAATAAAAGTAGAAACAATTATGAACACTGTAATGCCGAGAGTGAAGAGTAATAGTTCTGTATTACATACGATTAAACATTTGGTAGACCATCCTTTTATTTGTGTAGAAACAGAAGATGGCTATTTTGAAGGGATTTTAACGAGAAGAGCAATATTAAAGCGACTTAACAATTATTTACATCAAAACAATCACCAATAATCTATAACAATTAAATTCCTTTCACCTACTGTAGCCGCTCTTATTCACCTCTTCATTAGAGTTCTTTCCCTCTTTTGATAACAAATTTTTTATATGAGGATACTATCATGTCAACGATTTCTGAATTAAAATTATTAACCGTTCTTGCACAAGAAATGAATATGAGAAAAGCAGCAGAAAGACTTTTTGTCACACAACCCGCCCTTTCTCAAAGGCTGCAAAATATCGAGAAAGATTGGGGGACACCATTATTTATTAGGTCACAAAGAGGGCTTTCGCTTACTGCTGCTGGCGAATTAGTAACGAAATTCGCAATGGAAACGCTAAAGAAAGAAGAAGAAGTGAAAGAATCCATTCATGCTTTCAAAGAAGAAGTGTATGGAACATTAAAGATAGCTGTTGCAAGTATCGTAGGACAGAACTGGCTTCCGGAGGTCTTAAAACGATTTGTTGAGCGCTATCCTCAGGCAAAGGTATCATTAGTAACAGGCTGGAGTAGCGATATGATGAAATCTGTTTCTGAGGATAGTATGCATATAGGTATTGTAAGAGGAGTATCCGATTGGAAGGGAATTAAAATTCATTTATTTGATGACCCCCTTTATTTAGTGGATCGAGAAATTGCGAAGCTTGAGGATATTGCTTTAACGAATCGGCCGTTTATCCAATTTAAAAGTGATTCAAACTATTACGAAGAAATACAGGTTTGGTGGCATCGGAATTTTCAACTGCCTCCGAACAATACTATTGTCGTGGATCAGATTGAAACATGTAAACAGCTTTCTTTTAATGGGATTGGTTATAGTATACTTCCTTCTATTGCCTTAAAAAAAGTAGATGATGCACTTTCCCGAATTCCGTTATTTAATGATTATAATGAGCCAATCACAAGAGGAACTTGGTTAATTGGCTATGAAGCAACTTTTCAATTAAAACAGGTACAAGCTTTTTTAGAAATTGTTCACGAATATCTGGAAGAAGAAAAAAGGGGAAAGGGATGAATCGAAGATAAAAGTTAGTATTTATGGCTTGTTTTCATCACTTTTGTTTGGTAAAGTAATTTTTAGTATTGCATATATACATAATGGAGGTATTAGTTTATGAAAATGATGGATGCAAATGAAATTATTTCATTTATTCAAAATAGTACAAAATCTACACCGGTAAAGGTATACGTGAAAGGCGATTTATCTGCAGTTGATTTTGGTGAAAATGTTCAAACCTTTATCAGTGGAAATTCTGGTGTAGTTTTCGGAGAATGGGCTGATATTCAAAGTGTCATCGAAGGAAACCAGGACAAAGTTACAGATTATGTGATTGAAAATGATCGTAGAAACTCTGCAATTCCTTTACTAGACTTAAAAAATATTAAAGCGCGTATTGAGCCAGGTGCTATTATTCGTGATCAAGTGGATATTGGCGACAATGCAGTAATCATGATGGGTGCAGTTATAAATATTGGTGCTGCAATTGGCGAAGGTACAATGATTGATATGGGCGTTATTATGGGTGGACGTGCTACCGTAGGGAAGAACTGCCATATTGGTGCAGGTGCAGTATTAGCAGGTGTTATTGAGCCACCTTCTGCTAAACCAGTTATCATTGAAGATGATGTATTAGTGGGCGCAAATGCAGTTATCGTTGAAGGAGTTACAGTTGGTCAAGGATCTGTAGTAGCTGCAGGCTCTATTGTACTAGAAGATGTCCCAGCAAACACATTAGTTGCAGGAGCTCCTGCACGTGTAGTTAAAGAAATTGATGATAAAACTAAATCAAAAACGGAAATTATGCAAGAGCTACGTCAACTATAATTTTCAGTGTAAAGCGTGGAGAAGTTTCCACGCTTTTGTTTTAGAAATAGAGAAAAGGAAAGCATTCATCAGAAAATAGGAAGAGAAGGGGATTTATATGGGGAATACGATTGATTTAATCCAAATCCGCAGAGATTTGCATAAAATTCCAGAGCTTGGATTTAAGGAATTTAAAACACAACAATATTTACTCGGAAAAATTCAAAGCTTTTCAAATGAACGAGTAGAAATAAGAACATGGAAAACGGGGATTATTGTTAAGGTTCATGGACTTAACCCAACGAAAACGATTGGCTACCGAGCAGATATTGATGGATTGCCAATTGTTGAAGAAACGGAATTACCATTTCTATCTGAGCACCCTACAGAAATGCATGCTTGTGGACATGATTTTCATATGACCATTGCTTTAGGCTTACTTGCAAATATAATGGAAACTCCTATTAAAGATAATGTTGTGTTTATTTTTCAGCCTGCTGAAGAAGGACCAGGCGGAGCAAAGCCTATGCTTGAAAGTAAGGAGCTTAAAGAATGGATGCCTGATATTATCCTGGCTCTTCACGTAGCTCCTGAATATCCAGTAGGCACCATCGCAGTAAAGCCGGGCTTGCTATTTGCAAACACTTCTGAGCTTTTTATTGATTTAAAAGGGAAAGGCGGGCATGCAGCATACCCACATCTTACTAATGATATGGTAGTTGCAGCATGTAGTCTGGTTTCCCAGCTTCAGTCTGTTGTATCCAGGAATATTGATCCGCTCGATAGTGCTGTTGTGACCATCGGAAAAATCACAGGTGGAACTGTGCAAAATGTCATTGCTGAAAATGCAAGACTAGAAGGGACAATGCGAACCCTTTCAAGTGAGGCAATGGATAAAGTAAAGAAACGTGTCCAAGCTTTGGTGAATGGTATTGAAATTGGCTATGACTGTGAGAGTACGATTGATTTCGGTAGTGGTTATTATCAAGTCTATAATAATGAGCCATTAACAAGAGAGTTTATGGATTTTATTGAATACGAAACAGAAGCAAATGTGTTGGAATGCAAAGAAGCAATGACGGGCGAAGATTTTGGCTATATGTTAAAGGACATTCCAGGGTTTATGTTTTGGCTAGGTGTTGATTCTCCATATGGTTTACATCATAGCAAGCTTAATCCGAAAGAAGACGCATTACAAGTAGCTGTTAATGTTTTAACTGCGTATTTAATGAAAAAAGGAAATTAATTGTTCGGACGGTTGCTTATTTGTAAACAAAAAGCTTACTGCTTTATATTGGAATAATAGCAGTAAGCTTTTTTAAAGCATTAATTTTCTTTTTCAATCACTAGGGGTGCTTGTGGGAATTGAATCCCATTTTCATCAAGCGCGACTTTCGCTTCCTGTCTAATCAAGCGTTCCATTCCCCATTGCTCCATATTTTTTGTTTTTGCAATTATTCTTATTGTAATCGTATTTGCACCTAAATTTTGTATACCAATTAGATTTGGGCCATCTGTTATAGTGTCGTTTTCGTCTGCAATACGTTCACAAACTTGCTGTAGTATTTCTAATGTTCTCTGCAAATCATTGTTGACTGAAATATCTATATCCACTAGAGCTTGCATTTCTCCCCGGGAATGATTACTAAGCTGTGTAATTTCTCGATTCGGGATAAAGTGTAAAGTGCCATCTGCTGCTCGTATTTGGGTTGTTCTAAGGCCAACTTGTTCTACTGTGCCTGAAAATTCTCCAATCGTTATAAGTTCCCCAACATCTAATTGTTTTTCTAATAGGATAAAAAATCCTGACACTAGGTCACTAACAAGTCCTTGAGCTCCAAAGCCGACTGCTAATCCTATAATTCCTGCACCAGCCAATATTGCTGTAGCATCGATACCGAGCAATTGGAGTATGGTTATAATGAGAATGAAAAATAGTACATAGGTAATTAGGTTATTAATCAGGCTCTCCAGTGTAAAAGCTCTACCTCTAGAGATAGAGTTTTTTTGAATATAGGATTCGAATAATTTATTTATTAGCTGCTTAGCCATTTTTTTAATTAGAAGATAGCTAAGAAGGATAAGCAGTATTTTTATTGCTACAAGGGCAGTATTTAAGAAGAAGTCTCCCCAATGTATGGTTTGTATATAGGTTTTTAAATTGTTTAAATAGAACATTTAATGCTGTACTCCTTTTATAAAAATTAACTAGCCAAGTATTTTCTTTTTATTCCCTTATATGTATTTGATAAACTAGAGGTTATATTAATATTTTTTAGAGAGAAAAGGAAAGAGGGTAAATACTACTGTGAAAATAGGTGATCCACTTCCCGAATGGGGTGCTCCGACACTATGGATTAATGGAGAAACAAAAGGAATGGAGAAAGGTGGAAATAAAGTAACTTTAATTCACTTTTGGTCTATAAGCTGTTATTTTTGTAAAAGGGCTATGTCAGAACTAAACCAATACAGAGATTTTTATCAAGAAAATTTGACTGTTATCTCTGTACATTTTCCTCGTTCGGAACATGATTTGAACATAGAATTAGTGAAAAAAACGGTGGAGGAATATAAGATGACACAATCCATTTATGTAGATCATGAATTTCAGCTAGCCAAAGCATTTTCAAATGAATATGTGCCATCTTATTATTTATTTGATCAGGCTGGGAAATTACGATACTATCAGGCTGGCGGGATTAATTTGAAAATGTTAGATACCCGAATAAGTCGAGTATTAAATGGCCAATTAGACAGAACTTAGCGAATATAATTTGGCATCTGGAAAGTATATCAATACAGCTTCATTTAATGTTATAATAATGGCGTTTCATTAGATAACGGGAAACATCATTATTTAGGAGTTTTAACTGGTATTGATAAGATAGTTATGAATAGGTGTTGCTTCTCGCTTAAAATGAATGTTTATTATAGGAGATAATAATACTTGTGATGCGAGATAAAATTTATACGATAGTTGGAGGATTTAATAGTGAAAAGAGCATTTGCGGTAATTGGCCTAGGAAGATTTGGAGGCAGTATTTGTCGGGAATTAACGGAACTAGGTATGGATGTTATGGTAATTGATAAAAGTGAAGAAAAAGTAAATGAATATGCAAATCTAGTTTCACATGCAGTGGTCGGTAATGCAGTAGATGAAACGGTATTAAAGAGTCTTGGAATCCGTAATTTTGATCACGTTATAGTTGCGATAGGCGAGGATATACAAGCGAGTATTTTAACTACTTTAATGTTAAAGGAGCTAGGTGTTAAAAATATAACGGTAAAGGCTCAAAATGATTATCATGAGAAGGTGTTGAGTAAAATAGGAGCAGATGCAGTAGTTCATCCAGAAAGAGATATGGGGAAGAGGATTGCGCATAATATTGTTTCTAATAATGTCCTTGATTATTTGGAGCTTTCTGATGAACATAGTATTGTGGAAATTAAGGCTAGCCACAAATTAGATGGTCGTTCCATTATTGATTTAGATATTCGTGCGAGATATGGAATCACGATTGTTGCTATAAAAAGAGACAAGGAGATTATTGTTTCTCCTCAGGCATCAGAACCAATAAGAGAAAATGATATTTTGATTGTTATTGGTGCGGATTCAGATATTAATCGTTTTGAAAAAAAGGTAATGTCTTAATCATTAATAAGAAAAAGCGAGGACTCTTGCCTAAATACAGTACAAATGAAAGAAAGATATTGGGTTTATGGTGCTAGACTTATAATTATTTAGTTTTTTAAAAATACTTTCATAACCGAAAAAAAGGCGCTGTATGTTCAAGAATTGAACATACAGCGCCTTTTATATACCGTTATACTTCCATAATTATTGGAAGAATCATTGGTCTACGTTTTGTTTTTTCGTAAAGGAATGGAGAAATCGTATCAATAATTTCATTTTTGATTTCAGACCATTGTGTTGTTTTGCGTTCCATTACTTTATTTAGATGCTTGCTTATTAAGTTCTGTGCATCATTTATTAAATCGCCAGACTCGCGCATGTATACAAATCCTCTTGAAATAAGATCTGGTCCAGCTGCGATTCTAAAGTCTGTCATGTTAATGCTTACTACTACAACGACTAAGCCTTCTTCTGAAAGAATTCGGCGGTCGCGTAATACAATATTGCCTATATCTCCAATTCCGCTTCCGTCAATATAAACGTTTCCGGATGGGATTTTACCAGCAACTTGCGCTGTATCACTTGAAAGTGCCAATACTTCACCATTATCCATGATAAAGCAGTTCTCTTCCTTGACGCCACAGTCAACAGCAGTCTGCGCATGTGTTTTTTGCATTCTGAATTCTCCATGGATTGGCATAAAGAATTTAGGCTTAATTAGTCGTAGCATTAGCATTTGCTCCTGCTGTCCACCGTGACCGGAAGTATGAATATTGCTAAGTGGCCCAGAAATAACTTCAGCACCAGCTCTAAAAAGCATGTTTATTGTTTTATTAACGCTTAGTGTATTACCTGGTACAGGGTTAGATGAGAAAACAACTGTGTCACCAGGAATAATTTGGATTTGTCTATGTGTTCCATTTGCAATTCTTGAAAGAGCAGCCATAGGTTCGCCTTGACTTCCTGTACATAAAATCACAACTTGATTAGCCGGTAAACGATTAATTTGCTGAGGATCTACAAAGGTTTCTTTTGGAGCTTTTATAAACCCAAGCTCTAAGCCAATATTAATGGCAGCCTCCATGCTTCTTCCGAAAACAGCGATTTTACGACCGAATTCTACGGCAGCATCTGTTACTTGCTGTAAACGATAAATATTAGAAGCGAAAGTAGCGAAAATCAATCTACCATCTGCTTTAATAAATATGTCATGAATACTTTTGCCAACCTTTTTTTCGGACATTGTGAAATTAGGCACTTCACTATTTGTGCTGTCAGATAATAAACATAAAACGCCTTCTTTACCGATCTCAGCCATTTTTGTTAAGTTGGCAGGCTCCCCAACGGGCGTAAAATCGAATTTAAAATCTCCAGTGTGTACGATGTTTCCTGGTGGAGTTTTCACGACAATACCATAGGAATCAGGTATACTATGAGTTGTTCGAAAGAAGGAAACAGATGTTTTTCTAAATTTAATCACATCATCTTCTTGAATTTCACGCATCGTAGTTTGACGCAATAGTCCATGCTCTTCTAACTTATTACGAACAAGTGCTAATGCTAATTTTCCACCATATACAGGGATATTAACTTGTCTTAAAAGGTAAGGAATACCACCAATATGATCTTCGTGACCATGCGTGATAAATAAGCCTTTAATTTTGTCTACATTCTTCTCCAAGAAAGTATAATCGGGAATAACATAGTCAATTCCTAAAAGCTCGTCCTCCGGAAATTTAATACCAGCATCAATTAAAATAATTTCGTCTTGAAACTGGACACCATAAGTATTTTTACCGATTTCCCCTAGTCCACCGAGGGCAAATACAGCAGTTTGATCATTTTTTACAAATTTCATTATTCAATCTCCAATACTGTAAAGTCTTCGTTTTGTTGTTCATACTCTAAGAATGCACCTTCTACACGAGTTATAAACTCGATATTATATGGTTTTTCTGCCAATTTTGTTCTAACATCTCTTTCAGAAACACCTTTAACATATATTGTTCTTGTGTTTTCTCTTACTGGTACCTCTGTTTTTAAATCTTGAAAATATACTTTAAATATCATGGTAATTCGCTCCTTAATCATTTATATCTAAAATTATTATATAAAAAAATAACATGTTTTTCATGTTTTTTCTTTTAATAGCAATTATTATCAAAATCCATTGTTTGAAAGATAATCAACTTTATTATGTAAAATATTTTTAAATCTTTATAAAATAAAAGGTCAGACTCTTCCCACTAAGCTTGGTTTATATAGTGGTATAATAACCACTATATTTAACAAAGCGTGGCATAGGTCGGACCATAAGAATACCCTTCAATTTTTTTAAGCTATTGTTTTTTTACGCAGTAAATCTTTCCACTGTTTTAAGAGCTTTTTTCTTAGCTTCTTTAACATAGTGGATCATCTCCTTAATTCTATTTTAAACCATTCTTGTACAAAGTAAAGTCATCTTCACATTTTATATTTTCTTTTTGTAAAAAAATAGTTTTTTGAGATGTTGTTTTTTTTCCGATTCTTTCTTTTTTTTAAACTGAAGGTGATTTTACATGTGTTAAATCACATCGAATGGTTCGTTCATTTAATAGGCTTTTTTATATATGATAACAACAATCTTATTAAAAACAGCCTTTTATAGTAATAGTATATGAAATTTATTGCAGGATTCTCATGGTTAATGTTGGTAATTGTAAAATAGGCTTTTATTTCGTAATAATTAACTTTATATGAAAGCGAATGGGTCCCCTCTAATGGAAGAGGGGAAGCAAGAAGATTGATTTTTTTCTATTGTAATTGTTTAGGAGTGGAAGGGAGAAGAAGGCTCGAAGAAATTTATTAAATGATCGAACCAGGAGGAAAGAAGGAATGTTCTTAACTCTATCTTTCCACAGGAATTGCATTTTCAATAGGAAGAAAAGGATCATTTTCATTAATGTAATCATAGAACATGACACCATTTAAATGATCAATTTCGTGTTGGAATACAATAGCTGGTAAGCCCTTTAGTCGTAGCTTTACTTCCTTGCCATCTAAATCAATAGCTTTTAATGTGATTCTTGCATATCTTGGCACAAATCCTGGGATGGCTTCGTCTACAGATAGGCAACCTTCTCCTGTAGTTAAATAGGCTTTTTCAACCGAATGGCTAATGATTTTTGGATTGAAAAGGGCGTAGCTATATTGCTTGCCATTTTCATCTTTAACATGAACAGCAATCATTCGTTTGGAAACATTTATTTGTGGTGCAGCTAATCCAACACCGCCTCTTAAACCATATTTTTCCGCTAATTCAGGGTCTTGACTATTTATTACATATTCAAGTAAGCTTTTTAAAATTTCTTTATCTTCTTGACTTGGTGGCATTGTAACTTCTGCTGCTACTCTTCTTAATGTTGGATGACCATCCCGAATAATATCTGCCATTGTTATCATCATAATCACTTCCTTGTTCTATCTATAAAGTAGTCTAACAGAGAAAGAATGAAAAGTTAATACAAGAGAATAGTACTTTATGCAATAAGATAATCATATATACCCATAATATATTATAGGACAGGCTAATATGTTTAATATATAAACCGTTTCATTTTACTTAAATTGAATAACACTATATTATGACGGAATTAAAAAGGGTTAGTAATAAGGCAAAGGGAGTAATAATAAGCCAACCGTTATTGTAAAAATACAGAAGAATCGATATAGTAATAAGAAAGTGAGGAGGAAACAGATGAAACGAAGTATGCTATTGTTTAGTACAATCTTGCTATTTGCAATGATTGCTGCTGGATGTAATTTTCAGTCTCCAAGTGAGAAAATGTATGAAAAACTAGAAGAAGTGGTTGAAATTGAAATTGGCTTTGAAGAGCAGCAAGAGCCTCTTGTGACTTTAGAGAAGAAAGAACAAGACATCTATTCCGAAATAATTAGTCTTGGCTTAGAAGATATGGATGAAATCACAAAATTATCAGATGAGGCCATAGAATCTATTGCCAAGAGAAAAGAATATATGGATAAAGAAGCAGAAAGCATTAAACAGTCGCAAGAAAAGTTTGAGACAATTACAACTGATATAGAAGAACTAGAAGAAAAAGAAGATAAAGAGCTAAAAGAAAAAGCAGACGAACTTTATAAAACAATGATGGCCCGTTATGAAGAACATGATAAATTATACGCTAATTACATAGAAGGGCTTAACAGTGATAAAAAACTATATGAAATGTTTAAAGATGAAGATGTGAATATGGATGATTTAGAAAAGCAAGTAAAGAAAATAAATGAAACATATGAAAAAGTGTATGAAAATAATCAAACCTTTAATGAACTGACGAAAAAATATAATGAACTAAAAGTAGACTTCTATAATGAAGCAGGAATAAAAATTAAGATGAGTGATGAGAAGGAAGAGGAGTAAGTAGCTTTTTTATATTTTTTTATGTCTTCCAAGTTTTATTTTCATTTACCGCAGGAACAGAATCTGTCAAGGAGCAAGAAAATTGCTGAATTGGACAAACTGTTACTGTGGTTTTTTTATAGGGGAAAATAAATTTTTTTTGAAATACGTGGCTGTCTATAAGATGGACCAACATGGCACAATGGTGGAGGTGAGAATTAGCAAAAGTTTTACGGAAATTCCTGCGAATTAAAATACATTTAATGATAGAAACTGTTGTTACTGTACTTCTGTATTCTTTAATCGCAATAATGTGTTTATTCGACAAGGAGGAAAATTATTATAAAACAGTTGTAAATAGTGGTATCTGTATAATACAGATGTAGTTTTATAAATAATACAGTTGTATTAATTTTATGTAAAAAAATAATAAAAACTTAGAGCTTAAAGATTGACGGATAATATTTAAGTATATTAAACTTATAAATGTATTGAACAGTTGTATTAATATTTACATATTAATAATTGATACAGTCTATACGGAAACCGAATTAATTTATAAGACGTTTTTTCTTGCGTAATTTGTGGAAAACTGTTTTAGTATGGTTTTTTTTGTTACTTAAAGTGATATGCTGTAAGTAATAGAAAGCGTTACCCAACTGAATGTTTACCACATTCAAACACATTGTAAACATCTATTTGTTTTTACAGAAAAAAGTCTTTTAATATGAAAGGAAAGGGTGGCTTTAATGGCTTCTAAAACAAAGAAGGCACAATTTGATGTGCAAGCACAGCTTGAACAAGTGGCAAACCAATTTCAAACACTTCAGATTCTAAATGAAGAGGGCGAAGTTGTAAACGAATCTGCAATGCCTGATTTAAGTGATGAGCAATTACAAGAATTAATGACTCGTATGGTATATACACGTATTCTTGATCAACGCTCTATCTCATTAAACAGACAAGGTCGCCTAGGTTTCTATGCACCTACTGCAGGACAAGAGGCTTCTCAATTAGCTTCACAATTTGCATTAGAAAAAGAAGATTTTATTCTTCCAGGATATCGTGATGTTCCGCAAATTATTTGGCACGGGCTTCCTTTATCTCAAGCATTCTTATTCTCACGTGGTCACTTCCAAGGAAATCAAATTCCTGAAGGTGTAAACGTAATTTCTCCACAAATCATTATCGGTGCACAATACATCCAAACTGCTGGTGTAGCATTAGGAATGAAAAAACGTGGTGCTAAATCTGTTGCAATTACGTATACAGGTGATGGTGGTGCTTCACAAGGTGATTTCTATGAAGGAATTAACTTTGCTGGTGCATTCAAAGCTCCTGCAATTTTCGTTGTACAAAATAACCGTTTTGCAATTTCTACTCCAGTTGAGAAACAATCTGCTGCGAAAACAATTGCTCAAAAAGCAGTTGCTGCAGGGATCCCTGGAATTCAAGTAGATGGTATGGACGCTTTAGCAGTTTATGCTGCTGTTCGTGAAGCTCGTGAAAGAGCAATCAATGGTGAAGGTCCAACATTAATCGAAACTTTAACTTACCGTTATGGTCCACATACAATGGCTGGAGATGACCCAACTCGTTACCGTACAGCTGATCTTGACAGCGAGTGGGAAAAGAAAGACCCATTAGTGCGCTTCCGTAAATTCCTTGAAAACAAAGGCATTTGGAACGAAGAAAAAGAAAACGAAGTAATTGAGCGTGCTAAAGAAGAAATTAAAGAAGCAATCAAAATTGCTGACGAAGCTCCAAAACAAAAAGTAACTGACTTAATGAACATCATGTATGAAGAGCTACCAGTTAATCTTCAAGAACAATATGAAATTTATGCAGCAAAGGAGTCGAAGTAAGCCATGGCGCAAATGACAATGATTCAAGCAATCACTGATGCGTTACGCACAGAATTACGTAATGATCCAAATGTATTAGTATTTGGAGAAGACGTAGGTGTAAACGGCGGTGTATTCCGTGCGACAGAAGGTCTTCAAAAAGAATTCAGTGAAGATCGTGTATTTGATACTCCATTAGCTGAATCTGGAATTGGTGGTTTAGCAATCGGTTTAGGACTTCAAGGTTACCGTCCAGTACCTGAAATTCAATTCTTTGGTTTCGTATATGAAGTAATGGACAGTATTTCTGGACAAATGGCTCGTATGCGCTATCGTTCAGGTGGACGTTACAACGCACCTGTAACTATTCGTTCACCATTTGGTGGTGGGGTTCATACTCCTGAACTTCATGCGGACAGCTTAGAAGGATTAATGGCACAACAACCTGGTCTTAAAGTTGTTATCCCATCTACTCCTTATGACGCTAAAGGTTTGTTAATTTCTGCTATTCGCGATAACGATCCTGTTATCTTCTTAGAGCATATGAAATTATACCGTTCATTCCGTCAAGAAGTTCCAGAAGAAGAGTACACTATTCCTCTTGGAAAAGCGGATGTAAAGCGTGAAGGTAAAGACCTTTCTATCATTACTTATGGAGCGATGGTTCAAGAGTCTATTAAAGCAGCAGAAGAATTAGAAAAAGAAGGATATTCAGTGGAAGTAGTTGACTTACGTACTGTAAGCCCACTTGATATCGATACAATCATTGGATCTGTTGAAAAAACAGGTAGAGCAGTTGTTGTTCAAGAAGCACAAAAACAAGCTGGTATTGCGGCTAATGTTGTTGCTGAAATCAATGATCGTGCAATTCTAAGCTTAGAAGCTCCAGTTTTACGTGTAACTGCACCAGATACTGTATTTGCATTTACACAAGCTGAAACTGTATGGCTTCCAAACTTTAAAGATATTATTGAAACAGCTAAAAAAGTTCTAACTTTCTAATTAATACCGAATAATATTTACGCAACAATTAGAAGATAAGTTAGTTGAACGAAGAAAATTTTTTCATAAGATTATTAGGAGGTTGTCACATTGGCTTTTCAATTTAGATTGCCTGATATTGGTGAAGGTATTCACGAAGGCGAAATCGTAAAATGGTTTGTTAAACCAGGCGATAAAGTTCAAGAAGATGATGTATTATGTGAAGTGCAAAATGATAAAGCAGTAGTAGAAATACCTTCTCCTGTTGAAGGTACTGTAGAAGAAGTTAAGGTTGAAGAAGGAACAGTAGCAGTTGTAGGCGATATTTTAATTACATTTGATGCTCCTGGATATGAAAATCTTCAATTCAAAGGCGATCATGGTGATGAAGCTCCAGCTGATGCTGAAGAAGCAAAACCTGAGGCTGCTGAAGAAAGCAAAGCACAAGAAGCAGATGTTGATCCAAGCAGACGCATTATTGCAATGCCTTCTGTACGTAAATATGCTCGTGATAAAGGCGTAGAAATTCAAGCTGTTTCTGGTTCTGGTAAAAACGGACGTATTTCAAAAGAAGATATTGATGCTTACTTAAATGGTGGTGCAACACCTGCTAGCCAACCAGCTGCAGAAGCTGCTCCAGCTGAAACAGCAACGGAAGCTCCTAAGCCACTTGCTATTCCAGAAGGTGATTTCCCAGAAACTCGTGAGAAAATGAGTGGAATTAGAAAAGCGATTGCTAAAGCAATGGTAAACTCTAAGCATACTGCTCCTCACGTAACATTGATGGATGAAGTGGAAGTGTCTAAATTAGTTGCACATCGTAAGAAATATAAAGAAGTTGCTGCAGCAAAAGGTATTAAATTAACATTCTTACCTTATGTAGTAAAAGCTTTAACAAGTGCACTAAAAGAATTCCCTGCTTTAAACACATCATTAGATGATGCTACAAGCGAAATCGTTCATAAGCATTACTATAATATCGGTATTGCTGCTGATACAGAAAAAGGTTTATTAGTTCCTGTTGTTAAAAATGCTGATCGTAAAGGTATCTTTAACATCTCTAACGAAATTAATGAACTTGCTGTTAAAGCAAGAGACGGTAAATTAGCTCCAGCTGAAATGAAAGGTGCATCTTGCACAATTTCTAACATTGGTTCTGCTGGTGGACAATGGTTTACTCCAGTAATCAACCATCCTGAAGTTGCTATTTTAGGTATTGGTCGTATTGCTGAAAAAGCTATCGTTCAAGATGGAGAAATTGTTGCTGCTCCTGTATTAGCACTTTCTTTAAGCTTTGACCACAGAATGATCGACGGAGCTACTGCTCAAAATGCAATGAATCATATTAAGCGTTTATTGAACGATCCAGAACTATTGTTAATGGAGGCGTAAAACATGGTAGTTGGAGATTTTCCTATTGAAACAGATACTATAGTCATTGGTGCGGGTCCTGGTGGATATGTTGCAGCAATTCGCGCAGCACAATTAGGACAAAAAGTTACAATTGTTGAGAAAAACGTATTAGGTGGAGTTTGCTTAAACGTTGGATGTATTCCTTCTAAAGCTTTAATCTCTGCTGGACACCGTTATGAGCATGCTGCACATTCTGCAGACATGGGTATTACAACTGAAAATGTAAAAGTTGACTTCTCAAAAGTTCAAGCTTGGAAAGACAGTGTTGTTAAAAAACTTACTGGTGGAGTAGAAGGACTTTTAAAAGGGAACAAAATTGATATTGCATATGGGGAAGCATATTTCGTAGATGCTAACACATTAAAAGTAATGGATGAAAAATCATCTCAAACTTATACTTTTAAAAACGCAATTATCGCAACAGGATCTCGTCCAATCGAAATCCCTACTTTTAAATTCTCTAAGCGAGTTCTTGATTCAACTGGTGCTCTTGCACTTCAAGAAATTCCAGAGAAAATTGTTGTAATCGGTGGAGGATATGTTGGTACTGAATTAGGTGGAGCTTACGCTAACTTTGGTACTCAAGTGACTATCCTAGAAGGTGCTGATGAAATTCTTGGTGGTTTCGAGAAACAAATGTCTTCATTAGTTACTCGTAACTTAAAGAAAAAAGGTGCTGAAATCATCACTAAAGCAATGGCTAAAGGTGTAGAAGAAACGGACACTGGCGTTGTGGTTAAATATGAAGTTAAAGGCGAAGAAAAATCAGTTGAAGCTGATTATGTATTCGTAATGGTTGGTAGAAAACCTAATACAGACGAACTTGGATTAGAACAAGTTGGTATCGAATTAGGCGAACGCGGAATCATTAAGACAGATAAGCAATGCCGTACAACTGTAAGCAATATCTTTGCTATCGGTGATGTTGTTTCTGGTCCTCCATTAGCTCATAAAGCTTCTTATGAAGGTAAAATTGCTGCTGAAGTTATTGCTGGACATAATGCAGAAATCGACTATTTAGGAATTCCTGCAGTTGTATTCTCTGAGCCAGAATTAGCTACAGTTGGTCACACAGAAGCATCAGCTAAAGAAGCTGGTATCGAAGTGAAAGCTGCTAAATTCCCATTTGCAGCAAACGGACGTGCATTAGCACTTAATGATGCTGAAGGTTTCATGAAGCTTGTTACACGTAAAGAAGATGGTCTTGTAATCGGTGCTCAAATCGCTGGTCCAAGTGCATCTGATATGATCGCTGAATTAGGTTTAGCAATCGAAGCTGGTATGACAGCTGAAGATTTAGCTATGACTATCCATGCTCACCCAACTTTAGGTGAGGTAACAATGGAAGCAGCGGAAGTTGCAATTGGTAACCCAATTCATATCTTACGTTAATTGCTAAAAAAAGAAGTCCTCTTTATAAGAGGGCTTTTTTTTGACTTTTAAAAGGAAAGAAATCTATTAATTTTATCCATTTTTCATATAGTCAGCTTTATTCCGTCCAGCCATATTACTGTTTTTTTGAAGAAAATAATTATAAAATAAAACAAAAGATTGATACATATACTAGTATTAATTGTTAGGTTTTAGGAAGGAAGGGTGGTGGTTTTTCTTGAAGATTTATACGGCAATTTTATTTCAACTAATCATTTGGAGTGGCTTTTCGATCATAGAATGGTTATCAAGACATGATTTAATCCTCTATAAAGTGTTTATGTTTGGGGTGTTCTTTTATTTAGCGATTATTATAGGAAATACAATCATAAAATCAACAAGAAAAACGATGTTAGCCACGATGATTAGTTTATCTATTTACGGATCCTTCCATTTAATTATGACGATTATTTCTGTAGTCTAAATATAACATAACATACAATTAAAAAGGATTAGATAAGTGTTTTGCTCTGAATCATTTGGACTTGCTTTTTTGGATAAGAAGAAAGTAGAGAGGCAATCTCTGTTACCATATTCATTTCCTTATAAACAAAACAGTAATACAATACAAAAAATGCCCTTGGATAATCAAAGGCATTTTATTTAAATAGAATTAAAAACCATGCAACTATTTATTGTCTCCGCTTTGATGGTATTTTTCCAAAATAGCTTTTAAGAACAGTGAAGATCGATAGTATTAATAAGAAAAACATAAGAAAGCTAAACATAAATGAAACGGGATGAAAAATAGTTTTCGTTTGCATGGGAGATTCGAATGAAACTTCTAATGGATAGGCATTCGATGAGGCAGGCAACAGCTTTTGTTGTTCTGCAAATGGGATGGGACCACCAAAACGAAAGGATTGTGTTAATTGCGTCGGTTTTTGTACTATGTAATTTTTAAAGAGAAACGGGGTAGCAAGACTAATTAGTAAACTTATAATCGTCATAATCAAATATTTTTTCAAAAAGATAACTCCAATCTGTTCTTACCTATAGAAATAAATGTATAGCATTTTTTATATCCAAATAGAAGACAGGAATACCTTCATTTGGCATTCCTGTTACCTAAAGCACTATTATCTTATCGCGCGATGCTCTTTAATAACGCGAAGCTTTTTGAAATCGTAATCCTCAGGCCCCTGAACAGGCAATCCTGCTTCCATATTTCGTTTTATATAGGCAAGGTTATCTTCTGTAATAATTTCGCCAGGGATGAATATAGGGATTCCTGGCGGGTATACCATAATAAATTCCGCAATGACTCTTCCAACTGAATCATCAAAATTAATTAATTCTGTCTCAGAGTAGAAAGCATCTCTTGGTGTTAGCGCTAGTAGAGGGATGTTTGGCAGCATTACTCGTGCCTCCACTTTAGACGCTTTATCTTTTCTTTCTTCAGCAAGTGCTTTTAGGGCATCAATTAAAATATTGGCCTCTTTTTCTGAATCTCCAGGTGTAATAATGCACAGGATATTATACAAATCTGACATTTCCACTTCTATCCGATAATTTTTACGAAGCCACTCTTCCGTATCATGGCCTGTTATGCCAAGATCCTTCACGGAAATAATTAGTTTAGTCGGATCATAATCAAATGCAGAGTCTGACTCAAGAATCTCTTCTCCAACACAGTATAAGTGTTCAATGTCATTAATTTGTCTTCGAATGTATTGTGCAAGATTAATCGTTTTATCTATTAGTTGTTTTCCCTCTGTTGCAAGTCGCTTTCTCGCAACATCTAATGATGCTAGCAACAGATAGGATGTGCTAGTTGTTGTCAACATACTTAGAATGGACTGGACTCGCTTGTAGCTAATTAGGTCGCCTCTCATATTTAAAATCGAACTTTGTGTCATAGAACCACCAAGTTTATGTACACTTGTTGCTGCGATATCTGCACCTGCTTGCATTGCAGACATGGGCAGCGCCTCGTGAAAGTGAATATGAACTCCATGTGCTTCATCCACTAGAACAGGAATATTGTAGGAATGAGCTAAATCCACAATTGTTTTTAAATCAGCTGAAATGCCAAAATAAGTTGGATTAATAACAAGTAGTCCTTTCGCATCTGGATGAAGGTCTAAAGCATGCTGAACAGATTCAACCGTGATTCCGTGAGAAATACCAAGGTTTTTATCTACTTCTGGGTGGATAAAAATTGGAATAGCTCCGGCAAATATAATCGCAGACATAACAGATTTATGAACATTTCTTGGAACAATAATTTTATCTCCTGGGCCACAAACACTCATGATCATTGTCATGATAGCACCACTTGTGCCTTGAACGGAAAAGAAAGTATGATCTGCTCCAAACGCTTCAGCAGCAAGTTGCTGGGCGTGTTTAATCATCCCTTTTGGATAATGAAGATCATCAAGAGGACCAATATTAATAAGGTCTATCGAAAGGGCGTTTTCTCCGATAAAGTTTCTAAATTCTGGATCCATTCCATTCCCTTTTTTATGCCCAGGTATATGAAATTGTATAGGATCTTTTTTAACATGTTCCAATAATCCGTGGTATAACGGTGTTTCGTGTTGTGACAATTTATTACCACACCTCTTTATTAAGTATTTTTATGCAAACATTAGCGAACTTTATTGAAATTTCTTATGTACGTGCTAGAAATTTATTGTACCTATTTGTCGCCCTATTGTCTTTAATTTCGTTACTCTTAACAAGTTTTACCCTAATTTCAAATTATAAAAATCATAAAACAAAAGAATTATAGCATTTTTTATTTTCTTTGCATACAATTAGTTTTTACTATAGCAAAAAGAATTATTTTTTTACATGCCTTTTTGGGTGCATAAGCTTATAAAACAAAGGAAAAAGTTAGTATGAAGAAACAAGTTTTACTTTCTTGCTTACTTAAATTACAATAGATTTTATCTGAAAATACTTTAAATAATAGGATGTGGAAAAATGGATTATCAATACCCAATCGATATCGATTGGTCAACAGATGAAATCATTACGGTAGTTAAGTTTTTTGAATGTATTGAGAAAGCCTATGAAAAAGGTGTAGAAAAAGCTGAATTAATGGAACAATATCGAGCATTTAAAAAAATTGTCCCAGGGAAAGCGCAAGAAAAGAATGTCTGTGATGAATTTGAAGAAGTAAGTGGATATTCTACATATCGAACAATCAAAAAGGCGAAAGATGCTACAGAGAATAGCAGAATAAAGATGCCATAGGAAAAGGGTTATACATAAAAAGCATTCTAAGAGCAATCTTGCTAACTGTAAAGTCATGATGCTAATTAGGGTGCTTTTTTTTTCCGCATCTATTGAAGGCTAGTAGAGTGATTCTTAATAGACAAAAAAACTTGGTATACCCAAGTTTTTTTGTCCTCTTTAATACTCCATTGATAATTTATAAATTGGAAGTAATGTATCATATGTATGTTCAATTAAGGAGAGTAATGCTTCTCCATTTGAAAGAATCGGATTACCAACTGGGATTTGCTGACCAACTAAAAATTCAGCTTTTTTTACATCGCGGAACCTTGTTAAAGCTGCTTTTAAATCGGCTTCTTCTATTTTTATAGCCTCTTTTTTCATATGATCCATGGAAAGGAAATAATCTTTCGGCAGAGATGACTGTATTAGCTCGTAATTTTCTAAAAAGCCTTGTGCAATTTCTTTCTTTTTTGGAAGTTCGTATATATAAGCTAGCCATATAAAGAGATGGTCATCAAATAAGCCAACTTGGAAATGTGGATGTTGTTTATATCCACGCTTATTATTTGCAATCGCAAGCCATGTATCTTTTGGGGGATTCACGGTCCGTCTTGCGTGCTTGGCAATATGGAGGAACATTTCCATTCCGAGTTTACCTGAAAGTTCATCTGTAAGCTCTGCGCCAATTTCGAGGAATTTCGGCTGAATTCTCTCTTGAATTGCTTCCATTCTTGAATCCAGTCCTTCAATCTTAAATGTATCAAAATCTTTTTGTATAAAACCAGTGAACGACATTATTTCTTATCTCCTTTTGAGTTTATCTCTTATGTTTCCGGGTAAATAGTTTATATATAATCAAGTAAGCTATTTAGTTATTTTCTTGTATATTCATCTTTTGATATGCTTTTCGCCAATATTGTAGCATACATAAATAATATTATGAAGAAATTTGGATTGCACTAGGTTATCGCACAAAAAAGGAGCAAGCTAATTGGTTTTCACATAATATATATGAAATCACAGAAATGCAAGTCGATGAAAGGGGTGTACTGTCAGTGAAACAATTGATGAATTTAGCGAAGAAAATGGAAGTGGAAAAGGAAAAAAGGGCTGTTCTTCGTCTAGAAATGGATTATGAATTGGCTACCTTATTCGATGCAATCAATGAAAAAGATGAAAAACAAAAAAAATTAAGTAAGCAAAAACTAGAAAGAATCAGGCAGGAACTTCTAAGACTTAAAGCATTATAAGGAATATAATAGATAATCATGCAGCTGACTCTATAGGAAGGAAATTTGAATTCCTATAGAGTCAGCTGCATGATTTTGCTTGCTACATTATTTAGGGAATGATAGGAAGGAAACTTGTTTAATGGCAATCGACTTTTTAAATAGTTATTCTATAGCACTGCAATTTATAGAATTTTCTTATTTTATGATACTATAGAGAATAAGATAGCTTCTTTTGAAGTATGTTTAGAGATTATATTAGCTAAAATATAGGAAGTGCTGGAAAAAAGAATGTAAAGAAGGTTGAGAAAATGACAAATTGGCTTGAAATTGATAAGTATGCAAAAGAATGGATAAAAGAAGCGGGGGAAAGGATCATCAAGTCTTTTTCATCTGAGCTCATTATTCAAACAAAATCTAATAAAAATGATTTAGTTACGCAAATAGACAAGGGGACGGAAGAGTTTTTGATAAATAAAATAAATGATGTTTTTCCTGCTCATCGAATTTTAGGAGAAGAGGGAGTAAGTGAATCTTTAGAAGATTTAAAGGGGATTGTCTGGATTATTGATCCAATTGACGGAACGATGAATTTTGTCCATATGCAACGGGATTTCGCGATTTCAATCGGTATTTATGAGGATGGAATAGGGAAAATCGGCTTAATTTATGATGTAGTTGCAGATGAACTATACCATGTTCAAAAGGGGAATGGGGTATATATGAACGAAACAAAGCTACTCCCTTTAAAGGACACCGCTGTTGATGAGGCTATTATTGGATTAAATGCAACATGGGTTACGAAAAATAAACGTATAGATCCGAGCATTTTAGAACCACTGGTAAGGGAATCTAGAGGAACGAGATCTTTCGGGTCAGCTTGTTTAGAACTTGCCTATATTGCAGCTGGACGAATGGATGCTTATCTCACTTTAAGATTATCGCCATGGGATTACGCAGCAGGCAAGATAATGGTGGAAGAACTTGGAGGAAAGGTAACAACTTTAAAAAATGAGCCTCTTGATTTATTAACACAACAATCTTTTTTTGCTTCTAAACCTGGATTACATGAGGAAATACTCGAAAAATATTTAAAGGATGGTAACTGGTAAAAGACTAACACTGCTGTTTTTCCAATATTTGTTGCATTTTCTTTTTCTTTTGGGATCGAAGTGACCAAATCCCACACATTAAGAAAAAACAAATGAGTGTGCCAACTAATGTTTTTTCAGCAATACATATACCGATACCAATAAAACTTGAAATTCCATAGATGTTATAGTAAAAAAATGGATATTTATCAAAATTCATGATTATCTTCCTTTATTATGGTATATATTAATCGGAAATAATAGCGTATGATAATGATTAAATGATCCCACAGCGACTAGATGTGGGTTTTTTATCTATTTTCTCCTTCTATAATACAATGGGATGGCTTGGAAAGAACAGAAAAAATGTAAAGAAATTGATAATTATCGGATAAAAAGGTTAGTTTAAAAAATATTTTTCGAAAATAGCGTTTTCATTCAGTGTTTTTTATAAAAGCTTTTAGGTTTCTTCGGAATTATGTGATATAATGACTCAGTTATAATATTATTAAAAAAATAAATTAAATCAAGATAGACATATTTAGGTAGGAGTGAAATTTTTGAAAATTAGAGAAGATATTCGTAACATTGCTATTATTGCTCACGTTGACCACGGTAAAACAACGTTGGTTGACCAGCTGCTAAAACAATCCGGCACATTCCGTACAAACGAGCATGTGGAAGAACGTGCAATGGATTCCAATGATTTAGAAAGAGAACGTGGAATAACAATATTAGCGAAAAATACTGCTATTCAATATAAAGATAAACGTATTAATATCCTAGATACACCAGGACATGCTGATTTTGGTGGAGAAGTAGAACGTATCATGAAAATGGTTGACGGTGTTCTACTTGTTGTTGATGCATATGAAGGTTGTATGCCTCAAACACGTTTCGTATTGAAAAAAGCATTAGAGCAAAACTTAACTCCAATTGTAGTTGTTAACAAAATTGACCGTGACTTTGCTCGTCCTGCTGAAGTAATTGATGAAGTTCTTGACTTATTTATTGAATTAGATGCAACAGAAGAACAATTAGAATTCCCTGTTATCTATGCATCAGCTATTAATGGTACAGCCAGCACAAACCCTGAAAAACAAGATGAAAACATGCAATCATTATATGATTCAATTGTAGAGCATATTCCTGCACCAGTTGATAATCGCGAAGAGCCTTTACAATTCCAAGTAGCTCTTTTAGACTACAACGACTATGTTGGAAGAATTGGTATCGGTCGTGTATTCCGCGGTACGATGAAAGTTGGTCAACAAGTAGCTTTAATGAAATTAGATGGAACTGTTAAACAATTCCGTGTAACAAAAATCTTTGGTTTCTTCGGATTGAAACGTCAAGAAATCGAAGAAGCATACGCTGGAGATTTAATCGCAGTATCAGGAATGGAAGATATTAACGTTGGTGAAACTGTATGTCCTTTTGAACATCAAGATGCACTTCCAGTTTTACGTATCGATGAGCCAACTCTTCAAATGACTTTCTTAGTTAATAACTCTCCATTTGCAGGTAAAGAAGGTAAATATTTAACTTCAAGAAAAATTGAAGAAAGATTACGCGCTCAATTAGAAACAGACGTAAGTTTACGTGTTGAAAATACAGATTCTCCAGATGCATGGACTGTATCAGGACGTGGAGAGCTTCATTTATCTATCTTAATTGAAAATATGCGTCGTGAAGGTTATGAGCTTCAAGTTTCAAAACCAGAAGTTATTGTTAGAACAATCGATGGTGTTCGTTGTGAGCCAATCGAGCGTGTACAAATTGATGTTCCTGAAGAGCATACAGGTTCTGTAATGGAGTCAATTGGTGCTCGTAAAGGTGAAATGTTAGATATGATTAATAATGGTAACGGACAAGTTCGTTTAATCTTTAACGTACCTGCTCGTGGACTAATTGGTTATACAACTGAATTCTTAACATTAACACGCGGATATGGTATCATCAACCATACATTCGATAGCTATCAACCAATGGCATCAGGCCAAGTTGGTGGACGTCGTCAAGGTGTATTAGTAAGTATGGAATCTGGAAAATCATCTACTTATGGGATTATGCAAGTAGAAGACCGCGGAATTATCTTTGTAGAAGCTGGGACTGAAATTTATGAAGGGATGATTGTTGGTGAGCATACACGTGAAAATGACATTACTGTTAATATCACAAAAGTAAAACAAGCAACAAACATCCGTTCAGCAAACAAAGACCAAACAGCAACAATGAAAAAACCAAGAATTATGACACTTGAAGAATCTTTAGAATACTTAAATGAAGATGAGTATTGTGAAGTAACTCCAGAATCCATTCGTTTACGTAAAAAAATCTTAAATAAAGCAGAACGTGAAAGAGCTGGCAAGAAGAAAAAATCTGCTGAATAAATAAAAGAAAAGGAGTCATCTGTTGATGGCTTCTTTTTTGTGTTTAGAGTAGGGCGGAGGTAGGGATTTCGCTGGAAATTGTCATTTAGAGTGAGTAAGGTGGAAAAATAGTGTTTTTATTGGAGATGAAAACCAGATTTCGCAAGTTGAAAGAGAAAAGTGGTGTTCATAACCCCCACTTTTTTCCATTGAGCAAGAAAATCCAAAGTGAAAGGTAACAGAGAATATCTCATACTAGCTACCATGATCTAAAACCAAACGTAATAAAAATAGAAGCATAAATTCGTGTTTCCAACAAATAACCTCTAAATAACGAAGCAGTTAAAAAAGAAGTATGTAAAAAAAAGAAGACCTTAGCTAAAAGATCTTCTTTTTATTGATACTGCTTGTCTACTTACCAATCATCTTCTTGCGTTTTGTTTTGATAAAGAACAAAGTTGCCAGAATCTATTCGTTTCTTTGTATTTTCCGCAATTCGTTCTTCACATTCTTTACACATATACGTATGAATCGGCCGATTTCGTAGTCGTTTTGCCTGAAAGGAATTTTCGTCTATATCTTCAATTTTATCACATATTACACATTTTACTTTCAACAGCTGCACCTCTAATCCTATAAGATCGAAAAAAATAGATTATAGGCACATTATATATAAAATCGTATAGAAAATCGAATTTTAATCTCTTATACGATTATTCGATTGCTCATCTTGGTCATTTTTCAGTTCTTTTTCTTCTTCTTCATTCAATTTTTCATTCGGCTTTTTCATATCCCCATCTGGCTCATTTTTAATCATATCAGCAGGTACTTCAGGGATTAGTCTTCCGCTAATATCGGCCAATTCATTAAAGATACCTTGGATTGGCTTCCCATTTTGTATATCTTCGCCAATTTCTTTTAGTCTTGCATTCATATCAGGATCAGCAATAATGACAGCATTTGCCCCATCAGGATCGTTCTTTAAGCTTTCTGCAACAGAATATTTGATGGAACCGACTTCTGAACGATCTAAGTCAGCGTTAATATCCACACCTACAAGGGCATATTTACCGATGACTACTGCTGTTGCATCATTGACATTTTCGATACTTGTTGCAAGGGAAACGAGTCTTTTGGCAATATCCTGTCCTGTTTTACGGTCAACTTCCTCGATAGTAGAATTTTTTACATTTGTAACATGAGGGGTATCATCTCTATTCTCTGATTGTTGGCTATTTTCTACATTATTGTTATTACATCCAGCAAGCAGAAAAAGGATTGCAATGAACAAATATCCTTTTTTCATAAAAATTACCTCCTTTAATATTGAAGAATAACTTCTAAAAGTGTGCATTTTCACCTGATTTGTTGGTGGAAATGAGCATTTTTATGTTTTTTTATACTTCCTCTCTCTTTATTGTGAGAAATATCTTCTATCTTTATGCGATAAAACATATATTTTACCAAGGTTCTTTCCGTTACACGGATAGTGCAGCAATATATGACGTTTTAGAGCAGGGGGCATCGGTTTGAGTAAAATTTACGTATTGGATACAAATGTCTTGTTACAGGATCCATATTCCATTTTTTCTTTTAGTGACAATGATGTAGTAATTCCAGCAGTAGCATTAGAAGAGGTAGACAGCAAAAAACGGTACATGGATGAAATCGGAAGGAACGCAAGACAAATATCTAGATTGATCGATAATTTAAGAGAAGCAGGAAAGTTGCATGATAAGATTCCTTTGGAAAATGGCGGAACTATAAGAATTGAACTAAATCACCGATCTTTTCATGAGCTTCAAGAAATATTTGTGGAAAAAACGAATGATAACCGAATATTAGCAGTTGCAAAAAATTTATCAATAGAAGAAAGCAAAAAAGAAAATGGACGAACCGTTATTTTAGTAAGTAAAGATACACTAGTCCGTGTTAAAGCAGATGCAATTGGGCTTATGAGTGAGGACTTCTTAAGTGACCGAGTTGTTGAAAATGAAGATTTGTATACCGGTTTTATGGATGTACAAGTAACGATTGATGTATTAAATCGCTTTTATGAGATTGGACAGCTTCCTGTCACGGAAATTGGCAATGGAAGTTATTATCCTAATCAGTTTCTCATCTTAAAGGATGTATTAGGGTCTTCGTCATCTGCGTTAGCAATTGTTGATTCATCAAGAAAATATGTGAAAAAGCTAGTGTTTGATCATGAGCATATTTGGGGAATTCGCCCAAGAAATGTGCAGCAAACAATGGCAATTGAAATGTTATTAAAGAAAGACATGCCGTTAGTTACGCTAATAGGGAAAGCAGGAACAGGAAAAACTTTATTGGCATTAGCATCAGGATTGATGCAAACAGAAGATTTTGGCGATTATAAAAAATTATTAGTTGCAAGACCTATTGTACCAATGGGGAAGGATCTAGGCTTTCTTCCTGGAGAGAAGGAAGAGAAATTAAGGCCATGGATGCAGCCGATTTTCGATAATCTCGAGTATTTGTTTAATACAAAGAAACCTGGTGAATTAGAAGCAATTCTTGCAGGAATGGGCTCAATAGAAGTAGAGGCATTAACGTATATTAGAGGAAGAAGTATCCCTGATCAATTTATTATTATTGATGAAGCACAAAACTTAACAAAGCATGAAGTGAAAACGATTTTAACAAGGGTAGGAGAAGGAAGTAAAATTGTTTTAATGGGAGACCCAGAACAAATCGACCATCCTTATTTAGATGCTTTTAATAATGGATTAAGCTATGTGGTAGAACGTTTTAAAGACCAGCCAATAGCTGGACATGTAAAATTAGTCAAAGGAGAGAGATCGTCTCTAGCACAGTTAGCTGCAGATTTATTATAAACTTTAGCTTTTTTACGCCATCTAGCAATTGCTAGATGGCGTAAATGTGGATGGATGCTCTATTATGTAATTTTAAATGCTTTGACATTTTTGATAGGCGTTTGTTTCTTGGCTTTTGTATTATCAAAAATATATACAGGACCATCTTCTGTAAGCGGTTTTCCTTTTACGCAAAATAATAAGAAAATCGAATCGATTTCTTCTAGTGGAATAGTATATTCTTCTTCATCTGTTGTGATTAACAGATTTTTTGCTACTTCCTTTGGTTCAGTATTTTTTATAAAAGGAGCTAAAGGCATATAAAAGGTACCAGTTAGCATTTCTACTTTTTTATAAGTTTTTGTGGATTGCTCTGGCACTTTAGCACCTTCTGTAATCTCTTGATCCCAGTGCTTGGATGCTTCTTTTGTATATGCTTCTAATTCATCCTTTACTTCGACTGGCGCGAATACTGACTCAGCGGTTTGTTTACGATCATCAAATATCCATACAGTCGGATCAATGGTTATCGGAAAATTTACTAATCCGGTAACTTGAATAATAGTATTCATTAAATTCTCCTCCTTATTCTTTATTCGTTGATTGTATTAAAATTCTGCTAATTAATGAGGACATGATTGATTTATAATTAGCAGTCTAAAAACAATATTAATTTAAGTATAGCTTCTTCTTGTCTTTCTGTCATTTAGAAGGTTAGAAACGAAATTTTAGATTTTTTAAGGGGGATTGTTCTTGCAATTTTCCTAGGTTGAGTTTAAACTTTATAGATAGGATAATCGCTCGGAAACGGGGGGATAGGATTGACTTCTGAAATGATTATTAATCATAAAGAAAAAGCAAATGAGCTATTGAAAGCTGATGCTGAGAAGATATTAAAACTAATTAAAGTTCAGATGGATAATTTAACAATGCCTCAATGTCCTCTATATGAAGAGGTATTGGATACGCAAATGTATGGATTGTCTAAAGAGATAGATTTTGCTATTCGATTAGGATTAGTAGAAGAGCATGTTGGCAAGAAGATTTTAGATGAGTTGGAAAAAGAATTATCGAATTTGCATGAAGCTTCTATAAGAAAATAAAAAGTAAACTCAAACAAAAGCATTCATTGTTTGAGTTTTTTTAGTGGTTAGGTGTATTATTCTAAAATAAGGGAAGTACATACGAAATAGGATTAGTTAAAAATATATATAAGTTTACGCCCGATATTTTAAGAGAATGAATAGAAGTTTTATCCTTTTCAGCAGGAAATAGATAAGAGACAACGAATACTCTAAATGAGGAGAATGAATAAGGGATGCGGTTGAATGATAAAGAAGATATTAAAATCGTATGATTACACAATTATTATAGCGATGGTGCTGTTAATTTTATTTGGCTTAATTATGATTTATAGTGCGAGCATGGTTTCAGCAGTCCAATATTATGGACATGATAGTAGTGATTTTTATTATAAGAAGCAGATTATGAATATTATAGTAGCGGGTGCTGCATTCATTGTTGTCGCACTTTTTCCATACAAGGCCCTACTAAGCAATAGAATATTAGTACCAATGGTGTTTGGGTCTATTTTTTTCTTAGGTGGAATATTTTTGTTTGGTAGTGTTTACGGAAATGCGCAAAGTTGGTATAAAATTGGAACCTCAAGTCTTCAGCCGGCAGAGTTTGTTAAACTATCTGTAATCATTTATTTATCGGCTATCTATTCAAAAAAGCAGTCTTATATTAATGAATTCAATAGGGGTGTTGTCCCACCACTAGCCTATTTAGTTATTGTTTGTGCTTTAGTTATGGTTCAACCAGATTTTGGGACAGCGGTTATTATTCTGATGATTGGTGCAACAATTATTCTCTGTTCAGGAATGAATTGGAAGAATTTATCGAAGCTGATGCTTATTGGATTAGGATTTATACTCCTATTGCTACTTTGTATGCAGCTGGCTGGTAAAAGTGTGTTTACGGAAAAGCAAATGGCGAGAATATTTGTGTTTATGGATTCCCCTTTTGGCGAAGATGTTGTGCAAGATTCTGGTTATCATATGAGTAATTCACTTATTGCGATTGGCTCTGGTGGTCTTAAAGGAGTTGGCTTGGGACAAGGAGTACAAAAGCTTGGCTATTTAACAGATGGTCACACCGATTTTATTATGGCTGTAATAGCGGAGGAACTAGGTATCTTTGGTGTAGGCTTTGTAGTATTAGGTCTTGGCTATATTGTTTTACGGGGCATTTATACGGGATTAAAGTGCAAAGATCCTTTTGGAAGCTTACTAGCGATAGGGATTTCGAGTATGGTTGGGATTCAAGCGTTTATTAATATTGCCGGGATTTCTGGATTAATCCCATTAACCGGTGTGCCAGTACCTTTTGTAAGTTATGGTGGATCGTCCCTTTTACAATTATCTATTGGAATGGGGATTTTAGTGAATGTTTCGATGTTTGTAAAATATGAGAGGGTTTATAAACCAAAAGTTGAAGATGTTGCTGATATTCCACAGGCGAATCAACCTACTTCCCCATTTGTTCGAACAAACAGACCTTTATAGCAAAGGGCTTCCTAGTAACAAACTTTACGAAAAATGCCTAATTAATAGATTCATAAAAGATAGCACAGATAGTTGGTGCTATCTTTTTTATATTTTAAAATCTGAACATTGATATTTAAAAGGTTAATTAATTTGCTTCCTTGTAAAAAAAAGCTATAATAAAAAGAGTGTCTTTTATTCCTAAAACGCTTTCGAAGTGTTTATCTAAAATGGACAAATTTTCCAATAATGTGAAAACTGAAGTTTTTTCAAAAAAAAGAGAGAAATCTCTGTGAAAATATGTTTTAATAGCAAAAGAGTCTTTTTTAACATTACTATGTTGTTAAATGTGAATAATGACACAAATGGAAATGAACGGTTATTTAAATAGTATTTTCTTTACTATGTAATAGAAGGGGGAGACATAATCAATGGCTAATTTTCGTGCATATTCAAATGCCAAATTGACGGATAAGCAAGCCGAAACAAGTGCCTGGAAGGACTTTCTTGCATTAATTAAAATAGGAATTGTGAATTCAAACTTAATTACGGTATTTACAGGTATCTGGCTTGCAATTGTCTTTACAGATGCAAAGTTTTTAGAGCACATTGATATCATTTTATATACTTTGATTGGCTCAGGACTAATTATTGCTGGGTCGTGTGTGTTAAATAATTTTATTGATCGTGATATTGATCCATTAATGGAAAGAACAAAGGCAAGACCGACTGTAACAGGAAAAGCAAAGCCTTCAAATGTTGCAGTCCTAGGTTTTGGATTTCTTTTAATAGGTACTTTGTTTTTATTGCTAACAACTATCACTGCTACAGTTATTGCTTTAGTTGGAGCATTTAGCTATGTTGTGATTTATACAATGTGGTCTAAGCGGAGATTGGTATCAAATACTGTTATCGGGAGTTTTTCAGGAGCAGTGCCTCCACTAATTGGATGGGCCGCAATTGATCCTGGACTTGATGTTATTGCTTGGAGCCTATTTTTAATTATGTTTGTTTGGCAGCCACCGCATTTTTATTCTTTAGCGATTAGAAGAGTAGAAGAGTATCGAGCAGCAGGAATTCCGATGTTACCTGTTGTAAAAGGATTTGAAGTAACAAAGAAACATACGTATATATGGATTGTTGCATTATTTCCACTACCATTTTTGTTATATCAAATTGGTATCCCATTTTTAGTTTTAGCAACGTTACTAAATATTGGCTGGGTTATTACAGGAATTCGAGCAAGTAAAAAGCAAGATGAATATAAATGGGCTACAGCAATGTTCATCTATTCCATTCAATATTTAACAATACTATTTGTATCAATGGTGGTATTTACATTATTCTAAAGAAAAATCGCTTTTTTAGGGGAAAAACGAGTTTCGAGAATAATGACTTGTTTTAATAGAAATAAGGGAATTTGGGGAGTTAGTTAAACAAAGAGGTAAATACTATATGGAGTGGGTAGTTTAATGGAATTTACATTACCGATTTTGCCGACAATAAGTACTACATTTATCGTTTTGAGTGGCATTTTTGTAGCTATTGGCTGGGGGTTAATCAAGAAAAGAAAAAGAAAAGAACATCAGATGGTAATGCTTTTTGCAGCTGTTTTTGCCGTAATCTTTTTTGTTATCTATGCATCAAGAACGGTTTTTATTGGCAATACTTCTTTTGGGGGACCAGATGATATTAAGATTTATTATACAATCTTCTTAATATTTCATATTACACTAGCTACAATCGGGGCGGTGTTAGGAATTATTATGTTGTATACAGGCTATAAAAAACAATATGCGAAACATCGTAAATTAGGTCCAATGACAAGCATTATCTGGTTTATTACCGCTATTACAGGAACAGCCGTCTATTTACTTCTCTATGTTTTCTATCATGGTGGAGAAACAACGTCTGTTATAAAGGCAATATTAGGATTTTAATAAATGCTTCGAGAGAATAGAAGCATTCAGACTGAAGACAAATTCCTTGGAATAAAAGGACTCTGTTTTCAGTTTTTTTATTATTTTGTGGACTAAAAATGGAAAAACTACTTATTCTATTAAAATTATTTAAATTAAGTTATACTATTTAGTAAGAAGTCAACATATATTGATAGAAACAATGCTAGAGAGGGGGGAATCCTCTGAAAATCTTATTAAGAACTGTCGTAATTATTGCAGTATTATCAGCAATTGGATTCTATTTTAATATAACAGATGATAAGGAACAGCCAGACGTACTAGTTGAAAATGGAGATAACCCTACAAAAGTGGAGGATAATCTCAATGAAGCAGCAGAGAATTCGCAAATTCTACCAGTTCCTAAAGAAGGATTAGGGAGCTTGATTGGTAAAAGTGTCAATGAACTAAAAGAGAAATATGGTGAACCAACTAGAATCGATCCGTCAGCCTATGAATACGATTGGTGGATTTATAATAAGAATGTATCTGAGTATTTTCAGGTGGGAATTCTAAATGACAAAGTGGTGACTGTCTATGCAATTGGTAGTGCTGTGAATATTAATCCTTATAAAATCGGACAAGAAGTTGGGGATATATATACGATGACACCAATTGAAACAAATATTAGCTTTAATTATGAAAATTCTTCTTACCGATTCGAATTATCGGAGGATGAAATAAATAACCGTCCATTAATTCAGATAGGTGATTATTATGCACAGCTATACTTTGATAAATTTAATGGAACTTTATCAAGTGTTCGTTACATGGATGCACGAACATTACTTCATTTAAGGCCTTATGAATTAGTTTATCGAGGAGAACTATTAGAAACAGATAATAATGTGGAATATAGTGAAGAAATTCAAGAAGGCAATGAAAAACAAATATTAGATATGACAAATGTGTTAAGAGAAAGATTTAAATTAAATAAAGTAGAATGGGATCAACCTACTGCTGAAGTCGCATTAGGCCATAGTAAAGATATGTTTGAAACCGAGGATTTCTCCCATACATCAGAGAAGTATGGAGATCTAGAGGACCGTTTAAAGGCAGGAGACGTATTTTATCAAGTTGCTGGAGAGAATATTGCAGCAGGCTATGCGGATGCCCCTGCAGTAATCGAAGGCTGGTTAAATAGCAAAGGACATCGAGAGTGTTTATTGAATGAGAAATTTACTCATCTTGGAGTAGGCGTATTTGATAAATACTATACACAGAATTTTATTGAAAAATGGTGAAATAATAGTATGAAAGAAGCTGACAACCACAATCATTTGATTGGTTGTCAGCTTTTTTGGTTTGGTTTTTCTAAAAGATTATTGCTTTTTCAATAGGAAAAATAAATAAAATAGGCCACGGGTTTATAGCAATAAAATTTACAGGATGACACAGAGGATTTGCACGTTTTCTAAAGTGCATCATAAAGTAATATAGGCAGATGTATCAAATTAGAGGTGAAATAATGATGGCTAATAAAGAACTTCATCCTTCTGTAGAAGAATTTAAAGCATTTGTGAAAGCAAATCCCAAAATATTAAAAGAAGCGAGAAGTGGCAAGGTGACATTACAAGAATTATATGAAGATTGGTATTTATTAGGTTCTGATGATGCAAGATGGGACGGATTACGAGAAGGTGCTTCTGAATCTTCTAGCAAAAAGGAAGAAGAGACAGAAGCAAATCGAACTGTCTGGATGTCTAATATTGTTGATACACTAAAAAAGATGGATCAAAATCAAATACAGGGATACTTAGCAAACTTAAATCAAGCTTTAGGAACGATTCAAGGTGTCATTTCACAATTTGCTCCTAATAGTGGTTCTAGTGGATCATCTGCGCCAAAAGAACAAAAACCTTCTGGGCCGTTTTCTTTTAGAAAAGATTAAGTAGGAGGATGGATATGAGACAAAGCATTAAAGAATATATTGCGCAGAATCCAGAATTACAACAATTTATAAGAGAACAGCCGCAATGGTATAGACAATTAAGCAGAAATCCAAATCAGTTGGAAACCTTTGAGATAGCATCTCTTCATTATTATAAGAAAACCATTCCAGATCACGTACAAAAATTTTCAAATGGTGTTCAAATGGCATCCATGATGGTTAGTATGTTTCAAGCAATGAATGCTGAATCATAACTTTTTAAGATAAACATTATTTAGAGTAAAAAAAGCATGAATGGTAATACTAACCGAAATGAAAATTCATTAAAAATTACCAGGAGTGTTTACTTTGAAAAAAATCCGAATGATTTGTATTCCTGCTTTTCTCCTTTTAACCGGATGTGGTGATGATGTTCCAGATCCAGAAGTAAAGACAAATAAAGAAGCTGCAACTTATTCTGCCATACCTACGGCTGCAGATGTACAAGCCTCTTTCTCCCCTACAGCAAAAGAGGAATTTGATGTGCGTCATATTGTTAAAGGAAATAAAGTATTTGTGGAATGTAAAGTGAGAGACTATTCTTTTAGAGAAGATAGCAATGGGAAATTAGGAAAAATCGTTTTGGAGATAAATGGGGAGAAGAAGGAATATTCTTCTGCTGCATTTGTGATTGAAGGATTAAAAACAGGAAAACATACAATGAACTTATCTGTTATGGATGTTGCCAGCAAAACAACAAAGTTTAAAAAGTCATTTCAAGTAATGATTAAAGAGTAGGGAAGAAAAAGGAAGTCACAAGCCTTTTCTTTCTTCTGTCTTTCATGTAGAATAAGAATTGGAGGTGAGCGAATACGTGCTTGCGACAACTGAAATACTTCTTATTCAAGAGGAAGCAGAAGACATTGCAGAAATGATATTAAACTCAGATGTTGCAGAACAATACCGTATTTGTTTGGCCAATTTACAATCAAATAAGGAAACACAGCAAAAAATTCATTCTTTTAACCAAATGAAAGAGCTTTATGAAGAGGTTCAGCGTTTTGGAAAATACCATCCTGAATATAAAAAAGTCATGATGGAAATTAGACAGCTAAAACGCGATATGGATGTAGATGATAATGTGGCAGCATTTAAAGTAGCGGAGAATGGTTTGCAAAAGCTTCTAGATGATGTCAGTGTTATTATCGGACGTTCTGTTTCTACTTTTATTAAAGTACCAACAGGAAATCCATTTTTTGATGAACTTTCTGGTTGCGCCGGTGGTTGTGGAAGTGGTGGAAGCTGTAGTTGTTCTGCATAATATACGAAGAGGCAATGATCAAATCTAGGATCATTGCTTTTTTATTTTGACGTTTCTTATGGCTTACTAGCGTTCGTAAAAGCAGATTCCGACTTTTCTATTTTGGTTGCCTATGCTATTATGATAAATAATGGTATTTTAAAGGGGTTAAATTATGCTAGGGCAACGACAGGGAATCATTGTTTGGCTATTTTCACTAAAGCAAGCAAAAATGTTAAGAAGATATGGAAATGTTCATTTTATTTCCAAAAGATTAAAATATGTTGTGCTCTACACGAATCAAAGTGATGTGGATGGCATAATGGAAAAAATTAATGCTCATTCTTTCGTTAAAAAGGTAGAGCCTTCCTATAAGCCATTTTTAAAAGTGGAATTTGAAAATTCGCGACCAGATAAAGCGAAAGAATATGATTATAAAATGGGGATTTAAGAAAATTGTTCTTTATTGGAATGTTCATTCTAAGGACAATCCCTTATAAGTAGTTGAAGAAAAACAAAAGCAGTATTTTATGTAAAGGAAAGGTGGAATCCGCCATGCCCTTCATTGAATACTGTTTTTTCTATGAAAAAGACAAAAAAAGCCTGCAAGCATATGCCTGCAGGGTCCTTCTACGTTCTTATTATTCATAAGAACAGAAGGTAAAGGGAGAGGAGAAACCGGAGGAAGAACTTATGGGGAAACGTAAGTCTTCTCCGCGGTTGGCAACAACATCCTCGAATAGATGCTGTTACTTACATTATCCCCATACGGTGACCACTTATACATAAAAACAAATTATTTTTTAGAGGTAACAAAATTTATTAGGTTTAATCTATACCATATAAAGAGGATGCAATGGTAATAATATTCCGATTTGATTATCTTTTTACGAATAAAAATTGACAGATAAAAGGAATAAATCGTTAAAATGTTGGCTCTCTAATAGGTTTATGGTAGGATAGGGAAGGTAAAATAACTTTAAGTAAAATAGGGTTGTGGTGATTGAAATGAGAGTTGTCTCCGGTAAGAATAAGGGGATTCCATTAAAGGCTGTTCCTGGTAACTCGACTAGACCAACTACAGATAAAGTGAAAGAGGCTATTTTTAATATGATAGGTCCTTACTTTCAAGGAGGAGAAGGCCTTGATTTATTTGCTGGAAGCGGCGGACTTGGCATTGAAGCTTTAAGTAGAGGGTTAGATCTTGTTATTTTTGTAGATAAAGAAGGAAAAGCAATACATACGATTAAAGAAAATCTTTCTACATGTAAATTGGACAGCCAAGCCGAAATATTTCGCAATGATGCGAATCGTGCTTTAAAAGCATTGCAAAAAAGAGAAAAAAGCTTTGATTATATTTTCCTAGACCCGCCATATAAAAAGCAACAATTAGAAAATATGTTAACATTTATTGATGAAGCAGGTCTGTTAAAGGATGAAGGAGTCATTGTATGTGAGCATGGTTCGGATATTTCTTTACCTGTGGCAGTAAATAGACTTCAACAAGTGAGACATGAAAAATATGGAATAATTGGAGTTTCTATTTATTCCTTACAAAATGGTACGGAGGACTAAAAAGATGGCTAGTGTAGCAGTTTGCCCAGGTAGTTTTGATCCGATTACTTATGGTCATATTGATATAATTAAAAGGGCTGCTAAAGTATTCGATCATGTATACATATGTGTATTAAATAATTCTGCCAAAAAACCTTTTTTTTCGGTGGATGAAAGATTGGAGCTAATAAGAGAGGTAACGAAGGATATTCAGAATATCTCTGTATCATCTTATGAAGGGCTTCTAATTGATTATGCAAAAAGCGTAAATGCAAATGCAATTATTAGAGGATTACGAGCAGTATCAGACTTTGAATATGAAATGCAGATTACGTCGATGAACCGTGTACTATCAGACGATATCGAGACATTTTTTATCATGACAAATAACCAATACTCTTTCCTAAGCTCTAGCATAGTGAAAGAAGTAAGCAAATATGATGGTGACATTTCAGAGCTTGTTCCTAAGATTGTGAATGATGCATTAAGAGCAAAATTTCATTATGATGGAAAATAAGTTTTTCAAAAAGTGGAATTCTTTTTATAGCAAGCAAAAAAAGGACATCTTGCCAAAATAGTGGCAAGATGTCTTATTTATAATTAAGGAAGTTTTTGTTTGAATTTATCTCTAGGCACCCAGTGAACGATGTGAGTCTTGAAGTTTTCCTCCAGATTGTCTTATAATTCTCCTCTTGGTCTTAATCTTTTTACTAAAATAAAACAATAGATTGTTAAGGAAATAATTGTTACAATTGGCCCCCATGTACTTATATTTTCAAATATTTGCTGAAAGAAGACTTCTTCCCTATTTATCCCTGGGATTGCAATTGTTGGTGTATCTTTTGACAAGAATGTCTTGTAAAAGAAGTCCCATGCGATAAAAGTGTAGATGCCAGAAAAGATTGCTTGCATAATTCTCGCTAAGAAAAAAGGCTTAAAGCGAATATCTGTCTGAGCGAGAATACTTGCTACTTGCGCTTGTACACTTAATCCGCTAAATCCAAGGATACAGCTCGTTAAAATGGCTTGGTGCATAAGGGTAGATGTTTCCACATCACTCGTTAATTTACTTCCTAATGTAATTTCAAATATGCCGGCGATAAAGGGTATCGTTAAGTCACCTGAAAAAGTAAACAGCTGGAATAAAGATTCTAATAATTTTGCAAAAAAGGAAGTAATATGTAAGTGAAATAATAAACGATTAATAACGGAAAAGAGAATGATAAAGCCACCAACCATTAATAAAGATTGAATCGAGGAGGTTACCGCATCTCCCATTAGTTTTCCAAGTGGGCGCTTGTCTTTTAGACGAGTATGATGCAGTTCTCGCAGCGCCCTTTTTAAGGAGGCTTTTTCTTTTGGCTCTTTTGTTGTCTTTTCTGTATCTTTTCCGTGAAATCTCATAAATAGTCCAACGGTAAAATTGGCTAAGTAATGTGAGAAAGCAAGCAGGAGACCAAGTTTAGGACTATGAAAAAAAGAGGCAGAAACAGCGCCGATGATAAACATTGGATTAGAAGCGTTAGAGAAAGAAACAAGCCTTTCCGCTTCCGTTCTAGTTAATTGTTTTTCCTCACGCATTCGTGCTGTTAATTTTGCTCCAGTTGGAAAGCCGGATACCATCCCCATGGCCCAAACGAATCCGCCTACTCCTGGAACTTTAAAGAGCGGTCGCATAATGGGCTCTAATAAAACACCAATAAAACGAACGACACCAAAACCTATTAAAATTTCAGATAAGATAAGGAAAGGAAGAAGTGAAGGAAAAACAATCGTCCACCAAGTATTCAGTCCATTTTTTGACGCGTCAACTGCTACCCCAGGAAAAGAAATCAGGGCAAGAGCTAATAGAGACGCGGATAATGCAAGTGCGACTGTCTTAAATTTTGAGCGTAACAAATTATATTGCTCCCCCTTCAAATAATAATAGTAGGTTTTTATTCTCATCTATGTAAGGAAGGCTGGTTTAAAACCTTAACGTGTAGAAGCAATACTTGTACACAATTAGCCTAAAGAATATCCCTCTACCAATCAATATACTCATAACCTGAAAAAAAAGACCATAAGATTAAGGTAGATTGAATTTAGAGAGAATAGGTGAGACGATATGGAACGCCCAAAAATAGGGTTAGCGCTAGGCTCAGGTGGAGCGAGAGGATTTGCACATATTGGGGTAATCAAAGTATTAAGAGAAGAGAATATTCCAATAGATTATATTGCCGGTAGCAGCATAGGAGCAATTGTGGGCTGCTTATATGGAGCAGGATCTGATATACAGCGACTATATACATTATCGAAGTTTTTTAAGCGGAAATACTATTTAGATTTTACTGTCCCCAAAATGGGCTTTATTGCTGGGAATAGAGTAAAGGAATTAATCCATTTATTCACCTACGGAAAAAAATTAGAGGAATTGGATATTCCTGTTGCTGTTGTTGCTGCTGACTTATTAACAGGGGAAAAGGTCGTTTTTAGGAAAGGATCAATTGCTAATGCAGTGCGTGCAAGTATATCTATTCCTGGCATATTTGTTCCAGAGAAAATGGATGGGCGTTTACTTGTTGATGGAGGAGTAATTGACCGTGTCCCTGTTTCGGTTTTAAAAGAGATGGGAGCGGATATCATTATTGCGGTAGATGTAGCAAAGGTAAATGTAAATGCTGAGATTTCAAATATTTATGATGTAATTATGCGTTCATTGGATATTATGCAGATGGAATTAGTGGAATCGCGAGAAGTTGCAAGTGATGTGATGATTAAACCGCCAGTAGAAATGTTTAATAGTAAAGCATTTACTGATTTAGAGAAAATAATCGCAATAGGAGAAACAGAAACAAGAAAGTATATCGATGTAATTAAAAAGGAAATCAAGAAAAGAAGAACAAATGAGAAGAAATAAATAGGAAAAAACCGCGCGCATTGGCAAAAGCACCCGGTTTTTTTTTCGGAAAATACAAATCCCTAATTGAAGCAACAGGAGGTTACTTTATAATGGGATGCTGTAAGTATTCCATATTTAGTAACTGCTCTTGAGCTGTTGCTTGTGCGCCTAGAGCGTAAATTTGGGAGGCGCGAATGTCCAGTGCGATTTTATCTTTATCAAAAGAAGAAAGTTTACTAATAATGTCCAGTGCGAACTGCTTCTTCTTTTCTTTTAAATAGTACCGACCATTTGCAGTTGTACCTAGTAAACGAATATAGGAAGGCTGTGAATGGACAGCCATTTCTTCTTTTTTTGTATTTGTTAAAATATGTACACAGATTCTTTGCAGTCTTGTCCAAGTATATCTCTTTGTTTTTAGTAAGCGGATATACGCTTGAAAAGATGAAGCTTCTTTCACATATTTAAGGAACCGATATTCTAACCCTTCCTCCATTTCGTAAATAGTGGCCAGCTCTTTGGCGGTTGTTTGCAATAGCCGGAATTTTAAGTAACTCCAGTAATTCTCCCAAGTGTGGTAAGATAAATAGGTTTCTTTATACTTTCGAAGTAGATTAAGACTTGCAAGCGGGAGGTAGGGCTCAATTGTTTTTAAGGAACCTTCTTCCTTTAATAGTGCTTGCCTGATACTTGTTGCACTTGCTATCGAGTCAGATGTAAATATTTTATCATGGTAGTCTGCATTCATTCGGGCAACTGTGCAAACCTCCATAGGATAATGATTAGTATGTACGGCTTTGTAGTATTCATAGCCCAATATATTATTAGGCAAACTAAGATTTAGTCCCCTATCGTTTTCCCTACATGTTAATTCTTGCATTGCTAATGATTTGGCTTTTGGATAGCTCGACCCATTTTTTAAAAATTTTTTCACGAGTAAATCTTCTTCGTCCTGTTTTCTTTGTAACTGGATGAAAGTATGAGAGAACTCGTTTATATCCCCAGACTCACTTCCAAAGCATAAATAATCACATTCTAATCCTTGGAGAATATCTACAGCACCTTTAGCAAACACAGCTGCATGCTGTGTAGCAAAAGAGTAGGGAAGCTCGACTATGAGATCAACTCCATTTTCCAGTGCCATTTTCGCACGGCACCATTTTGATACAAGGGCAGGCTCCCCTCGCTGTAAAAATGGACCACTCATTACAGCAACTACGATATCTGCATCTGTTTGTTCCTTTGCCTTTTGGATATGATACAAATGTCCATTATGAAATGGATTATATTCTACAACAATACCAACAGCTTTCATTACACTCTCCCTAATTATTATTCATTTAAAACATTAGCTCCAATGTTTTTACTAGTAAAAGTTTATCCTAAAAATATTGGTTGTAAAAGAGAAACATGAGGGAATAACAACCATTTTATTATTTTTTATGGGAGAAGGGTGTTTATAAACTACTAACATTCATTTGTTTTTTGGGAGAAGAAAAGGGTAGGATTACTAATACAATCTCATTTAGGTACTTTTAGGTGGAAACGAAATTTTGTTAGTTTGAAAAAGGGGTTCCATTTTGGTGCATAAATAAAAAGTAAATATAGAAGAAAAAGAATCTTTCTATTGAACTGTTGGTTGCAATTCTGTTGAATATGGGTAGAATAAAAAAGAAATCGAATAATAAGGGATTAACTCACTTATTGCTTATTATTTACTGTAAAGAAAAAATATTGACAAATAATTATATGAAAGCTATAATTACCTTTGTTGCCTTGGGGTGATATATATGAAATGGACGTTAAGCCAGTTACAAAAATTTCGAAGTAAGGGATTGCCAATTGATGAAACAATAAATATGGATGAGATCAAAGAAACAGATCCAACCATAAGAAGAGTATCTCCTATTCATATAACAGGACGTACAGATATTGATTCAACGAAAGTGACTTTTCATTTAAATATAAAAGGGTCTCTCGTGCTACCTTGCTCTCGTACTTTAGTAGACGTGGATTATCCAATTAATGTTGAAACAACAGAAACCTTCCTATTAAAAGTTTCAGAATATGAAACAGACGAAGAGGAAGTTCATCAAGTAAAAGGGGATGTAATTGACTTAAAGCCAATTATTGCTGAAATACTTTTACTTGAGGTACCGATGCAAGTCTTCTGTGAAGATACTAAAGAAGAAGGTGCTCCTCAATCAGGTAATGATTGGGAAGTTATCCAAGAGCAAGATTTACAGGAAAAGAAAGTAGATCCTCGTCTTGCTGGGCTTGCTAAGTTTTTTGAAAATGAGTAATTAAACTCATACTTAATTATGCAAAAGAAAAACGTGAGATTGGAATTATCTTTTCTCATTACTTTCTTAATACTCTTTAAGGAGGTGGGACGAATGGCTGTACCTTTTAGAAGAACATCTAAAACTGCAAAGAGAAAACGTCGTACACATTTTAAATTACAAGTGCCTGGTATGGTAGAATGCCCTAACTGTGGTGAAATGAAACTTGCTCACCGTGTATGCAGCGCTTGCGGAACATACAAAGGGAAAGAAGTTGTAAGCAACTAATATCTTTTTTGTTTGATTAAAAGCACAAGAACTTAGGTTCTTGTGCTTTTTTCCATATATGGCTACTTTTATAAAAACAGATGCGTTAAAATAGAGAGAGTAGAATAAATAGAAAAAGACAATATACCTGTACAATAATAGGAGTAAATACTACTAAGATAAGGAGAGGACATATGATTGTCGTTAGTTCTTGTTTAGCAGGATTGAAAGTTCGGTATAATGGAACCGATTGTTTAGATGATACGATAGAAAAGCTTTTAACTGATAATAAGGTAAGAACGGTTTGTCCAGAGTTAATGGGTGGATTCTCTACACCAAGAGAACCTGCAGAGATAATTGGTGGGGATGGTTATGATGTTCTCGATGGTAAAGCGGTTGTACAGGATTGTACAGGAAATAATGTTACCCAAATGTATATGGATGGAGCTTATAAAACATTAGAATTTATTAAAAGTTTGAACGCAGAAATGGTAGTCTTAAAAGAAAATAGTCCTTCTTGTGGAAGTAGTTTTATTTACACAGGCTGTTTTGATGGAACAAAAAAGGACGGGGTGGGTGTTACCACAGCTATGTTAAGAAGAAATGGCATTAAAGTGATTTCAGAGAACGAATTATTTCAGTGATCCGCTATCTTTAAAGTGTGTAGATTTTATAAAGGTTTATCTATTCCTAAAAAGCATTCTGTCAATTTTCTTTTTTCAATGAGGAATAATCAGTCTATCTTTTCTAGTAGATGCATATGTATGAATAAAAAACACTAGGAGGGTTTACTGATGACAACAACAAGACAAGATGCTTGGTCAAAGGATGAAGATATTCTGCTAGCAGAAATCGTTCTTCGTCATATTAGAGAAGGCGGTACACAACTTCAAGCGTTTGAAGAAGTGGGAAAGCTATTATCAAGAACAAGTGCAGCATGTGGGTTTCGGTGGAATTCATATGTACGCAAACAATATAAATCAGGTATTGAGCTTGCCAAGAAACAAAGAAAGCAATTAAAAAAGTCAACTGGAACAGAGGAATATTCTACAGACGAAGTGATCGTCAGCCCTTCCGCTTCTCCCATCCCAGTTCAAAACCAATTTGATGAGATGCTTTTGTATTTAAAAGACTTATATGATAAAGCGAGTAAGTGGGAGCAAGAAAATATAGATTCATCCACCGTAAAAGTGAAAACGAAGGAACTAGAAGAAAAACTGACTATATTGAAGAAAGAAAATGAAGAGTTACAAAGTGAATTAGACTCCATGGAAGGTGCCTATAAGGCATTAGTGGAGCTCATGGAAAAAGCAAGACAAATGGTCGTGTTTAAAGATGAAGATAAATTACCCAAAGTATAATTACTCCAAAGTTTTTAAAATTCAAATAAGCAAGAAATAAATTGGTTTTACGCAGGAGGGAGCCTATAGTTTCCGAAAGGTATTCGCTCGACTCCTGCTTTAACTATATTTTGAAATTTTCTGATTTTAGCAAAAACAGAATTAATCACATCTCACCGTTCTATTCCTCTTCTACAAATTTATTATTCTAACCATTTCTCACCTTATTCTATTCTCTATATAAAAAAATCAAAAGTTTTTTTGATAAATTTTTTCCTTTTCCTATGCTTTTCGTACTAACAAACTTTTCAGAAAATGTTAAGATAGAACTAACAATAATTGAAACGGTAAAGGAGCTTCGGATGAAAATTGGAATTATAGGAGCTGGTGCAATTGGCTTATTATGTGCATACCAGTTAAAGGAAAAGCATGATGTAACTTTATACGTTCGGTCCCCAAAGCAATATGAGTTGATTAAGAACAAAGGTATTTATTATAAAGTGAATGAGGATAAGCAGTCTCGCACGGTGGAAGTTCGTTATTTTGCAGAGTGGGATGGGGCAGAAGACCTTACAATTGTAACAGTAAAGCAATATCAATTAGCACCAATTTATGAAAAAATGGAGATGCTTGGGAGTCGCATAAAAGCAATGTGCTTTCTACAAAACGGAATGAGTCACATAGAGACGATTTTGGAATCTAATATTCCCAATTTAATGATTGGCATAGTAGAGCACGGTGCAATGAAGGATGATGAGCAAACAGTTGTTCACACGGGGATAGGAGCTATTAAACTAGCTTGTGTCAAAGGAAAGGTGGCAGAGATTTTACTCTCCCTAACAACAGAAAATAATCAAGCTTTTCCATTCATCAATGAACCCGATTATGTGACAATGATGCAAAAAAAATTAGTGGTAAATAGCGTTGTAAATAGTTTAACAAGTATATTGCAGGTCAAAAATGGCCAATTATTGCAAAATGCTTATTATTATCAAGTAATGAGTTTATTTTTAGAAGAAGTGTTGGAAATTTTATCGATAACGAAAGAAAATAGAATACTTTATCGAGATTATTGTATAGAGGTTATTCGTAATACTGCTTTGAATAAATCTTCCATGCTAAAGGATATAGAGGCTGGGAGACCAACAGAAATAGACGCTATTTTAGGATACATAGTAGAAAAAGCGAAAAGGAAAAAAATCTCTTCGCCTATTGCTGCAACTGTTTATTTAATGATTAAAGGAAAAGAACGAGGAAGAGAGGAGTGTTTAAATGCTTAATTTAACTTCACAGCTCATTAGTTTTCTCGTTGTATTTCCAATCTTTACGTTGTTTATTGTATTTGTCATAAGCAAGTCGTTGACAAAAAAACAGCGGTTTTCAGTACATCTAGCACTAGATATTAGCACCTTCTTTTTTATCCTTTCCGTGCATTTTCTTATTCGGTCTATTTGGAATACATCTCTATTATTATATATCGTGATTTTTATTTTGTTGATTGGAATGTTATTTGTTATTATTCATTGGAAATGGAAAGAGGAAATTGAGTATAAAAAAGTGTTTAAAGGAATTTGGCGTGTAACATTTCTATGCTTTTTCACCTTGTATGTTGTGTTAGTCATTTATGGCCTTGTACTTTCTATCCTAAAGGCAATGGGAACGGTTTAAAGTTATAGATAGTGTAGCATTGGAGAATCTCCAAAAACCTCTAAGCAAAGACCTTCTTGAAATGTATAGGGGGCAATTAACTAGTAGATGCTAGAAGCAAGTTGTAATTAGCAAAAATACCAGCTAGAAAAAAGTGCATAAGCAACTTTTTTTCTTTTATTTAAAAGGGATGCTATACTTTTCTATGTAACGAAATAAAAGGGATGAATAGATGTTTTTAGAGAGTAAGTAGCCTAGGGAAAACTTGTGGCAGGGCTCCCACTAATGAAAGAGTCTTTATTATAAAGGGAAAAATACATAAAAGGGAAAACTCGAATTGGAGAAAGGAAGTACATAGATGGAGATGATAAATCTCTCTTTGCCTGTGGCAAATAAGTTTGTAACAGATTATTTAGAACAAAAAAATAGCACAAAGGAATTTTTTCATTATTCTTATCTTGACAACGGTTGCTATGAGGAAAGATTGAAAGAGTTGGAAACAAGATCTTTTATGAGAAATGATCTTGCTAACTATATTGAAGTGTATATGGAAAATTTTCCTCAAAGTGAAAAAGTGAGGCAATCAATTGCTAAATTGAGACAGGAAAATAGTGTCGTTGTGATTGGTGGGCAACAGGCAGGTGTCTTAACAGGTCCGTTATATTCCATTCATAAGGTTATCAGCATTATTCTTTTAGCTCAACAGAAAGAAAAAGAATTGGGCATTCCAGTTGTACCTGTTTTCTGGGTAGCGGGAGAGGATCATGATTACTTGGAAATTAATCATATTTATACACCTGATAAGGAAAAAATGAAAAAGGTTGTATTTCCGCAAAGAGTATTGGATAAAAGAATGGCTTCCGATATAGCACTAGAAAAACAGGTCTGTATAGACTGGCTGGAAACAGTGGTGGAATCGTATGGGGAAACAGAGCATTCTAAGCCGTTATTGCAGCTTTTACAGTCAGCTGTTCACGAATCCAAGACAATTGTTGACTTTTTTAGCTATATGACAATGAGTTTATTTAAAGATTACGGCCTACTTTTGGTTGATTCTGGTGATAAAGAAATTCGTAAGCTAGAGAAAGAAATTTTTCTAAAGCAAATCAATGAATTTCACAAGTTGGCGGATGCCGTTTCAGAACAGCAAAAACTAGTGCAGGATAGCGGTTATTCTCTTGTTATTGAAATGGCGGAAAATCCAGCTAACTTGTTTTATTATGATGAGGGGGAGCAAGAAAGAATATTATTGCAATACGATAAAGCAGAAGGACGTTTTATCGGAAAAGATAAAACCGTATCTTTTACATTCGAGGAATTAAGGGAAATGGCAAGTGAATTTCCTCAGAAGCTAAGCAATAATGTCGTTACCAGGCCAATAACACAAGATCTTCTCTTTCCAACACTAGCGTTTATAGGCGGACCAGGAGAGATAGCTTATTGGGCGGAACTTAAAGGAGCGTTTGAGCATTTAGGGATCAAAATGCCACCTATCGTACCTCGTCTAAATATTACTTTATTAGAGAGAAGTGTAGAAGCTGATATCACAGAATTAGAATTATCGATGAAGGATATTCTGATAAATGGAACATCAGAAAAGTGTGAGCAATTTTTAAAGTCTGTTTCAAATGAAAAGATAGCTCAATTACTGAATGAGTTAAAAGGTGTTATTGAAACCAAATACGATTTGCTTGAACAGGAAATGACATCCGAGTATAAAGGTTTACTCCCACTTATGGAGAAAAATGAAGACTTTTTAAGGAGTCAAATCGAGTTTCTACAGAATAAAGTGAATGATTCGGTTAAATTAAAGCATGAAGTCATTGTAAATAAGTTTAGCCGCATTGAGCAAAATTTAAAACCAGAAGGTTCTCCTCAAGAGAGAGTCTGGAACATTACTTATTTCTTAAACAAGTATGGTCTTGATTTTCTTGAAGATGTCATGAAATTACCGATGGATTTTGATGGAACCCATAAAGTAATTAAATTATAATGCAGTTTTTCCTTTTATATAAAGGCTGTTTTCTAAAGGATTGTTGTTTTTTCAATAGGAAAAAGAATTAGTAGGAAACAATTAGCAGCCGGAATACACGAAGACTCCTGTGGGATTAGCGAGACAGTCTGAGACCCCGGAGGCGAAGCTGAGGAGGCTTAAGCTTCGCCACACGGAAAGCGAAGTGTATTCCGGCTGCGAGTAATCGCAACAAACTTTACGAAAACAGCCTAAATAAACAAGAGAAAATAGTATGCCAAATAGTAGAAGGATTGGTATACTATTTTTATTATGATGAAAATGAATGAAAAAGGAGTGATAATTAAATGCCAACTTGTCAAAAATGCGGCAAAGATTGGAGCTGGAAACAAACCTTTAAAAAGATGTTTACTTTAAATCCCGCTATAGACTGTCCTCAATGTGGCCAAAAACAGTATTATTCTAAAAAAGCACGGAAGAAAACTGTTGTTGTATCCTTTTTATCTCTCTTTCTTATTTTCCTCCGTTTATTTAATATTTCAGCATACCAAATAATTGGAATTTATCTTGCTTACTTTATCATCGTAATGGTTCTACTTCCTTTTCTAATGGAATTATCTAATGAAGAGGAAGCATTATGGAAGTAAATGATCCTTTTCTATAAAGCCTCCATGGATTAAGAATAATAAAATGTAGATAAATACAAAAAAGCTTGGTTAGAATTTTTTCTAGCCAAGCTTTTTATGTACTCTTAACAGTAGAAATAAGCTTTGTCGGTCTTTTCAAAATTATTAATTTTGTTGCAGGAAATAAACAAAATAGCTAGAATTAAATTTAATAGTGGAGGAAAGTGGGGGATTGTGGTACATTGAGGTTAGAAAGTGGGGGACAAGGGTATGTTTATGGGGGAATATCATCATAATGTCGATGCAAAAGGACGTATTATTGTGCCTGCTAAATTCAGAGATAACTTAGGTGAAACCTTTATCCTAACCCGTGGCCTCGATCGATGCCTTTTTGGTTACCCCCTTAGCGAATGGGAGATTATAGAAGAAAAGCTCAAGCAATTACCATTAACGAAAAAAGATGCTAGAGCATTTACCCGTTTTTTCTTTTCCGGAGCAACAGAATGCGAAATTGACAAACAAGGACGCATAAATATTGCAACGCCCCTGTTTCAATATGCACAGTTAGAGAAGGAATGTGTTATTTTAGGTGTTTCTAATCGTATTGAAATATGGGACAAACAAGAGTGGGGAAATTATTTTTCAGAATCAGAGGATTCTTTTGGAGAAATTGCAGAGAATATGATTGGATTCGATATTTAATTTTTATCATCATGTACATACTAATTATTACTTACAAGAAAATTTATAGACAGGTGTGGATTCATGTTTAATCATACAACAGTTTTACTCAATGAAGCGGTCGATGCCCTTAACATTAAGCCGGATGGAATCTATGTAGATTGTACATTAGGTGGAGCTGGGCATAGCGAGTTAATTCTTTCGAGATTATCAGGGAGTGGAAGATTAATAGCGTTCGATCAAGATGAAGTAGCTATAAAAAATGCAGAAGAGAAATTAGCTCCTTACAAGGACAGGTTAACAATTGTCAAAAGTAATTTTCGCTATTTGGAAGAAGAGATTCATCATTTAGGAATTACCCATGTTGATGGCGTTCTATATGATCTAGGTGTTTCTTCTCCTCAATTGGATACTCCTGAGCGTGGGTTCAGCTATCATCATGATGCGCCACTTGATATGCGCATGGATAATGAAGCAGATGTTACTGCATATGATGTCGTTAATTCATGGTCGTATGAATCGTTAGTTAAAATATTCTTTCGTTATGGCGAGGAGAAATTCTCTAAGCAAATTGCAAGAAAAATTGAGGCAGCAAGAGAAAGTAAGCCAATCGAAACGACAGGAGAGCTGGTTGAATTAATAAAAGAGGCAATTCCAGCACCTGCAAGAAGAAAAGGTGGACATCCTGCAAAAAGAGTATTTCAAGCAATACGGATTGCGGTTAATGATGAACTAGGTGTATTTGAATCATCGTTAGAGCAAGCAATGAAGTTATTAAATCCAGGCGGAAGAATTAGTGTTATCACTTTTCATTCCCTTGAAGACAGAATCTGTAAGTCGACATTTAAAAAAGCGAGCGACCTGCCGCCATTGCCGCCAGGACTTCCAATTATTCCAGATGAATTTAAACCAGAATTGAAATTAATTACGAGAAAGCCAATTACTCCATCAGAGGAAGAATTGGAATTTAATAACAGAGCGAGATCAGCAAAATTACGTGTTGCTGAAAAACAATAATCCATGTATGCAGGAGGTAATTAAATGAGTAATTTAGCTAGAAAAATTCAACAGGATCAGTATCAGCATCAAGAGGAAAAACAGTCGGTTAAAAAGGTCATTAAACAAACAAGATCATTATTATCTCCTGGAGAGAAAGTTTTAGGAATTGCCTTTATAGCGATTATTTGTTTTGGCGGTGTGAAAATTGTCAGCAATCAAAGTGAAATTTATCAAGTGAATAAAGAAATTCAAGTGACACAAAGCTCCATTAATTCTATTGAAAAGTCCAATAAGGAATTAGACACACAAGTAAAGGAATTAAGCAGCTTTGAGCGTTTACGCGAAGTAGCTAGTAAATTAGGACTTGATTTTAGTAAAGATAATGTAAAGGTTGTGCATTAAGCAATGATTCGAAAGCAGCCTAATATTAATTTTGGAGCAGCCATCCTATTTATTTTATTTTGTCTGCTCTTTTTTGTTTTAGTTATTCGCTTTGTTTATATTCAGGCAACAGGAGAAGTATCAGGAGTTGAGCTAGCTGCTCAAGCAGAAAAAAAACATAATACATCTCGTGTGTTAGAAGCATCAAGAGGCAGTATTTTAGACCGTAATGGCGAAGTGATTGCAGAAGATGCTGTTTCATATAAGCTAGTGGCTGTAACAGACGCCTCATTAAGTAAGAATTTAGACAAAAAGGTTCATGTGGATGATCCAGAAAAGACGGCTAGAGAGCTAGCTAAATATATTGATTTAGAAGAATCAGAGATTTATAGAATTTTAACAAAAGAGGACGCCAAGCAAGTGGAATTTGGGAATGCTGGTAAAGACCTCTCCTATGAAACCAAAAAGAAAATTGAAGATTTGAACCTCCCTGGCATACAAATCGTTGAAGGCAAAAAACGATTTTATCCGAATGGGATTTTTGCTTCCCATGTAATTGGCTATTTAGAAGAATCAGATGGCAAAGAAACCGGTAGGCTTGGCATTGAAGAAAGTCTAAACAATTTGTTAACAGGTACGGATGGCAGCATGGAGTATAGCAAAGATATTTGGGGATATATTTTACCAAACAGTAAGGACAAAATTGAGCCTGCAAAAAATGGGGATGATGTTTATTTGACCCTTGATAAGAAAATTCAATCCTTTTTAGAAGATACAATGAATAAAGTGGATGATCAATATAATCCTGCGAAAATGATTGCAATTGTAGCTAATCCGAAAACAGGAGAAATTTTAGCGATGAGTCAAAGACCATCTTTTGATCCTGAAACAAGGGATGGAATTACAGATTCTTGGCATAATGAAGCAATTGAAACCAATTATGAACCAGGTTCTACAATGAAAATATTTACTTTGGCAGCTGCTGTGGAAGAAGGAGTATTTAAACCTAATGAAGAATACAAGTCAGGTAGATATGAGGGAATTGGCGATCATAATGGTGGTGTTGGTTGGGGCCCTATTTCTTATTTGGAAGGGGTTCAACGATCTTCCAATGTAGCCTTCGCAAAACTTGCTAAAGAAAAAATAGGGTTTGATACGTTTAGGGAATATTTGACGAAATTTGGTTTAGATCAGCCGACAGGTATTGATTTACCAAGAGAAGCGAATAGTTCCATTGTTTTTAACTGGCCAATTGAAAAAATCACGACGGCTTTTGGGCAAGGAACAGCATTAACACCGATTCAACAAATTCAAGCAGCCACTGCTGTTGCTAACGATGGGAAAATGGTGAGGCCGTACGTAATCGAGCAAATCAAAGATCCAAATACAGGCGAGATTATTAAAAAAGGCAAGACAGAAGTGACGGGAACTCCTATTTCTGCTGAAACGGCAAAAGAGGTGCGTGATATTCTTGAAACGGTAATAACTAGTCCTAAGGGAACAGGATACAAAAAATTCGATATTGATGGATATTCTGTTGCTGGTAAAACTGGAACGGCACAAATTCCTAAAAGCGGTGGCGGTTATCTAACTGGCAAGGAAAATTATATTTTTTCCTTTTTAGGAATGGCTCCGAAAGATGATCCAGAATTGATTATGTATGTAGCTGTACAGCAGCCAGAACTTAAAGATACAGAAGTGGGTTCTGAGCCTGTTGCAGAAATTTTTACTTCTGTTATGAAGAGTAGTCTTCAATATATGGATATTGTTCCAACGGAAGAAAAAGTTTCTGATCCGATTGAAATTCCAAATTTAAGTGGAATGACTGCAGAAGAAGCAAAGAAAGTCCTGAAAGATAAAGGACTAAATGCTATTATTATCGGAGAAGGTAAAACAGTTGAAGGACAGCTTCCTGATAAAGGCGAAACCTATCTAAAAGGGGAAAAGGTAATCTTAAAAACAAATGGTAATGAAACAGTCCCTAATATGAAGGGCTGGTCTTTACGAGATGTTTTAAAAGTAGCAGACCTAAATAAATTAAAGCTGGAAAGCTCAGGAAGCGGGTACGTATCTTCCCAAAGCATAAAGGCAGGTTCAAAGGTAAAAGAAAATGATACGTTAACGGTTAAGTTAAAGGAACCGGAATAAGAGAGGAAGCTTCACTACATTTTTTGGGATGTGGTGGGGCTTTTTTTAGTAGAGTAGGAAAAGGTATAGTATACTAAAAAACAAGAGTTGTTTTTACACTCTAAAGAATAACAGGAGGGATAAAATTTGTACAAGCAGAGACAGAAACCGCCAGAATTAGCTATGTTAAAATCATTGAATAGCCGGATGGAATTATCAGAGGAAAGGAAGCGGAAATATACTAATCAAATAAAAGGCTGGGAAGGAGAGCGAAAATTTGATACAATACTCGGAAAATTCACGGAAGATTATGTTATATTAAATGATTTATTACTGCAATCGAACCAAACAACATTTCAAGTTGATACTATACTGATCGAAGGAGAAGCACTTCATCTCTATGAAATTAAGAACTATGAAGGAGATTTTTACTATGAAAAGGATCGATTCTATAAGCGTTATAATAAAATGGAAATGAAAAATCCTATTACTCAATTAAAACGAACAGAGTCTTCCTTAAGACAACTAATTCATCAGCTTGGCTAGTCCATTCCAATTATACCTCATGTTGTATTTGTAAACCCCGAATTCACCTTACATCAAGCTCCTTTTTATTTGCCTTGTCTTTACCCTACTCCATTAAATCGTTACATTAAATCATTAGAAAAAAATATAACAAAAGTAAATAAACAGCATATTGACTTAGCGGAAAGCTGATTGCTCTCCATATGGACGAATCACCTTACCGAAGACTTCCAAGTTATAATTTTGATGAACTTAAGAAAGGAATCCTTTGTGATAAATGTAACACATTGACCGTTTCAACAGAACGATCGATCATAAAATGTGATGCATGTGGAAATACAGAAAGCTTGGAGGAAGCGGTTTTACGAAGTATAGAAGAGTTTAAGCTGCTTTTTCCAGAAAGAAAGATAACGACAAAAGAAATGTATGAATGGTGCCTGATTTCAGGAGAGATGCGAAGAATTAAGAGAATATTAGATAAGCAATATACACTTATTGGAGTGCATCAATGGGCGTATTATGAGTGAAGGATTCTTTATAAAAGGTGTGAAAACCGTTATTCAAAGAAGATGTGAGAAGTGGTGTTCATTAGGGGGATGAGTGCCAAAAATCGATAGAAGCATAGAGAAAGTGGT